>CAINEY010000013.1 GCA_903847945.1 uncultured bacterium | reverse complement strand
CGATCGTCCAAAGCCTGTCTGCGGCGATGATGACGTGATGATCCAGGTTTTAGCGACCTCGATCTGCGGCACCGATGTGCACATTTATGACTACAACCCCTGGGCCCAGTCCCGCATCAAGACCCCGCAAATCATGGGTCACGAACTGGCTGGAAAAGTCATCCAGGTCGGCAAGAACGTCACCTCCCCGAAGTTGGGTGACATCGTAGCCTGTGAAACGCACATCGTGTGCGGAACCTGCGAATTCTGTCTGAGCGATCAGAAGCACTTGTGCCGCAATACCCAGATTTTGGGTGTCGATCGCGATGGCGCCTTTGCGGAGTTTGTGGTGATGCCGGCTGTGAATTGCTGGATCAGTGACCCCAAGGTCGATCCGGCTTACCTGTGCATCCAAGAGCCCTTAGGCAATGCCATCCATACGGTTGCCAGCGGAGATGTTAAAGGAAAAACCGTGGCCATCGTCGGCGTTGGACCGATCGGACTGATGGCGGTGGATGTCGCCAAAGCCATGGGCGCTTCGTGGGTCGTGGCCGTTGATGTGAACGATTATCGTTTGAGTCTGGCCAAGGAAGTTGGAGCCGATCTGTCCATCAACGCGAAAGACCAGGATCCTGTGAAAACCATTCTGGATCTGACGGATCAGTACGGTGTGGACGTCGTGTGTGAAATGAGCGGCAGTCCGCGGGCGTTGACCGGAGCGTTCAGTTACTTGAAAAAAGGCGGACGGATGTCCATCTTGGGCTTACCGGATGGTCCCGTCAGCATCGACATCAATAACGCCATCGTCTTCAAAGGCATTACGATCCATGGGATCACCGGACGCCGGATGATGCAGACCTGGGCATTGGGTCAATCGCTCATCGACAGCGGGAAGTTACACTTGGATCGCATCGTGACGCACATTCTGCCCTTCGATCAGTTTGAAGAAGGGTTTCAACTCATGCATGAAGGACGCTGCGGAAAAGTAGTTCTGCGCGTAACGGAGGGTTAAATGGGACTGCACGATCTGGATTTCTTAAAAGCCAAAGTCGATCAACTCAAAGCCGATGGGGTTTACCGTGTCTTGCCGATCGTGGAAAGCGCCAATGAACCGGAAATCGTCATCAACGGAAAAACTGTATTGAACCTAGCTTCCAACAATTACCTGGGTTTCGCCAATCATCCGCGCTTGAAAGCTGCCGCCATCCGCGCCGTAGAACAGTACGGGATCGGGGCAGGAGCCGTGAAAACCATCAGCGGAAATCAATCCCTGCATGATGAGTTGGAGAAAGCGTTAGCCGTGTTCAAACGCGAAGAAGCGGCTATTGTCTTTCAATCCGGATTCAATTGCAACGCCGGGGTCATTCAAGCCATTACCGATGTGGGCGATCTCATTCTTTCCGATGAACTCAATCATGCCTCCATCATCGATGGGGTCAAACTCTCCAAAGCCGATAAAGCCGTCTATAAACACTCCGATATGTCGGATTTACGGCGCATTCTCAGTGAGAAGCGGGCGTCCTACACCAATGTCCTCATCATTACCGATGGGGTCTTCTCGATGGATGGAGATTTGGCCAAACTGCCGGAGATCGTTGAGTTGGCTGAAAAGTTCCAGTGTTTGACGTATGTGGATGATGCGCACGGTTCCGGAGTCTTGGGCGAAAACGGTCGTGGAACGGTCGATCACTTCCACCTGCACGGTCGCATCGACTTTACGATCGGCACCCTCTCCAAAGCTTTAGGCGCCATGGGCGGGTATGTGGCCGGACGACAGATCATGAAAGAATGGCTGAGTCATCGGGCTCGTCCCTTACTCTTCTCCACCAACTTGCCTCCGGCTGTGGTTGGAGCCCTCTTGGAAGCGCTCAAATTAATGAGCGAAAGCGATGAAGCCAACCGCAAACTCTGGGCTAACGGAAACCACTTCAAAGTTCAAATGGCGAAGGCCGGATTTGATATCGGACACAGTGAAACCCCCATCACTCCCGTGATGTTGGG
>CAINEY010000012.1 GCA_903847945.1 uncultured bacterium | reverse complement strand
TCATGACGCCCGGGGTCACAAACAGAACGCCCGTTTCGGTCCAGATGGAGTTCGTACGACCGAAGTCCGTGGTCCATTTGGCTTCATAGTCACGACGGAAGTCGGCATAACCGACGGCGATGTCGCAAGCACCCGACGCCAGGTCAGCAGCCGCTTGGCCGTAACCGGAGGTCGTCTGATAGTGGTTGGTCAAATCGGTGATGCGTTTGTCGAAGTTTTCCAACAGCCAGATCGTCGGATAGACGTATCCGGAAGCGGAAGTGGTCGAGGAGTGGCACCACACGGCACCGTTCACATCGTCCCAGGTCAAGGCCTGTCCGGCATTGACTTTAGCCAACAGGGATTGGGCGTATTCACTGACACCGGCCAACGCGATGGAGCGGTAGTAGGTGACTTGGTTGGTGCTGTCGCCGGTGGTCGGCAGACCATCGTTCCAGTCCTTGGCATTTTCACTGTCTTTGTTGAGACCGGCACGGGTCGCAGCCAAAATGACCTGGACGCCGTCTTCAGAGTAAGCGACGTAGGTGTTGGCCGGAATGAACCCGATGTGGGCGGTTCCCGCAGCCAGGGCTTCCCCGGCGGCGTTATAATCGGAGGTCACTTCGATAGTGACTTTTTCGACTTCAAAGCCGCGGTCGGCCAGGGCGTCGATGATCAGCTGTTTAAGCGGTTCAACGGCGGTGAGGATGGTTGCTGGGTCTTTACTCGGAACAAACAAGACGACCAATTCTTCGATCTTCTTGGTTGTGGGTCCGCACGCAGTGAGCGTGGAGAGGACGATGAGCAGACCAGCCAAAATCTTGACTAATTTCATGACTGATTTCCCTCCTGTAAATGGATGCATTTACAGTTTAATTCTACACGCCTCAACACTCAGATACAACCGTTTCGTTCATGCAATCCGTGAATTTTATGATTATTTGTTATAATGGACGCATGAGTTCAACCACCACCTTTTGTGTGACTTCTGATGTGCATGCGACCGTTTTGGAACGCTCGTATGCGGATGGTCAAATCAAGCCTTATGGCCTATCCCGCTACGTTACGGCATTAAGCCAACGACGGGCTAGTGGCGAGGTCATTACCCTAGATAACGGGGACATTCTGCAGGGCTCTCCGTTACTCACCTACTTCCATCAAAAGCACCTCTCTCCGCATCTTTTGGCGCAAGTGATGAACACGATCGGTATCGATTACTTCAACCTGGGCAATCATGATTTCAATTATGGATTGCCGATCTTAAAACAGTTTTTAAGCGATCTCAATGCCAAAGTCCTCACCTCCAATGTTCTGTTGAATGGACACCCCTTAGGACAAAGTGTCTTGCATCATACGAAGGACGGAACCCGCATCGCCTTGATCGGGGTCGTTACCGACTACATCCCGCATTGGGAGAAACCACAACACTTGGAAGGGATCACCTTCTTGGATCCCATCGAGGTGGTTAAGTCTGAAGTTAAACAGTGGCGATCCAAAGCCGATCTGGTGGTGGTTGCTTATCACGGGGGCTTGGAACGCGATCCAATCACCGGAGAACCGACAGAACCATTAACAGGTGAAAACGATGGTTATGCGTTAACTCAAATCCCAGGCATCGACGTGCTCATTACGGGACACCAACACCGTTCCATCGCCACCCGCATCGGAAGCACAGTAGTCACTCAAACGGCATTCAATGCGCTGGAGTATGCGCAGATTACGCTGGAGGGGTCTAAGGTCAATGACGTTAAGCTCGTTAAGCTCGGGGATTATGAACCGGATCCCTGTTTGGCTGAGGTGGTGAAACCTTGGGAAGATCGCACACAGACCTGGTTGGATCAACCCGTAGGTCGCCTCTACGGACACGACTATCGCATTCGGGATAAGTTTGATGCCCGCGTTCATAAGCATCCCCTCATCAGTTTCATCAACGACATCCAACGCGAATTGACAGGCGCTCAATTATCTGGAACATCGCTCTTCAATGAACCGGTCGGATTCAATCCGCAGGTCACCACCCGCGATATCGTCAGTACCTACATTTATCCCAACACCTTGGTGGTCAAACGCATCACCGGGAAGACGTTGAAAGCGTACCTGGAACAGTGTGCTGAATACTTCACCGTAAAAGATGGACAACTGGCGGTCAATCCAGCCTTTGATGATCCCAAACCGCAGCACTTCAATTACGACATGGTCGATGGGATTGATTATACGCTTACCATTTCGAACCCGGTGGGACAACGCGTCACCGTCTTAACTGTTCAAGATCATCCGGTTGAAGACGAAGAGGTATTCACCCTGGTCATCAACAATTACCGGGCTGCCGGTGGTGGAAACTTTGCGATGATTGCGGAGAGTGAAACGGTCGCGGAGATCAACACGGACTTCGTCGAGTTACTGATTGCGTATTTCCAGGCCCATCCGCAGCTGACGCCGGCTCATCGTTCCAACATTACGATTACCCTGTAAATAACGTGTAATTTGATTGAAAAGTCGTATAATGGGTTTGTGGATTAACCCCTTAAGGAGGACCTATGGATTTCATTGGACTTGGTCTATTAGCACTCGTTGCCGTCGTTGCCTTCTGGGCGATCGGCGCCTACAATGGCCTGATTACCCAACGCAACAAAGTCGAAGAAGCCTTCTCGACGATGGATGTGTATCTTAAGAAACGTTATGATTTGATCCCCAACTTGGTGGAAACCGTCAAAGGGTATGCCAAGCACGAACGGGAAACCTTGGAAGCCGTCATTGCCGCCCGTAATCACGCCGTCAGTGCCGGAACTCCGGAACAGAAGATTGAAGCCGAAAAAGGCTTGGCCGGAACCTTGGGTCGTCTGTTTGCCTTAGCCGAAGCCTATCCGGATCTCAAAGCCAACACGAACTTCATGGACCTTCAAGGTCAATTGAAAGTGTTGGAAGAAGACATTGCGAATGCCCGCAAATACTACAACGGCACCGTGCGTCAGTTCAACACCGCGATCGAGGTCTTCCCGACCAACATCCTGGCTGGCCTCTTCAAATTCTCCCGCAAACCCTTGTTTGAAGTTGAAGAAGCGACCGAACGCCAAAACGTCAAAGTTCAATTCTAAAAAGGGAGCAACTCCCTTTTTTATCACATGAAAAAACTACTTCTGATTATCAGCTTATTAGCTGTCGGATTGAGTCTGCGCCTTACCCCGGTTTCAGCCAATGCCTATGGGGATGTCATCAATCGGATGGATGTCACCATGGTGGTGGATGAGAACGGCAAGATCGACGTGGACACCAAGATTTGGATCACCTTTGGTCAACCGGCCCAAGGCATTTACGCGTATATTCCGCAATCCTACGATGTGACCTGGACCATCGACGGGGAAAACATCCGTCGTCAGTATTACTTCCCGGTCCGCAACATTCAGGTCAAGGATCGTGAATACATCACCGAAACCGATGACTATGATAACGTCCTGGTTCGCATCGGAACGGAAGGCACGTTCCTCGAGGGACAACAGATCTACGAATACAGTTACTCCATTCAACTCCGGGATTTGGATCTGGGTGGACTTCAAGCCTTTTACATGGATGTGATCGGGGAAGGCTGGGATTTCCCGATGGAACAGGTCAACGTCAAAGTAACCCTGCCCAACGGATGGCCCTTTGAACCCGACATTACGACCGGATCGTACGGTTCAACGACGCCCATCACCACATTCACGATCGATGGGAACACACTGACGATGACTCACACTAACCTGGGTGAATACGAAGCCATCACGATCTATGCGCCGGTTTCGAAGACCGGAGATTACTTTACGTTTATTCCGCCTACGGATTACTCCGGGATCGCCTTAGGCGTTCTGGCGGCTTTCAGTGTGCTGTTGTATCTGGCCTACCTGAAGTTTGGGAAAGATGACAAACCGGTCATTACGGTCGAATTCAACCCGATTCCTGGACTCAGTTCTTCCATGGCCGGGTACATCTATGATGGGACCGTGGAAACCAAAGACGTGGTCTCCCTGATCATCGAATGGGCCAACAAAGGGTATCTGACCATCAGCGAAGATCCCAACAACACCAAAAACTTTACCCTGACGAAACTGAAAGACATGGCGGAATCCGAGATCCGCGCCGAGAAGACCCTGTTTGCGGACCTCTTCCGCGGACGCGATTCGGTCACCAACAAAGACCTCGAACGCACCTTCTACCAAAGCATCGCCAACGCAAAGATGGATATTGCCCGTTACTTCAACGGTAATCCGCAACGCGAGATCTTCTCCAAGAAAGCCAGTGTCCTCAAAGTCCTCTTTGGGATCGTCACGATGATTCCGGCGGGCTTGGTATTGGCTTCGGCGGTGTATGTGGGAACCTATCGTGAAGAGTTGGCCCTCATGGCTGGTCTCTTCAGTGCCATCTTCGGAACGGTCTTGGTGGTGGTCTGGTCCATCACCGTGAAACGTTGGCCATCACTGACCCCGGCTGCCCGCATCGGTGCCGTTTTAGGTGCCGGAGCCATCAGTGTCATGTACGCGCTGATCTATGCCTTGGTGATGATCCTGAACTTTGCCTCGATGTCGGGGTGGAGCCTCATCGTCTTGGGCATTACCTTCGCCTTGACCGTCTTCAACATTGCCTTGGTTTCCGTGATGGATAAACGCACGGAACTGGGGGTCTCGTACTTGGGTAAGATCCTGGGCTTGAAGAACTTCATCGAAACGGCCGAGAAAGGTCGCCTGGAAGCCTTGGTTCATGATGACCCGCAGTACTTCTACAAGATCCTTCCGTATGCTTATGTCCTCAATGTGACAGATGTCTGGAGTAAGAAGTTTGAATCGATCGCGATGGAAAACCCGTCGTGGTATGTGGGACCTTCCCGCATGAACACCTTCCTCTGGATGAATCACTTCAACCGTGCCATGAATACCTTCAGTTCCTCCATGACCAGCGTTCCGCAATCCCGCGGAAGAGCGGGTGGCGGATTTGGCGGTGGCGGCGGATTCTCCGGTGGCGGATTCGGCGGCGGTGGCGGCGGTCGCTGGTAAGACAAAAGAAGACCCTTGGATATCCAAGGGTCTTCTTTTTTATTGGAGTGGACGCTCCACTCACCGGTGTTGTTTTTTGGCCTTTTCGATTTCGCGTTGAGCCGTGCGTTCTTTGTCGGTCTCACGCTTATCGTGGAGTTCTTTCCCTTTGGCTAAGCCGATTTCGAGCTTGGCTCGTCCGTCTTTAAGGTAGAGGGTCAAGGGAACGATTGTGAAGCCTTTGAGCTTCACTTTCTTTTCCAACTTCTGGATCTCGGAACGATGCAGGAGCAGCTTCCGTTCCCGCGTTTCTTCATGGTTGAAGCGATTGCCTTCTTCGTAAGGGGCGATGTACATCTCTTTGAGGATGGCTTCGCCGCCTTGAAAACTCACATAGGCGTCTTTAAACTGAACCGCACCTTTGCGGATCGATTTGATTTCGGTACCCATCAAGACCATCCCGGCGTCATACTTCTCCAGGATAAAATACTCGTGATAGGCCCGTCGGTTTTCTGCGATCGATTTAATGCCCATAAGTTACCGTTTTGATTCTACCACATGGAAGTCGATCGTAGCATTGGCTTTGTCGGCATCCATGACTTTGACTTTCACTTTTTGAGAGAGGCGATACTGCTTGGTTCCGCTGCGCAAGGCCAAGCGCGACGGATCGAAGACGTAGTACCCATCCAAGTTACGGATGTGCACCAAGCCTTCCACGGTGTTGGACAAGCGTACGAAGAACCCAAACTTGGTGACACCGCTGATGATGCCTTCGAAGACATCCCCAATGTGCTGTTCCATGTATTCGGCTTCCTTCATGGACTCTGTATCCCGTTCGGCTTCGACGGCGCGTTGTTCACCCAGTGAGCACTGCCGAGCCATCGCATCCACCCACACTTCATCCGCACTGCGTGAGGCTTCCGGAGATGCAAAGGCATAGCGATGCAACATGCGATGGACGATGAGATCCGGATAACGCCGGATGGGCGATGTAAAGTGACAGTAGTTCTCCAACGCTAATCCATAATGTCCTAAAGGACGCGGATCGTAAATGGCTTTGGCCATACTGCGCAATAAGAGTTCGTTGATGACCGGGTACTCGTCATGGCCTTCAAACTTGGCCAAGACGTTTTGGATCACACTCGGGGATTTGATGGCCCCTTTGATTTTCACGCCGAATACGACCATGGCGTTTTCAAACTCCGTCAGGCGCGTCTTGGATGGGGCGTCGTGGACCCGGTAAAGGATGGGGATATCGAGATAACGGCAATGTTTAGCGACGGTTTCATTGGCACACACCATGAAATCTTCGATGAGCTTTTCCGCCTCATCGCTGATGCGGGGAGCGATGTTGAGGACCTTGCCTTGAGCACTGACCGTAAACTTGGATTCGGTGGTATCGAAGTTGATGGCTCCATCAGCTTCACGACGTTGTCGGATGCGTTTCGCCAAATCATGCATCTTCAAGAGTTCGGTTTGAAGTGACGGGTCCAGATCCACCGGTTTTCCGTGGATGAGTTGATTGACGAGGGTGTAGGTCAAGCGTTTATGAGAACGAATGACGGAAGGATGAATGGCGTAATCGGTGACTTCCCCATTCTCATTCATCACCATCTTGCAGGTCAAGGTCAACCGATCCTGGCCTTCCATGAGCGAACAGAGCCCGTTGGAGAGTTCAAACGGCAACATCGGAACCACACGATCGACCACGTAAACGGAGGTCGTGCGATGCTGGGCTTCCGCATCGATGGCGGTGTTAGGTTGAACGTAATGGGCGACATCGGCGATGTGCACATACAGAACAGTTTGATTGTTTTCAAATCCCAAATGGATCGCATCATCAAAGTCTTTGGCGTCTTCACCGTCGATGGTGACGACTAACTGATCGCGATAATCGATACGACTTTCCATATCGCTGTCCGATGGGGTATCCGGAAAACGATGGACTTCTTCCGCGACTGCCGGACCGAAGGTCATCGGGATTTGGTGATTGTGCAGGATCGTCAGGATGTCAGCTCCCGGATCATTCTCATGACCCAATGATTCCGCTAATTTGACGACGAGCGGATCACCATAGGTGACAATTTCCGCCAACCACAATTGTCCTTCCCCGAGCGCCATCGGCTTCTCCAACACCAGTCGCGCTTGAAGGCGACGGTCGGTGGGCCATAAGCGTCGATCGTGGACGACCACGGTTAATCGGGTGGTCTTGCGGGTGACGATGCGTTCGATGCGTCCACTGGATAAGCCATCGGGGTGTTGGGTGACACTGACGGCGATTTCATCCCCATTCATGGCTAAACCAATCTGATCGGTTGGGATATAAATGTGTTGATCCGCCGTATCCACAAAACCGTAGCCCTTGGGATGAACGGATAAGGGTCCAACCACCCATCCGGCATCTACAGCCAGGATGAGGCGGTTCTTCTTCGTTAAGGTGATTTCTCCGGCATCCATCAAGCGTTTGACCATGGCCAAAAAGGACCGCAAGTCGCTGTCGCTGTGGAGGTGGAGTTCCTCGACCCATTCTTCATGGGTTTTGGGTTTGTGTTGCGCTTTGAGTCGCGCGATGAATTCGTCTCTGGTGATCATAAAAAACAAAAAGACCTTGCGGTCTTTAGATGATTTGAACGGCGATAACCAGGACAAAGAACAGGATCCCCAAGATCAGGGTTGCCCGGGAAATAAATTTCTCGGATCCGCGTTCTTTGACATTGGCGAAGAGGTTCAATCCCCCGCTACCGCTGAAGGCACTGGAGATCCCATCGGACTTGCCGCTTTGCATCAATCCCAACAGAATCATCAGAACCGCAACGATCATCAGAAAGACATCGAGTAATTGAGAAATAATCTTTAATAGAGCTGCCATAGTTTCATACTCCTTACGAGTGCTTAGTCATTATAAACCAAAAGCCTAGGATTGACAAGTTTCATGTTGTTTTACAAATCGTTCTTGTCATGGCTTCTTAGGTTTTGCTACACTTATACTAACGGAGGGGGATTAATTAGAAATCCTACTATTCTCATGAAATTGAAACTGCTGTGTTTAGTCAGTATCGTGTTTTTATTATCCGGATGCACCGCATCCAAACCCATCGATTATGAGACGATTTACTACGCCGAACATGACGTAACGATCACGATCTACACCAAAGAGACGAAGGACTCGGTTCAGGTTGAATCCCTGGTCCTGATGATGACTGAAGAGAGCCTGGATTTCAAAACGGAAACCAGTACGAATGTTGAGGAATTGTCCGCTTTGAAAAACCACTATGAGACCACGATCCTGGAGCTGATGTCAATGGTTGGGGTTGCCTTCTCAACCAGTGATGCTTTCTGGCGAGAACCACATCCGGACTTGTTTCTATCGGTGATGTTGTTACCTCAGACCTTTGATCTCAACTCACCGAATCCGGATGGGTATCAATTGATGCTTCACTTGAACTTCACGGTGAAGCCCAGTGACGAAATCAAAGCTTATCTTAAAACGAAGTTTGGGATCGATACGGAGATCACGTTGGATGGATTGGATCTTAACGCTTTTCTGGCCAACGAGAACTTTAAGTATCACAACTACCTCAACGAACAGTACTATTTCTCAAAACTGGAACGCTATCGAAAAATCCCCTGAGACAACTCAGGGGATTTTTTTACTTGATGTTGAAGAAGGTTTCTTTACCGGGGTATTGAGCCACGGTGCCGAGTTCGTCTTCGATCCGGATCAACTGGTTGTACTTCGCGATCCGGTCGGTACGGCTCATCGAACCGGTCTTGATCTGGCCGGCGTTGAAGGCCACGGCGATGTCTGCGATCGTGGTGTCTTCGGATTCGCCGGAACGGTGGGAAACGACACAGGTGTAGTTGTTGCGTTTCGCCAGTTCCATGGCGTCGAAGGTTTCGGTCAAGGTGCCGATTTGGTTGACTTTGATGAGGATCGAGTTCCCGATGCCTTTCTCAATGCCTTCCTTCAGGATGGCCGGGTTGGTGACGAAGAGGTCATCGCCGACGATTTGGACTATCTTGCCTAAACGATCGGTGAGTTTCTTCCAGCCGTCCCAGTCACGTTCACCCAAGCCGTCTTCGATGGAGACGATCGGGTATTTACCGACGAGGTATTCGTAGTAGTCGACCATCTGATCGGTGGTCTTGGTTTCTTTGGTGGATTTCTTCAGGAAGTAGACTTTCTTGTCGACATCGTAGAATTCCGACGCGGCAACGTCCATCGCCAAGGCAATGTCTTTGCCCGGTTCATAGCCGGCCGCCTTGATGGCTTCGACGATGACTTGGAGAGGTTCTTCGTTGTTGGCGAGGTTAGGAGCGAAGCCGCCTTCATCGCCGACTGAGGTCACTTGACCACGAGCCTTAAGGACTTTCTTCAAGGCGTGGAAGGTTTCGGCTCCCATGCGGATGGCTTCTTTGACCGAGGTCGCGCCCACCGGCATGATCATGTATTCCTGGAAGTCGATGGCCGCATCAGAGTGCGCGCCGCCGTTGATGACGTTCATCATCGGAACCGGCAGGACTTTGGCGTTGAAGCCGCCCAAGTATTTGTACAACGGGAGACCGTAGTAATCGGCAGCGGCACGAGCGACCGCCATAGAGACACCTAAGATGGCGTTGGCGCCGAGTTTGGATTTGTCGTGGGTTCCGTCGAGTTCGATCATCAAACGGTCGATGCCGTTCTGATCGGTGACATCCATCCCGATGATGGCTTCCGCGATGACTTCATTGACGTTTTCAACGGCTTTGAGGACGCCTTTGCCTAAGAAGCGGGATTTATCCCCGTCACGCAGTTCGAGGGCTTCACGTTCACCGGTGGAAGCTCCACTGGGGACGATGGCACGGCCGAAGGCACCGGATTCGGTTTCAACTTCAACTTCGATGGTCGGATTGCCGCGGGAGTCGATGACTTCACGGGCGTAGACATCAATAATATAGGGCATGTGTGTTCCTCCTTATGCCTTGAGTGCGTCGATGATCGCGGTAAACGAATCGACTTTCAGGGAAGCGCCACCGATGAGGGCGCCGTCAATGTCGGGTTGAGCGAGGTATTCTTGAATGTTTTCCGGTTTGACGCTGCCGCCATACTGGATGCGAACCTTTTCACTGGTCGCACGACCGAAGTGTTCTTCCACTTCACTGCGGATGATCGCGCAGGTTTCCTGAGCGTTCTCCTTGGTGGCGTTCTTCCCGGTACCGATGGCCCAGACGGGTTCATAGGCGATGACAAGGTGAGCCACTTGTTCGGCTGTTAAACCACTCAGGGCAGCCGCAGTTTGCGTACGGACGACGTTTTCGGTTTGATTGAGGTCGAACTGCGCCAGGGTTTCACCGACACAGACGATCGGGGTCACCCCGTGTTGGATCGCCAACAGGACTTTCTGGTTGACGGTCGCATCGGTTTCGCCGAAGTACTGACGGCGTTCTGAGTGGCCGATGACAACCCACTTGACACCGACTTCCTTCAACATTCCCACGCTGACTTCACCGGTGTAAGCCCCGTGTTCCGCGAAGGCCATGTTTTGGGCGCTGATGATCAAATGTTTGGCGGCACCGACTGCTGCCGAGAGAGCCAAGTACGGCACGGCTACGCCGAAGTCGGCATGGTCATGGAGTTTGAGTTCGATGTCAGCGATAAAGCTAAGGGTTTCGGCAATGGTCTTGTTGAGTTTCCAGTTGCCGACGATAATGGGTTTACGCATGGTTATTTGTCCTGGATGATCGCAATGCCCGGCAAAGGATTGCCTTCCATGAATTCCAGGGACGCCCCACCACCGGTGGAAATGTGACTAAAGCCGTGTTCATAGCCGTTTTCGATGGCGGCTGCAGCCGAGTCCCCACCGCCGATGACGGTGTAGGCACCCGGGAGTTTGCTCATGACGTCGCAGATCCCGATGGTACCCACGGCGAAGGGCTTCATTTCAAACACGCCCATGGGGCCATTCCAGACCACGGTCTTGGCGCCTTTGAGTTCTTTGGCGAAGAGTTCCAGAGTCTTGGGTCCGATGTCGAGGCCCATCCAGTCGGCCGGGATATGATCCTTGTCGACAACCTTACGGTCACAGGTGTCGGAGAACTCCGCGGAAACCATGAAGTCGACCGGCAAGACGATCTTATCGCCGAACTGGTCCATGAAGGACTTGGCCAAGTCGATCTTATCAGCTTCCAAGAGGGATTTCCCGATTTCCTTACCTTGGGCTTTGAGGAAGGTGTACGCCATCCCGCCCCCGATGATGACCTTGTCGGCCACTTTAAGAAGGTTCTCGATGACTTTGATTTTGTCGGAAACTTTAGCTCCGCCTAAGATGGCCACAAACGGATGTTCGGGTTCAAAGACGGCTTTGGAGAGGGCTTTGACTTCTTTTTCAACCAAGAAGCCGAGAGCACTCGGCAAGATCTGGGCAATGCCGACGGTTGAAGCGTGAGCCCGGTGAACGGAACCGAAGGCATCCGTCACAAACAGATCGCCCAAGGAAGCCCAGTATTTAGCCAACTCGGGATCATTCTTTTCTTCACCCTTTTCATAACGGGTGTTTTGGACCACGACGATTTCGCCGTTCTTCAGGTCCTTCACGGCCGCTTCCAGAGCGGCACCGCGGGTTTCGCTCACGAAGGTGACTCTCGTCATGACGTGTTCGCCTAAACGTTTGGCGACCGGAGCGAGGTTGTTTTTAGCTTTGTCGGCGTCGGTCTTGGTGGGATCCTTGTGATCGACTTTACCGAGGTGGGACAAGAGAACGATGCGGGCTCCCTTATCGATCAAATAGTTAATGGTGGGTAAGGCCTGAACGATGCGATTTTCGTCTTTAATGACCCCGTCTTTGATGGGAACGTTAAAGTCGACCCGAACGATCACGCGCTTGCCGGAGACATTCAAATCTTGAACAGTCTGCTTTGCCATAGTGTGTCCTCCTAAGTGCTTATTTATTATACCATTCACACCCTGTCTTCTCAATTCATCGGCGCTCTGTAAGCGCTTGAAACTGAAGTAAAATAGGGCGCTAAAGCCCTATTTCGATGGAATTCGTTTACGGATGAGTTTTATATACAATTTAGCCGATTTGTCCCAGGACAGATCCTTCTTCATGGCGTGTTTGATCATCGCTTTGAAGTGATCCGGACGGAAGGTGTAGGTGTCATACGCCAGCCACAAGACGTGTTTGAAATCTTCCACACTGAAGGGCCCGAAGGTAAAACCGGTTCCTTTGAGGGTGTGCTGGTTGTAGGGTTCGACCGTGTCTTTAAGACCGCCGGTTTCACGCGCCAACGGCAAGGTTCCATACCGCATGGCGATCTGTTGGGAGATTCCGCAGGGCTCAAAGAGCGACGGCATCAGGAAGACATCGGATCCCGCATAGACGCGGTGAGCCAAGGCTTCGTTATAGCCGCAGTAGAAGACGGCCCGATGCGGATAACGGAATTCGATGGGTTTGAGCTGGCCTTCGACGTGCGAGTCGCCGGTGCCCAGGATGATGAGTTGCAGATCCCAGCCCATGATGGTTCCCAAGGACTGCAGCAAGAGCCAGATGCCTTTTTGATCGGTTAAACGGGAAACCATCGCCACCAGCATCACGTTGGGATCCTGACGGAGTCCCAGTTCACGTTGAATGGCCAGCTTGTTGGCAAGTTTGCCTTTGGCGACGTTTTTAAAGGTGTAATTAGCAGCCAGATGCGGATCGGTGGCGGGATCCCAGTCTTCCACGTCGATCCCATTGACGATCCCGTACAAGTCTTTCTGACGCAAGCGCAGGATGTCTTCCATGTGTTCCCCGAATTCCGGAGTGAGGATCTCTTTGGCGTAGGTATCGCTGACGGTAGTCACCAAATCGGCGTAGAGGATCCCGGCTTTCATGAAGCTGATCCCGTCCTTGAAGCGCAGTGATCCGTCAAAGTAATAATGCGATGAGAGCCCGATGCAGCTTTCCAGCATCCCATAGGGGAAATTGCCTTGGAAGGCCAGGTTGTGGATCGTAAAGAGCGACAGCATCGGTTTGATGCGATGAGCATACAAGGTCTTCGCTAACAGCGGAACAAGTCCGGTATGCCAGTCATGGCAATGCACGACATCAATGTCGATCATCTTGGATTCCAAGAGATGCATGACTGCATGATTGAAGAACGCAAAGCGTTCCCCGTCATCAGGATACCCGTAGTACCCCTCGCGTTCAAAGTATCCCGCGTGTTCCACGAAGTAATACGTGATGCCTTTGACGTTGGTCGTATAGATAACCGTTTTGACGTGCTGGTAGATCCCGACGTTGATGGTGAGGGTGGTCAGCTTGGTGAAGGACTCGCGTTCTTTTTTGGCCGTTTTCAAATACAAGGGCATGATAACACTGACGTTAAATCCTTCATGGGTGAGTGCTTTAGGTAAGCTGCCGATGACATCGGCTAAGCCGCCAGTTTTAACAAACGGCAAGCCTTCCGCGGCAACAAAGAGCATTCCGTTCACTAAATCACATCCTTCCGTTTGACGTAGATGATGCGATCGGGAGTTCCGACCAGTTCATTCTTGTGGACGATGCGGGCAAACTTGTCAACGACGACGTGTTTCAAGACGGCATTCTCAGCCACTTCCACATTAGCCAAGATCACGCTGTCTTCGATCACGGCACCTTTCCCGATAACCACGTCACGGCCAATCACACTGTGTTTCACCGTTCCGGCGATCTGGCAATGATTGGCAATGACCGATCCGCTGACATCGGCTTCCGTGGCGTATTGCGTCGGAGCGGAGTCATTGGTGCGGGTATGAATGGGCCACTGCGGATTGAACAGCTCTTTGGCCATTTCGTAGTCCGTCAGTTCCATGGAGACTTTGTAGTACTCGGGCATCGTGTTGATGCTGGCGACGTAGCCTTTGACCGGATACGCCATGACATTCATCAAGGGGAGTTGATCCTTGAGGATGTCGCGTAACGTGTAAAGACTGGAGGTCTCATGCGCCAGATACACCAAGTGGATAAACACTTCCTTGGACATGATGTAGCTGGAGAGGCTGATGTGGCGATTCTTGAATTTGCCTTGATTCTTGTCGATGGCGACGACACGGCGCGGTTTGTCGATGGTCAGGGTATCGATGCGGGCAAAGGACGTATCCGCATTGTCGACGGTCTTGTAGAGCACGGTAACATCGGCTTTGTTTTCTTTATGAGCCAACAGGGCTTCATTGAAATCAAACTTGTAGATCATGTAGCTGGGCGCAATGACCACGTATTCCTGATGAGCGTCTTCGATGTACTGCATGTTGGCCATGTAGGCAGACACATCATGGTGGTACACTTCCGCTTGCGCATTGACCTCCCCGGTCAGGATGCGCAGTTTACCGGATTTGGAGTTGATGTTGTAGTGACGGCCGGTTCCGACGTGTTCGATGACGGAACGGGGTTTATTCTTGAGGTAGATCTGAATGTTGGAGATGCCGGAGTTGGTCATGTTGCTGAGGACGAAGTCGATCAGACGATACCGACCCATGAAGGAGATGGAGGGAACCGGACGAGTATCGGTCAAACCCGGGATTTCCACAAAATCGTCATAACTGACGATGCCTAAAGTGTTGATCATGTTAGTCCCCTTTCACGTTCTTGGCGACCAGTAAGATCTCGCCATCGGGTTGTCCCACGGTTTGGTTAACACCAATGGTGATGTGATCATCGGTCAAGATGCGTTGAACTTTCGCACCGGCTTTGACCACCGTATACGGCATCAACACGCTGTCACTGACTTCGGCGCCTTCTTCGACCACGACGCCGGTAAAGAGAACACTGTTTTTAACGGTGCCGTTAACGACACAGCCTTGGTTGATGTAGGCGTTGCTGACGTGGGCTTTGGGTCCGATGAACTGGGCCGGAACGGTCACGTCTTCGGTGTAGATCTTCCAGGCGGAATCGTGAAGATTGAGTTCCTCCGAACGGTAAAGCAGGTCCATGTTGGACTCCCACAGGCTGTCGATGGTACCGACATCCTTCCAGTACCCTTTGAAGCGATAGGCTTGGAGGTGTAGACCCCCGTTGAGGAATCCCGGAATGATGTCTTTCCCGAAGTCGTGGTTGGAATCGGGGTTCTTCACATCATCGAGAAGAGCCTTTCTCAGTTTCTTCCAATCAAAGATGTAGATGCCCATGGAAGCGAGATTACTCTTGGGTTGTTTGGGTTTTTCTTCGAATTCGACAATTCGATCGGTCGCATCGGTATTCATGATGCCGAAACGGCTGGCTTCTTTGAGCGGGACTTCCAACACGGCGATGGTGGCATCGGCCTTATTATCGTTATGGCAATCCAGCATCTTCGAGTAGTCCATCTTGTAGATGTGATCCCCCGAAAGAATCAACACGGTTTCCGGATCGTAGTAGTCGATGAAATCGATGTTTTGGGTGATCGCATCCGCCGTTCCGCGGTAGAGTCCGAAACCTTCGATCTTCTCACGCGGCGGCAACACGTAGATGCCGGAGTCTTTGGCATCCAGTCCCCACAATGAGGCTTTGGCGACGTAGGAGTTGAGTAAAACCGACTCGTATTGAGTCAAGACCCCGACGACATCGATCCCCGAGTTGGCACAATTGCTTAAGGGAAAGTCGATGATGCGGTACTTCCCGCCGAAGTACACGGCGGGTTTGGCGACTTTATTGGTCAGGTCGTACAGACGGCTTCCGCGTCCGCCGGCCAAGATCATCGCCACCATATTATTCTGGCGCATATTGGGTTCCTCCACAGATACCTACATTATACTTGATTCACCCTTTGATTGGGTTAAGTTGCGTTATGAATCGCCTTGCTTTTGGCAATATCCGCTCCTGTCAAGGGCATAAAAAAACGGCACATGAGTGCCGTTATGAACGAATGACGCGTTTTATGATTGGTGTGAGTAAGGCCATCAGAATCGCATTGATCGGGATGAAGAAATTGGCTTTCACCAGACGGATCACCACTTGTACCGCAAAGGGGATCCCATACATCGTTTGAAGCCAGGTTGCGGTCAGAATCACGTTGATGAACAGCTCACATAAAGCGATGATCACAACCCACAAGGCGAACTGGTGCTTGTCGGTAATCGGGATGTTGAGCTTGGTTTGAACCCACCACGCCATCGGAAACACGAGAATACTCAGGGCCATCAGGATGAGCTTCAGATCCCAACCCAAAGTGATCGTGGATAAGCCCACGATGATCGAATCGGTCGTAGCTAAAACAAGGGCACTTCCCCCCACCATCAGCACAGCTAAACCAATGACCAGTTTATCGACGGACCACGGCAGTTTCTTGGCTCCCCAAAACACCAAGCCGGGGATAAATCCCAAGAGGGCTTTATTGAGTGTGAACCCGAAGAACGGGCTGATGATGGTTCCGCTGGCCAACTCCAGTAGATCCTCCAGGATCCCGGCCAAAGCTCCCCACCACGGTCCAAACAAGGCTCCGCTCAAGAGAATCGGTAACTGGGAAAAACCAAAACGTAATGACGGAAATCCAAACAAGGGCACCATGACAGACAGGTTCACCAGGATCAGGGAGATCAAACTTAAAAAGCTCACGGGAATCATCGTCCGTAAGGTGAATTTGACGGGTTGGATCTTGGACGCTAAGATCAGGATCACAACGATTCCGGATAAGGCAATGCCTTGCATCAGGTTAGGATTCATGGAGTTCCTTTAAGAGGTTGGGGATCAGGGTTTGACGGACTTCGGAGATAAAATACAGGGAACCGGTCACCAATAAGGTTCCGCCTTTGGCCTTGGCTAAACCGGTGTGTAGCGCTTCAGGGGCGGATTCGATCGCATGAACCGGGAAGTCGCGAGCCAAGTCTTTCGCTGTCGCTGCCCGATAGAAATCAAAGCTGGTGACAATCACATCATCACACAACGGTATCAGTTCCGCCAGCATTTTATCGGTTTCTTTATCGCGCAGCGCACTGAAGACGACAATCAGCGGACGAGGAAGCTCGGATAGACTTTGCGTTAACGCATGGATCCCGTGGGTGTTGTGGGCACCGTCGATGATGATGAGAGGATCGGTGCTCATCGTTTCGAAGCGGCCTTTCCATTGGGTGTTTTGGATCCCATTGATGATGGCTTCATCCGAAACGGTTAACCCATTCTCCCGTAAAATCAACGCGGCCTCCAGCGCTGTAGCCGAGTTTTGGATCTGGTAGTGCGCCAAGGTCGGCAAATCGATCACAAAGGACTTGTAGCGATAACGAAGCCCGTTTGAACTGCGCAACTGATAACGGCGATCCACCCGATAGAACGGACTATCGTTTTGAGTGCACACTTTACGGAAGACGTTAAGGCAACTCGCTTTGGGTTCGGCGGTCAAGACAGGAACGTGGGGCTTGATGATGCCGGCTTTTTCGGCAGCGATCTTAGGCAAAGTATCACCCAATAGTTCCATGTGGTCAAAACCGATGGTCGTGATGATGGAGAGCATCGGAACGATGACGTTGGTCGCATCCAAGCGACCCCCTAATCCGACCTCAAAGACCACCAGATCAACACTGTTTTCCAGGAAGTAATGCACCGCAATCAACATGTCGATCTCAAACATCGACAGGTTATGCGCTTCGATAAACTCCACAAACCGATTCCCATACCCCAACAGTTCCTCATCCGAGATGTACACGTCATTGATTCGGATACGGTCGTTGTGGACGATCAAATGAGGGGAGGTAAAGGATCCGACGGTGTAACCGGCGTGTTGAAGGATCGAGCGAAGGTAATTGGTGGTACTGCCTTTTCCGTTGGTTCCGGCGACATGGATGCATTTGAGCTGAAGTTGGGGATTACCCAACTCTGCCATGGCCGCCTTAAAGTGCTCAAACCCGAATCGGCCGGTATTGAGTCGCTTGACCGTGTAGTCGATAAACTCGTTGATCGTGTTAAATCTCATAGGCACCACTGGATGGGGCTACGCCCGTGTTGCGTCAGGAAGGCGTTGGCTTTGGAGAAGGGCTTGGATCCGAAGAATCCGCGATAGGCCGATAAGGGGGAAGGATGTGGCGCCATCAAAATCAAATGTTGGGGATTGGTGATGAGGGTGGCTTTGGTTTGTGCCGGCTTTCCCCACAAGAGAAAGACAAGGGGTTGCGGGTGATCGTTACAGGCCTGAAGCATGTGATCGGTGAAGATCTCCCACCCTTGGTTTTGATGGGAAAGCGGTTGACCTTCGCTCACGCTGAGCACGGTATTGAGCAACAACACCCCTTGTTTAGCCCATGGCACTAAACTGCCGCTGGAAGGATAATCGCAATGCACATCGTCCACCAATTCGGTGAAGATGTTTTGAAGACTGGGTGGAAACGGAATGCCGGGATTGACGGAGAAACACAAACCATGGGCCTGATGGGGCTGATGATAAGGATCCTGCCCAAGGATGACGACTTTGAGATCATCATACGAGGTATACGAAAACGCATTGAAGAGCTGATCCTTAGGCGGATAGACCGTTTGGGTCGCATAGGCTTGTTTTAGGAAAGTCGCTAAGGACGCAAAGTAAGGTTGTTCAAACTCCGCTTTGATGCGTTGATTCCAGTCCATCTCAGTGCGCTTTCAAGGCATCACGACGGTGATGGTAAAGGTTGGCGTAAAGCACCAGGATCGGGGCAAAGATCGCGGAAGAGAACACCGCTACCGGCAGATACAGATTGGCCGGTAGAATCGCATAGAACATCAGAATAAAGGCCATACCGATCAAACGACCCACATTGAGCATGACTTCCTTGATGATCATGTGGCCGTAGACACTGCCCTTTTCGGTGTAATCCTGCATGGCATTCATGACGATGATCGAGTAGGGGTTGATGAAGAACGGGGCCGCAAAGGCATTGAGCACCCCATACACCATCCCTCCGGTCAGATTCGGGAAGAGCACCAGGATCATGGTGGCTCCAAACAAGACAAAGGCACTGTACGTGTACAAGGTCAAACGGTTCTTACGCGTTTGGATCTTACGCACGATGGCGGAGGCGATAATGCCGATGATCGCAAAGCCGATCAAGAGCTTGGAGTACAGCGATCCGTTGTTACCGATGGCGGCATACAACATCAATCCAGTCAAGACTAAGGTGATCGAGTCCCGGATCCCAAACAAGAGGTGCGTGTTCATGACATAGCGCCATTGAGGATCTTTCGACGTATCAAACTTATCCAACAACGTGTACGGAGCCGGATTGGCTTTGACACTGATGCGGGAAGCCAGGAAGGCGGTTACGCTGTGCACGGCGATGACGACCTGGAAAATGATCAGATAACCCTGCGTTTCCGTCGGGGCATAATTGACGATGAGTGCAGCCAGTGAAGGGGCGACGACGGTCGAGGTGGTGTTGGTGATGGACATGGTGGCGATAAACATGCCTCGGGTCTTCTTATCGGAAACCGCCAAGGACATGTTGTTGACAGAGAACCAATACATGCCTTCACCGATCCCAAAGAAGGTTCCCACCAGATAGATAAAGTAATAATGCGTGGCAAACATCTCATTAAACGTCAACAAGAAGCCCATGGTTGCGATGATGATGACCAGTCCTGCCGTCAAAGTCCACGCCAGGTGCGTCCGTTTACTGAAGAAACCCCCCAGTAAGAAGCCTAATGGAAAAAGCCCAAACCGAATCATCGCATACACCGTCATTTCGGTGAGCGATCCGGTAAAGGAATAGAGGTACACATTCACAAAGACACCGCTCATCGTACCGCCCAAAAAATACAAGGCATTGACGGCGATCAAGAGTTTTTCGTTACGGGTCATGGGTTTTGCGGGGAAAGCAAGCTTTCCATCGTCGACTGAGCCGACAAAATCAAACGGGTCTGCGCTTCAGACACCCCGATCGTGCCGTTCCACAGATCGGCAATCGGTCCACTCACCTCCATGTGAGCGTAGACATCCATGGCTAGAATGGAAGGGTTGGCTTCGAAAGCAATGAGCGGTTCACTGACGGAATGTTGAAATGCCAGAGCAAACGACTTGGTGTGGGCTAAGGGGAAAGTTAGAAAATCCAAAGTTTTGGGATCGGCCAACGGGATGCGATCGGTGGAATCAACCAAGACTTGAAGGCCTTTGATCGAACGTAAGATGCGAACCAGTTCATGGGCAGCGCTGGGGTAATAGGTATTGGCGTTGATGGCCAGTCCGCTGGTGCGGATCATCGGATGTAGATCCTGACCTTCAAAGGTGGGAAATGGCATGATAGTCCAATCAGTTGAATGTTCGTGATCGTAGCCTTCCACTTCCATCCACGAACCCACCAGGCTGATCCCAAAGTCATCGTTGACCAAGGCTTCTTCATAGCGCCAGGTGTAAGTCTCAGCGCTATTGGTGTCGCTGTGATTCCAATTGACACTACTGAGGGCTTGGATCAGTCGTAACCCACTTCGTACAGACTCCTCATCGAAGCCGGGCTTTGTCGCGTCCAAGGATTCATAGAGTTCAAAGCCTCCCGCTGTTAAAAACGGGTAAAGGGCATAGGGTTCATTGAGGGCTAACGGGAACGCATTGACGTTCATCGTCTCCCAGACCGGAGCCAAAGCGAGGATCTGTTCGAAAGATTGGAGGCTGTCGATGCGGCCATCCTCATCCGCATCACGCACTTCAATGCCTGCCAGATCCAATCGGGTCGTATTGACGATCATCGCAAAGCCTTCGGCGCTGATCGGCAAGTAGCGTAAATCGGAAGCGTTGAGCACACCGGCCTGACTCAGCACGATGTTCTTCGCTAAGACGTCATGAAGGGGGTACAGTGAAGGATAAAGCTGTGCGGCCTGATTCTGGGAGAGGAAGAACACGTCTTCATTTCCGGTCGCTTCAGAAGCGAGGATGGTGGTCACACGTCCGGCGAGTTCAGGATGATACCAATCCCAAAACTCAACGATGGCTTGGCCATAGGCTTCATCGGGAACGACCATCTCTAGATGCGCATGGGCTTCGGTCACAAAGGCGTTCTTATTCACGTCAAAACAAACGGTCAAACCGTCGGTAATGCAGGTATCATCGGCCAGAACCTTGATGGCGGAGAAGCTTCCCAGCCCAAGGAGAAGGATCAAAATCAGTTGTGATAATCGGGTGTCCATAAATCCGTTTACAGTTTATCAAATAAGCCCCCACACTTCAAACAAACCCGATACTTTCACACGCTTTCCCATCAGCTGTTTTTCAATAAAAAACCGCTCATAGGAGCGGTTCTAGGTTTAGAGGTGCTTTTTGACTTTCGCGATGATGTCGTTAGCGGTCAATCCATACTTTTCAATCAGAGCTTGCGGTGTTCCACTTTCCCCGAAGGTGTCGTTGATGGCGACAATGTCCATCTTGGTCGGGCAATTGAGCGCCAACACTTCGGCGACAGCGGAACTGAGTCCGCCGAACTTCGAGTGTTCTTCGGCTGCGATCACGAATTTGGATTTCTTGGCATACTGGATGACCAGTTCTTCATCCAAGGGTTTGATCGTGTGGAAGTTGATCACGTTGAGGTGAATGCCTTCTTCCTTGAGCTTATCGGCAGCGATCAGGGCTTGTTGGACGAGGATTCCGGTCGCAAACACGGTGATGTCTCCGCCATCGCGTAAGACCACACCTTTCCCGATCTTAAAGTCGTAATCCGGTGTATTGACCGTATCAACCGCAAAGCGACCTAAACGGACATAAACCGGGCCATTCATCTCTGCAATCGCGTTGATGACTTTAAAGGTTTCCACATCATCGACCGGTTGGATCACGGTCATCCCGGGAATCCCGCGCATGAGGGCCAGATCTTCCACGGATTGGTGAGAGGCTCCGTCTTCACCCAAGGTGAGTCCGGCATGTGTTGCACAGATCTTGACGTTGAGGTGGGTGTAACCGATGGAGTTACGCACGATTTCATAGGCGCGTCCCGTCGCAAACATCGCAAAGGTGCTCGCGTAAACAGTGTTACCGACGGCCGCTAAACCGGCGGCAATGCCCATCATGTTGGATTCGGCGATCCCCACGTTGAAGTGACGTTCGGGAACGACAGCTTTCGCATCATAACTCTTGGTGGATTTGGAGAGGTCGGCATCCAAGACAACGACCTTGGGATCTTTTTGGATCAATTCAGCGAGGGCTTTACCGTAAGCCTCGCGGGTTGCCATTTTCGCCATGTTACACAAGCTCCTTCAGGGCCGCTTCGGCCTGTTCGGGGGTGGGGGCGACCCCATGCCATCCGGCTTGGTTTTCCATGAAGCTCACGCCTTTGCCTTTGACGCATTTGGCGACGATCATCGTGGGTTTGCCTTTGACGGTGCGTGCTTCCGCATACGCCGCGAAGAGTTGGTTGTAGTCGTGCCCATCGACCAAAATCACATGCCAGCCGAAAGCTTTGAACTTCTCATCCAAAGGCAAGGGGTTCATGACTTTGGTGATGTCTCCGTCGATTTGAAGTCCGTTCCAGTCGAGGATGGCACACAGGTTGTCGAGCTTGTAGTGGGCTGCAGCCATGGCTGCTTCCCAAATCATGCCTTCTTGGCTTTCGCCGTCTCCGACTAAGGAGTAGATGCGATAGGGTTCGTTGTGGAGTTTGTAGGATAAGGCCATCCCGACAGCCGCCGATAAGCCTTGACCCAAGGAACCGGTGGACATATCGACGCCATCCACATAGTTCATGTTGGGATGTCCCTGCAGGCGGGAGTTGATCTTGCGGAAGGTCAAGAGCTCTTCCTGCGGAATGAATCCTTTTTCAGCCAGCACCGCAAACAAGAGCGGTGACGCATGGCCTTTGGAGAGGACAAAGCGGTCACGGACCTTATCCTTGACGTTGTCCTTGGTGATGTTCATTTCATTGAAATACAGGCTGACAGCGATCTCGGTAGCCGAGAAGGATCCGCCGATGTGTCCGGATTTGGCTTCGGTCACCATTTTAATGACGTTGCGGCGGACATTCAGCGCATGGTGTTTGAGTTCTTCTAAAGTTGCCATGTCATTCTCCTTAACAGTCATATTATACCCGACTCTATGGTCACTGGGTACCCTTGACGCAAATAATCCTAAAGCACGATAAGGCGCGTGATATATGATAAAATTAAGGCAGACAGGAGCTGACTATGAGCCACTATTTACGAAAAATTGTGAATTCCGTCCGTAAAGCCGGTGCCGATTCACCCCAGCTGATGAATTTTGCGATTCCTGATTTATGGGTCTCGGATTCCCTGAAAACCCCGCACATTGTCGTTCATGACGGACACGTGCTGGTGAACCCGTACACCTTCACGGTGGAACTGATCGAGAAGGTCTTTCTCACCAAACCGGATCAGGATCTCAAGCCCTACTTCTTAAACCATGAGGTCGAAAAGAAGTTCGCTAAAGGTAACTGGATCAAGAAGTCCAGTGTCTATTCGATGATGGTGCGCTCTTCCGCCAGTTTCGATCACGATCGGACCGGACAACTGGAAGACGTCAATCTCAACGGATTAAAAGATACCGGCACCTTCATCAAAGCCTTAGCTTATTTACCCACACTAAAACGCATGGGCATCGATGTCTTGTATCTGTTGCCGATTGCGAAATACTCCCTCAAAGATAAGAAGGGTGAACTGGGTTCTCCGTATGGTGTTTCTAATTTCTACGCCCTGGACGATGGTCTCAAAGATCCCCTGAGTCCCGATACGACGGTTGAAGAAGAGTTCAAGGCGTTTGTGGAAGCCGCTCACCTCTTGGACATGAAAGTCATCATCGACATCATCCCCAGAACCAACTCGGTCAATTCCGACATGATCCTCGATCATCCGGACTGGTTCTATTGGATCGATCTGAAAGACCTCGACGGGTATAAACCGCCGATGGCTGAAACAATCAAGAGCACGGCTCCGGCCAAAGTCGAGTACTTCAAAGACCTCTTTGCCTCTCCGGAAGTCGAAGAACACCTGCACAAGTTCCGTAAGAATCCTAAGGATTTGGATCCCAAGAAATGGGCGAAACTGGTCAAAGCCTTCGATCCCAAGAAACAAGAGATCCTGGATGCGGTGCGTGAGCACTTCGGAATGACGATTGCTCCGGCCTTCTCCGATCACATCAACGATCCGCAACCGGCGTGGAGCGATGTCACTTACTTCCGCTTGTACCTTGATCATCCGATCAACAGTCAACCCTACCTGAAGAAACTGGGGAACTTCGAACCCTACATCCTCTTCGATGTGGCTAAGAGTTCCTATAACCCCGGAGCCAAACCGAACACGGAACTTTGGAACATGCTGAGTGGGATCATCCCGTTCTATCAGACCGAATACGGCATCGACGGGGCTCGTATCGATATGGGTCATGCCTTACCGGCAGAACTGGTGGCCATGATCATCGATAAGGCTCGGGCCATTGATCCCAACTTCTGCTTCATCGCCGAAGAGTTGGATCCCGCCAACGCCAAAGACGCCATCGACAAAGGCTACAACATGATCATCGGCAACGGCTTCATTATGGAACCGCGCATCGCCGACGGACGCTTCAATGAGTTTGTTTATACGGCCCGTGATCTGCCGTCAACGGTGTTTGCCTGCGGGGAAACCCACGATACCCCGCGCTTGGCCAATCGTCCGGGAAAAGAAGTCCTGGCGAAGATGCTGAGTGTGTTCAACCTCTTCATCCCCAACACCGTTCCTTTCCTCAATAGCGGTCAGGAAGTCTATGAAAAACAACCGATGAATACCGGCTTGGATTGCACGCCGGAAGAGCTCTTCGCCCTGGATCCCACCGATCCCTTCTATCAGAAACTGGCCCTCTTTGATCGCTTTGCCTTCCATTACCTGCATCCCAAACGTTGGGAGATGGTGGAACTCTTGGAGAAAGCCAACGCCATCCGCCAGTCGATCTTAACGGACATGGTCAACCTCAAGAAAGCCCATTACCTCGGTTTTGGGGCTCCGTGGGATACAGCTGCCGGCATTGCCTATGAAGGCAAGAACCGCATCACACTGATCATCGCCAACACCGATACCGTTAATGATAAGACCCATCACATTCGAATGGCCACTCTTCCAGAAGCCTTCAAAGGCGAAGACAAGATCATCCGTCAGCTCTTCTCATCAGAGAATAGTGCCCAAGATCCCTTATCGATGGATTATGCCTCCAACATCTGGCTCCCCTTCAAGAAAGGCGAAGTCAAGATCCTGGAGATCCGTTTACCGAAATAAAGAAAGAAGTGAGCTGAGCTCACTTCTTTTTTTACGGGCGTTGTATATTCCATTTAGCTTGAGTCGAAGCCTCTGTATCAAAGTTCTCTAACATGAAGTTCTTAATAATCTCTAATGCAGCCTCACTTAGTTCCGTGTCTAGCTTAAGTGTTGCATAAATCGACAGATTACTCTCCAGCGACTTCACATAATAGAGTTGTTCAGTCTCTCGATTTACATTTCCAACCAATATTACGAAGCTCTGAACTTCTTCGAACTCCTGACCATCATCATAATAGACCCCGAACCTTCCACTTGAGATCAACATTCCGTCAAGAAGTGAATAATGTTCATAGACTTTGAGCTCTTCGGGTAAACCTTGATCAAAAGTTAACATCACATCAAAACCTTTGACATAACACACGGTCTTCTCTGAAATATTCGAACAAGGAACACTCTGCAGTATCGAGCGGAAGTCTCCCTCTCCAACAACATCCTTGATCTGATCAATAATCAGTTGATCTTCGGCAATGGTCGATTCAAGGTTATCAATCGTTGAGTTTAATTCATCGATTCGCTTCTCAAGAAGCGTGATCTGGCGTTCGAGATCGGACGATTCACTTTGATTGACACATCCGGTTAACATCATCAACAAGACCATTAACATCATTTTCTTCATATTGCTCCCCCTTTGCAACAATTATACTATACGATAGTATTATATTAACACACTAATCATTGTGAATCAACTGATTCTTAGTTGAGATTTATCACTGTTGAAAGCTCTACCGAATGTTCATTAACAATACTAAACCTCTCCATATCAATGATGCACTCCAGTAGAAAGAGATGATTCGTTAGCGTTCAATTATGAGAATGTTTTATCATTTGTAATGAAACCATGATAAATAAAGAAGTGAGCACAGCCCACTTCTTTACTAGTCGCCTAAGTATTCTCCCCACCGAACAACGAGGCTGTGATGAACAATCCCATGGACAATGGAGTTGGATTGAATCACCGATTCCGGGACGGTATCCATCGTATACGATGACAACAACGTTCCCAGTTCGAAGGAGAAGGTTTCCTTGGTTTTTCCAGCAGTTACGACCACCTGAAGTCGAGACATAGCCAAGGACATGTCTTCTTGAGAAATCCCCAATGCCTCATAGTTAGACTTACCACCATCCACCAGATAACCCCGAAAGCGCAGCGCTCCATATGGTTCCTCCGTCAACTCCGCAAGTTTCAAGGATTTGAAGGATTCTGAGATATCGTCGGGGCGAACCGGGTAGATCTTCCACAGTAAACCGCTCTTATCGGTAAAGTAGGGTTCCAGTTTCTCATGAACGGAATAATCCGGAGTCACGTTGATACTGAGTGTGGTCACTGGAAGTGTGGTTAGCGGAGCAAGGAGAAGGTCGTAAGCATAGTAAGCAAGATCCTCATCAATCACTTTTACGAAACTGAGGACTTTAACCGTGAAGTAAGTCTGTTGGCGCTGTTGCAGGGCACTTACCGCATGAAAATCCACCAGGCTTTGCGCATAGTCCGATTCTGGAATCGGTTTGACAGTTGGCAGCGCATTACACGACACTAAAAGGACGACCAGAACAGCGATTGGCAATGATTTGATGTGATGCATAGGATCCCCCATACTGTAGTTTCATTGTAGCCCATTTCTCAAAAAAAAAAAAAACAACCTTTTTTATTTTAAGGTTGTTTCATTGCCCGCATTGACCCAAGGATGATTTGAGGGTCTCTACCTTATAGATTTGTTCGCAGTAGTAGACCGCCACAGCTCCGGGAAGTCCCATGGGTTTGAGCCATGTCCGGGTCTGGTTCTTCCCCACATCGGACGCATACAAGCGCGAGGCTTGTCGAAACGCACTGAGATAGTCATCGTAGACAAAGACATCCTGAATGAGATCCTTGAGGGTGTTGAGGTAAGCCGACTTGTAGGGTTCTTCACCCGACAGGATCGTCTTTCCCAACAGTGGTGTTACCGGAAGATAGCCGTTTGAGGTATATAAATCAAATGGCAGCACGCTGCGCATTTGAGCGCCATCCGGATCCCAATCGGTTAGTCCTAACCCTTTGTCGAGATCAGTCGGAATAAAGTACATCCGCGGATCCGTTCCGGAGCTGAAATAGACATAGAGGTTATTGTTGTTGTAGCGTAAGTCATCGGGATTACCGATGAGGTAATTCATCGCATTGAAGGTATAGAAGTTATCCCACACGAGCGACTGATCAAGTGTCTCAAACAGGGCTTCTCCCCGCTTGAATTGGTAATCACCGATAAAGTCTTTTAAGTCTTCCCCGGTGTTGGATTTACGGTTGGTCTTGATGTCGTAAGGCGGGAAGTAATTGGCTTCTTCATCCTTGATCCCAAAGAGAATCGCATCGGTTTTTCGGAAGTCAGCCGGTTGCATTTGCCATAGGACTTTGTAGAGGTTTCCGTTGTCCTGATCGTTGGGAAAGCGTTTCTGAAGGAAGGCATCATCCACCGGTTCAACCATGGTCATGACCCCTTGATCGATGCGCCGTCCGTTGACACGGAAAATTACATGAACCAGAGAGGCTTTCGATGAGGGTACTCCAGCTTTGGCGTAAAGGCTGTAGGCGTAGGCTTCGTTGATGTAGGGATCACTGGCGTGATACGTCCCTTGGGAGGTCTTGTTCCATTTAAGGATCAGGTTCTCGAGCCCAAAGAGGCTCCGTTGTTTACGGATCTCATAGTCTTTCGTATCTTCCTCCAGTTCAAAGGGCTCATCGAAGGACAGACGCCAATGCAGGGTGTTCATGGTGATCCCATCTGTTTCGATAAGATAACGCGAGAACACATTCCCGTGGGTGCGTAATCCAACGTCATCCATGACCAGGATGTCTTTTCCGTTCTCACGCACGGTCAGTTTCGCTTTGACGTACGTGCTGATGCGGTAATGCCCGTACTTGGCGTATTGCTGTCGCATTTCCATGTCCAGGGTATCCAGGTTGAGCTTACTCACATCGATGATGAGTTCATGATGAACGGCGGGATCGAAGAACTCGAAAAACTCCGGGCTGGCTGTCACGCCATCCACCCGGATGTTTTCTTTTTCTGCGATGGGGTTGGTGTCGCACGCCGAAAGAAGCAGGCTTAGCGCCACCAGGAAGAGCACAAGACGTTTCATCGTTTGGGAATACTGAAGATGATGGGTTCCTTGGATAAGGCAATCACCCCGTGCCGGACTTCGACCGGTTCTCCGGTGACACTGTGGAGGTACTTGCCTTCAGGATACTTGACGTTGATGACGCCGCTTTCCAAGCCGACGTTGAAGATCCCGACACGAATCTCATGATCGTTCTCATAGTCGAAATGCAGAATGTCCTTCGTGTGCGAGTGAATGGCGTAGTGATCGTTTTGGGCGAAGATCGGATCTTTCTTCATCTTGGCCAAACCGGTGATCCACGTCACCAGATGCTGATCGAGTTTACCCCAATCCACCGGGTCCTTCTCAAACAGATACGACAAGTGATCCGTTCCGGTTTCAACGCCGAAATGGAGGAAGGCGATGCCTTTGGCGAAGAACACATACGCTAACCAGTTGAGCGTCTTGTCGTAGGATTGCGTGTAGAAACGAATGCGGGCGTTATCGTGGTTCTCCACGTTACGGGCTTTGACGTAGTTGACCGGGTAGATGATTTCCTGAAGTCGGTAGCGGTTACGCAAGTCCTCCAAGGTGCTTTCCCCTTTGAGGTAACCCAAGAACTTCTCTTGGTTGTCGTAATCGTACTCCAGGTCGAAGTAACGGAAGACTTCCCCGTCGCTCAAGCACGTGTAGCCGTTATAACGCAGGAAGCTCAAGAACCACGGATCCACGCTTTCCGCCAAGAGCGACAACTGACGATTAAGCGCTTTGATGCGTGGGAAAGCAACGTCGTAGAAGGCCGAGGGAATCATCGGAGCCACATCGAAACGGAAGCCGTCGACCCCTAACTTGACCCAGTACTCTAGGACTTGGGTCAGCTTTTCGATAAGCAATGGATTGTTTTCGAACTCGAAATCGGCGATGTCGGTCCAATCCCCAATCTTATTGGTCAAGTGTCCGTCTTTCCAGTGGTAGAATTCGGGATGTTCTTTGACCCATGGATGATCCGGAGCCGTGTGATGGAAGACGATGTCCATCATCAAGCGCATCCCCCGACGATGCGTTTCCACCAACAACCGTTTAAAGTCCTCCAGCGTTCCCAAATCCTCGGAGATCCCCGTGTAATCTTTGATGGCATAGGGAGAACCGTAGGTGCCTTTACGGCCTTGGATGCCGATAGGATGAATGGGCAAGAGGTAAAGGATATCAGTACCCAAGGCTTGGATGCGATCCAGATCCTTGGTCAGCGCATTAAAAGTGCCTTCCTTGGAGTAGTTGCGAACGAAGACTTGATAGATGAATTGATTGCGATACGGGTTCATAGGGCTCCTTAAAAAACCCGAGTGGCCTCGGGTTTTACTTTAGATGATGGCTTGTTGGGTTTCTTTGTCGAAGAAGTGCAGCTTAGTGACATCCATCGCCAATTTGATGGTTTCGTGCGCATGCACATCGACACGGCTCGGGACCTTCGCTAAGATCGGTTGATCGCCGAAACGTCCGTGCAAGATGAATTCATGACCCAAGAGTTCAGAGACTTCGATGTTGAAGTCGAACGGGGTATCCGGGAAGGTTTCCGCAACGATGCCTTCGTAGTGGATGTCTTCCGGACGGATGCCCAACACGATTTCTTTGCCTTCTTCATTCTTGAGGGCATCGTGGAACATCTTCGGAACCATGAAGGATTTGTTGTCGACTTCGAAGCGGCCTTTACGATAGACACCGGTGATGAAGTTCATGGCCGGAGCTCCGATGAAGTTTGCAACGAACATGTTCTTCGGGAAGTTATAGATTTCTTTCGGGGTACCGATCTGTTGGATATACCCGTCTTTCATGACAACAATGCGGCTGGCCATGGTCATGGCTTCCGTCTGGTCATGGGTGACGTAGATCGTGGTCGCATTCAGACGTTCATGCAGTTTGATGATTTCAGAACGCATTTGGACACGCAGTTTGGCATCCAAGTTGGACAGCGGTTCGTCCATCAGGAAGACTTGGGCATTACGCACGATCGCACGGCCCAAGGCCACACGTTGACGTTGACCCCCGGACAAGGCTTTCGGTTTGCGTTCCAGGTATTGTTCGATTTCAAGGATGCGCGCGGCTTCTTTGACACGTTCATCGATTTCATGCTTCGGCAGTTTTTTCAGGCGGAGACCAAACGCCATGTTTTCATAGACCGTCATGTGCGGATACAGGGCGTAGGACTGGAAGACCATCGCGATGTCGCGGTCTTTCGGCGCTGTCAGGTTGGAGAATTTTTCATTGATGAAGAGTTCCCCGGAGGTGATCTCTTCCAAACCGGCGATCATGCGCAGGGTGGTGGATTTCCCACAGCCCGACGGACCAACCAAAACGATGAATTCACGGTCTTTGATTTCCAGATTGAAATCGAAGACGGCCTGGACATTATTGTCGTAGATCTTGTTGATGCCTTTTAAGGATAGAGTTGCCATTGATTGTACCTCGAGGTTATTCTAACACAACTGTAAGCGCTTGATTTGTGCTTAATGCACAAATCATTCTAGACTCTGCTGAGCCAACGTTCCGTAGACCTTCAAGGCATACGCTAACGTGGGTTCACGCAGATCAATGCCGGTTAGTTGAATGAACTTGTCCAAACGGTAACGAAAGGTGTTGCGGTGGATGTAAAGCAGTTGTGCCGCCAAGACGCCGTTGCTTCCCGTCAATAGCTGCATCCGTGCTGTTTCCAGGACGTCTTTTTCTACCGCAGAAAGCACGCGATCGATCGCCATCGCCAAGCGCTGATCATTATGATGATGGGCCAGGATCAAGAGATCCCCTAATTCGGTGATCTGTCCGGGTACCCAATCCAAGGCAACCGCCAAGGCTTCACCTAAGACGAGGTCATGATCAAACCCGATGACCATGGTCATGCGAAAACCCAGGTCATCCCGAACGGTGTCATACAAAACACGCAGTTGAATCGAGGAGGCATGCTCAAGGCTAAAGGTCGCCGTATCCGGAGCGATCCACACCAGATCCTGCCCATAACTCAGACAGAACGGTTCAATGACGGATTCCCGATGCGATTCATGCGCCTTCAAGATGATGCGAAGCACTAGTTAGTGACCTCCAGGATCAGGGTCGATAAGGGTTCCAGTGTCAGGTTTGTTCCGTCCAGCGTGGTGGAACCCATCGAATAGATCACCGTTCCGGTTTGCTCAAGGGTAATCGTGGCACTTTGATTGGAGTGTACGTTGTGGATGATGAGCCACGTTTTTCCGTTGTAGGTGCGGCTATAACCCAAGACACGGAAGGAAGCGATGTCCAAGGCTTTCAGATCCCCATGACGCAGCACATCGCTGGTCTTACGTAACGCAATCAGTTCACGGTAGTGGTTGAACATCGAATCAGGATCGTTGACTTGTTGGTCGTAAGGAATGGTGGTCTTATTGTATTTGGAACTGACCCAGTCGGCCATCGGCGGATTACTGCCGGTGGTCCATACAAAGGGCTCACGGATGTTTTCATCGGGCTTCATCCCCTGCATCCCCAGCTCTTCCCCGTAATACACAAAGGGAATACCCGGAAGTGTAAAGAGGATGTTGGCAGCCAGTCTGGCTTTATCCAGATTGTTGCCGAGTTGGCTGAGAACGCGGTCCTGGTCATGATTGGAAAGGAAGGTAGAATCCACATAATGCGAGGTCTTCGTGTCGAAAATCTTCTGTCCATTGATGTAGGAACTTAGGAAGTTTGCGGAAGAGCCGTTCTTGAGCACGTTGATGATTCCGGTAGAGAGATCGAAGTTGAAGATCGAGTCAAATCCAGCCGCATACGGCGCGGCCAGCGCCGCCTGCATCCAGACTTCCCCAACCATGAAGACATCCTTGTCTTTGGACTCGACGTGCTCTTTCAGTTCCATCCAGAACTGCTTGTTGAGTTGAAGGAGTTGAGTGCCTGTGGGATACTCATTCAGGTCATAAATGTGTTTTGCGGCATCAAAGCGGAATCCGTCAACTCCCAACTCCATCCAGAAGTCCAGGATCTTCTTGAACTCCTCACGAACCAAATCGCTGTCCGCATTGAAGTCCGGCATTTCATTCCAGAATCCGGCGTAATACATTTTCGAGTTTGCGCCATACCACCCTTTGGAATCCGGATAGTCGCTCATTTTCAGTTTGGAGAAGACCATGTAGTACTCATCGTAGGGTTTCTCACCATTAAGAGCCTTTTGGAACCAGGGGTGATTATCCGCCGAGTGATTAAACACCATATCCATGATGACCTTGATGCCACGCGCATGCGCTTCATTTAACAAGGTCTCAAAATCCTCCAAGGTCCCAAAGCTGGGATCGATGGCATAGTAGTCTTTGACATCGTACTTGTGGTAGGTGTCGGAAGGATGGACCGGATTGAGCCAGATCGCATCGATCCCTAGATCGGTCGTCGTTTCAGGGTTGTTGTCGTTGAGGTAATCGAGTTTACTGATGATCCCCGGAATGTCTCCTTTGGAGTCTCCGTCGGAGTCCGCAAAAGCGATCGGAAAGAGGCTGTAGGCCGTGGAGACATCGGAGCCAAAGCTGCCGGCATCCGCGTCTTGAAGAAGGACTTCCAGCTCTTCGATGGTTAAACGGGTTACCGGTTCTTCTTTGGGGGTACAGGCGCTTAACAAGAGCACCAAGACTAGGGCGAGTCGTTTCATTTAGACCTCCAGGATTAACGCTTCATAGGGTTGTAGATGCAGGGCTTTGGTCGTCGGTGCACTGTGCACGTTGGAGTAGCGGACCTTACGATAAGCCGTGGGCAACACCACCTGATTGGGTTGAGCACTCAAATTGGTGACCACCATCACATGCTTCTTACCCAACGTGCGATGGTACGCAAAGACGTGAGGATGTTCCGGAAACATTAGTTTGAAGTCCCCGTAAATGAGCACTTCGGAGAGATCACTGTGCCGACGCAACTGAATCAAAGCCCGGTAGGCGTTAAGTATCGAATCGGGATCCTTGTCTTGAGCGGCGACATTGATGGTCGGGTAATTGCCCACATTCTTCTGATGGGGTTTGGCAGTGGAGAATCCTGCATAAAGCGCATCGCTCCACTGCATCGGGGTACGGGCGTTGTTGCGGGAGGTCCGACGCAGGTGGGAGAGAATCTGATCCATCGTTAAGTGCTTGGATGCTTCCTTGACGTAGTTCTTCACCCAGATGTCGGTAAAATCATCCACCGAGGTGTAGTCCACGTTGGTCATGCCGATTTCTTCACCGTTGTAGATGAAAGGTGTTCCCGGCAGGGTCAATAAGATCGTTCCCAACAGAGCTCCGCTCTCACGGTGATGGTGTTTGGGATCACCGTATTGGCTCATGACCCGCGGATGATCGTGGTTGAGCCAGTAGTGCGGCATCCACCCCTTGTCCTTCATGCCTTGGATCCAGCGGTTGAAGGTGGCTTTCATATCAACGACATCGATCACAATGTCTTCATCCTTCAGGTTGTCGTTGGCGAAGATGTTGTTTTTCCAGCACGTGTCAAAGTTGAACACCATATTGAAGATCTGACTGTCATACCCGGCGTACTTGACTCCGGCTTCGACGGAGGCTCCACCGCCGACTTCGCCGACGGTCATGCAGTCGTAGTGCCGCAAGACTTCATCGTGAAACTCGCGCAGATACCCAAAGAGTTCAGGCCGGTTGGAGAACTTACCCCAGTCCGGAGCGACGTGATGACGATTGAGCGGTAAGGTGCTGTCGGTGAAACTGAGATCCCGGGCCAGATGCGCAATCGCATCCACGCGGAATCCATCCACGCCTTGATCCAACCACCAACGCGCCATCTTGAACATATCTTGTCGCAGGGTAGCACTTTCCCAGTTGAGATCGGGCATCTTATCGGAAAAGATCTTCATGTAGTATTGGCCACTGATTTCATCGTAGTTCCACGCGGAACCTTCGAAGAAACTGCCCCAGTTGGTGGGGGGATGTCGGTGGCCTTTGGCGTCGACTTTTCCGTCACGCCAGATGTAGTAATCCCGTTTGGGACTAGTCCGTGAGGATCGTGATTCGATAAACCACGGGTGTTCATCCGAGGTGTGATTGAGCACCAAGTCCAACAGGATCTTGATGCCACGCGCATGCGCTTCACGGATGAGCGTTTTCGCATCATCCAAGGTCCCAAAGAGCGGATCGACATCGTAGAAGTCACTGACATCGTAACCGTTGTCGTCCATGGGGGACTTATAAAAGGGACCGATCCAGATCAGGTTGACTCCGATCGATTGGATGTAGTCGAGTTTTTGGATAATGCCAGGCAAATCACCGACACCGTCGGCGTTGCTGTCGTAAAACGAACGCGGATAGATTTGATAGGCTACCGCTTCTTTCCACCAGGTTTTGTTCATGTTTCCTCACTTAAGAAAGATGAGCATCTTTCGATGCTCATCTTGATCTGTTAGCTGACGCTGGGTTTAGCCGGCGTTGTCAACGGCGATGGCCGCATCGCTCAATTCAATGAGTTCAGCAATCGCTTCGTCAACGGTCTTGGTTCCATCCCAGATTTGGCTGAAGAGGTTACCAACGAACGGATAGTAAACGGAGTCCATGCCTTTTTTCGTCTTGTTGTTCGGCATCGTGTAGAACGGTTCCGGCAAGTTGTAGACGAAGGCTTTCTGCATCTGAGCTTGGACGCTGTTTTCATCCAATTCCGGAGTCAACGCTGAGCCGTCGATCAAGGACGGAGCGTAAGCGGAATTGTCGACCATGGTTTGGAAGCCTTCCAAGGAGTAGATGAGGCGCATCAGTTCGTGCGCGGCACTCTGGTATTCCGTGTAAGCGTTAATGACGAAACCTTTCGTCTTAACAAACGGAGTCAGGTGGTTGCCTTTGTAGGTCGGCAACGGGGAAATCACGAATTCAACGTTGTTAGTCGAAGCAGCACCGGCCGGATCCATCCAAGTCCCAACCAAGCCAAACGGCGCAGATTGGTCATTGAGGACACCGTCCCAACGCCAGCCCATGTTGGAAGCCGCAAGGACTTCACCGGCATCGTTGGTATCGATGGCAGCATCTTTGGCAGCCAGCAAGAATTCGAAGGCTGCTTTGAATTTCGGATCATCATAGCCCGGTTTCGTGGCATCGCCAGTCGCGAAGATCTGCCAGCCAGCCGAAGACAAGGTCATGTATCCAGACCAAGTTTCACCCAAGGACAAGGGGAACACAGTCTTGACCGGGTTGCCGTTGTACGTCGGACGAGTGGTCTTCCAAGAGGTCGCCAAGGCAAAGATTTCTTCCCAAGTGTCAAACGCATCGGGGAGGTTATCGCCATCGGCATCAGTGGTGCTCAAGCCCAGGGTTTCGAGCATGGTTTTGTTCCAGATGAACGCCATGCCATCGTACGTCATCGGCGCGTAGACCGTGACTTCGGTGCTGTTCCCGGCTTTGTAGAAGGATTCAATGGAGTTGGCTTTGACGAGGTTCGCCAAAACGGTATCAAACGGCAAGAGGTGGGTCACGTTACGGGAAACTTCGCCGTCGATCGCCATGGTGATGTCCGGGTATTCCGTGGTCTGCACGGCCAAGGCATCCGTGGAACCCTGAGAACCAGTGTTCACGAAGCTGACTTTACCGGCATGTTCCGGATGGGTTTCATCCCACAAGGCAACCAACGCGTTACCGAACGCGTCATTGTCCACGTTGACGACCAGGGTCGCGCCTTCTTCAATGGCGTACTGTTCCAGTTTTTCGTCGTAGCAGACAACGGTTCCATCCAAGTCTTCAACGTCACAGGTCTTGACCGTACGGGCACAACCGGTGAACGAAGCAGCAACGAGGACAAGAACAAGTAAACTAATCAGTTTTTTCATTTGTCCCTCCTAAAGGAAACTGACTTCTTTCGAAGCTACCTTCATCTTATCACTCAGTTTTCACACTGTAAACGCTATCACTCTATTTTTCGCGCTCTACGAGCGAAATCGTTTTCGTAATAATCTGCTGGTACATCCAGACGAAGCGTAACAGGAATAAACTAAGAAAGAGCAGCAAAGTTTGATCGGGGATGAAGAGCCCCGCAAAGGCGGAAATCAAGGTTGGAACGACCATTAACTGCACCACAACCGCAAATCCTTGTTTGAAATTGATTCGGCGCGGTTTCTTGATGGACACGAAGCGGAAGACATAAGCAATGGCTAGCACGAAGAACGTAAAATTCGTCAACAGCGCCATGAAACGAACGACGGCATACGCACCAAACGAACTGAGGAGCACCGCTCTCAGAAAGGCTTCACTGAGCTCGGGCTTGGTGATCCATCCGGTATTAAGCGCCGCCTCTAGGGTCTCAAAAGCGTACCCATCAAGGTAGAGATATCCACCTCCCGCAATCACCGTTCCATCCGCATCCGTGATCTCCACGAGTTCGTCACTAAGGTAAACGGTCAACGGTTCCCGTGGATCGTCGGTCTGATTGATCTTGAAGGTGTAGGTCTCGTAGGCAAACGTGGTTTGATCGCCGGAGCAATCCAGGGTCGTTTCGATCGTACATTCCGCGTCCGAAACAAATAACGAATAATCCCGCGCAAACGCGTTAAACACCGGAATCGCGGTTTTGACATCAAAGCGGTAGAGGCTAATGGAGGATGGCGCTGAAAGCACCAGCATCAGTAAAATATACAACGGAATCGTCCAACGCCACTTCAGATCTTTGTGATCGAGAATGGCTTGGTTGGAATAGAACGTCGTTAACCAGGTTTTCATGGGGGTACAAGAAAGATAAGCGCTGTGCGCTTATCCTTTTTCTGCTCCTGAGGTGAGTCCGTAGACCATGTATTTCTGCATGAAGAACTGAACGATCATGATGGGGATAGCAATAATCAAGGCCCCAGCCATGAAGTCCAGCGGCTTATACGCGGAGTTCCCGCCAGCCACCAGGTTAAACAACCAGGTCGCAATTGTCGGTTCACGCAGGAAGCGGCTTTGCAGCATGTAGTCCAACCATGGGGCCATGAAGGCTCCGACGGCGATGAACCCGATGATCGGAACGATCAGCGGGAAGAGGATCTTGGTGAGGGTCTGTAACGGGGTCGCTCCATCGATCGAAGCGGATTCATCCAAGGACTTCGGAATGTTGCGCATGAATCCACGCACCAGGAAGGTGTTGTACGGAATGGATCCAGCCGTATAAATCAACGCTAACAGCGCCGGGTTGTTGGTCATTCCGAATTGACGGTACAAGAGGTACAAGGCCAGCATTCCCATAAAGGACGGGAACATCTGCAAGACCATCATGAGCAGCAACAGGTTCTTTTTCCCTTTGAAGCGTAACCGCGCAAAGGTGTAACCGGTAATGACTGCGAAAATAACGACGCCAAACAGGTTGACCACAGCGATGGTCAGGGTGCGTAAGAAGGCCGCCCAGTAATCGGACATCGCCGCATTTTCCATGGCGGAATAATTGAATACGTAGTCGAAGTGTTCCCAGGAGAACTTGCTCATGTCAGGCCACAGCGGAACACCGGTCAAGGCATCGCCTTTGGTAAAGGCCGCCATGATCATCCACAGCATCGGGATGAGCACGATACTGACCATGAAGATCAGCCACAAATGAGCCAAAACAGCCAAGACTGCATCGATTAGTTTCTGTTTCATGATTAATCATCCTCCCACAGGGTTTTGGCCCGGGACAGATTGAAAACGGAGATAGCTCCGATGAAGACGAAGATCAGGATCGAGTATACCGCTGCCATGTTGAAGACTTGGGAGTCCGCTGTAAAGGACAGTTTATAGATCCAGGAGATCAGGATATCGGTAGCTCCGGGTACCCCCTTGGTCACCAGCATCGATTGCGGAACCAAATCGGTCGGTATGGCCGGACCTCCTCCGGTCATGAAGTAAATCGCCCCGAAGTTATTGAAGTTGAAGGTAAAGGTCATGACGATGGCTGGTAAAGTCGCACGCAAGATGAGCGGCAAGGTGATGCGACTGAAGCTTTGCCACTTGTTGGCCCCGTCAATGGAGGCCGCTTCATAGAGGTCTTTCGGTAAGGTGGTGAGCACCCCCGTGATCAACATCATGAAGTAAGGTGCGCCCATCCACAGGTTGACCATAATAATCACGGCTTTGGTTAAGTTCGCATTGGCGAACACCGTCAACCAGGAAATGATCGTTTCCGGGGCTCCCATCAGTCCGATGGACGTCAGGAAACGCACCATGTCATCCATCGTGTTGGTTTGGAAGAGCACTTTATTGATCAGCCCGTCTTGCTGGAACGCTTGACGGAACACCATCAGCGACACCATGGACGGAACAGCCCAAGGCACGATCAGGATGGTTCTGAAGAATTTCTTGAACTTGACGTATTTGGATTCGATGATCAGCGCTTGAATCATGCCCAGGATGTAACAGGTCACGCTGGCACTGATCGCAAAGAGCACGGTCCACAGCACGACATTTCCGAAAATGCCCGCCCAACCCGGTTCAACAATGATCTTGGTAAAGTTTTCAAACCCGACCCATTTGACAATGTTGGACAAGTTGTTGTTTCGGTAGGTGTAGTTGGTAAAGGCCAGCAAGAACGAGAACAAGAACGGAATCAGGATGAAGAACAGCACCATGATGAGCGTCGGGATGAGAATGACATACGGGAACATCTCATTCCAAATGCGTTTGAAGTACTGCTTACCGGATTCGACCGGTTCTCCGTGTTTCTGATGTTTGCGGGTCACGTAAGCATCGCGAATGTTGAACACCCAGATCGCAATGACGATGGACACCAACACCAACGCAATAAGCCCGTTCCCCAACAGGGTCATCGAATTGTCAGCGGACAACCAGGTGAGCACCTTGTTGTAGGTGACCGTGACGTTACCGCGGTAGGTCACCATAATGGGAATCTGACCCAAGGTGATTAAACCCCAAATCCCTTTGACGAAGAGTCCCCCGTAGTCACGTAAGAAATTGATTTGTGTGAACGTGTCGGTGGGAAGTGCCGGATAGCGGCTCATCTCATCAAAAGCATAAATGTATCCCCCGGTCAGTAATTCAACGACGACGATCAGCAAGAACACTCCAAAGAAGAGGCCGGCTTTCGACTTCTGCTTGTTGCGCAGTTGACCTAAGCCCATCAATACTCCGGAGAGGATGGCTGAGGTCAGTGCATCGGGATTGTTCTTTAAGTCTTGAAAAAACGCCTTGATGCGGCTCAAAAACGGTTTTTTCTTCATACAACCTCCAATATAAACTCATTATGACCGTTTTTGAGTCGTTTATCAAGTGTTAAGGTAAGCGTTTACAGGTTAGTTTGAACGGGTTCAAATTGAATAAGACACCGAAACCGTTTAGAATAGATTCGAGGATTTCCCATGAACCGTTCTGCCTTGTATCATTCCGTCAATAGCCCCTGGTGTGTTCAAGTTTCACCCACCCAAGTTCAAATCAAACTGAGAACAGGACTTGACGTTCAACGCGTTTCCCTGATCTACGGAGACCCCCATGAAGGACATAAAGTCAATGGGGTGTGGGGATGGAAACAACGCACTGAAGTTATGCCATGTACCGGTAAAGGAGAATATCACGCCTACTGGACCCTGACGGTTGAGCCCCCTCAGAAGCGTTTGAAATACCAGTTCATCGTGGAAGATGATCACGAGAAGCTCATATATGGCGAGCGGGCGTTTGAGACCCTTGACGGTCCGCATGAACACTTCAACTTTTTCTTCATGCCATACCTTCACGAATCCCCCATCTATCAAGCACCGGAGTGGGTTAAGGATACCGTGTGGTATCAGATCTTTCCTGATCGCTTCAATCGGGAGCCTCAAGCCAAACACTGGCCAACCGGTCCCGTCACCAATGCCACCCACTACGGTGGAAACCTCAAGGGGATCACCGAGAAGCTGCCCTACTTGGCAACACTCGGCATTACCGGTTTGTATCTGACACCGATCTTTGCGTCCCCCTCCACGCATAAATACGACACGACGGATTATTTCACGATCGATCCGGACTTTGGGACACTCGAGGATCTCAAGACCTTGGTTCAGAAAGCCCACGCACTCAACATCAAAGTCATGTTGGATGCGGTGTTCAATCATGCCGGGTTAAACTTTGAACCTTGGCAATTAGCCAAACACGATCCTAAAAGTGAATTCAGAGACTGGTTCAAGTTCACCAAGGACGGGTATGAGACCTTCGCGTATGCGAAGAACATGCCAAAGCTCAACACCACGCATCCGGCCGTGATTGATTACTTCTGCCGGGTTGGTGCGTATTGGATCGAGACATGCGATATCGATGGCTGGCGCTTGGATGTCGCCAACGAGATCGCCATCGACTTCTGGCGTGCCTTCAGAAAAGCCGTGCACACGATCAAACCCGTCTATATTCTAGGTGAAGTGTGGCATGATGCCAACCCGTGGCTTAATGGCGATGCGTTTGACGGGGTCATGAACTACTTCTATACACGCATCGTCATGGATTTCATTCTGAGTGATGCGATGTCGGTAGCTACGTTCAGAGCCAAGATCGATGATTTCCGCAACCGATACCCGCAAGCCGTGCTTCCCAATCAGTTCAATTTGTTTGATTCCCACGATACAGCCCGTTTGATGGCCCAAGCCCATGGGGATGTTTCCCGCATCAAACAACTCCTGGCCCTTCTGCTAGTTTCAGAAGGATCACCGTGTCTCTACTACGGTACAGAGATCGGGATGGAAGGCGGCAATGATCCGGATTGTAGACGATTGATGCAGTTTGAACCGGATCCCACGTCACATGAGCTTTATCAACTGATCCAAACCTTGATCAAGCTAAGAAAAGCTTACCCGCAATTGGCGAACGACAGCCCGTGGACGTGGATCGAGCATCCTTCCTTGGTGATGATTCAACGCGGTTCTTTCGTCTTCATCCTCAATCCCGGTTTGACCGAACAACCCAATCCCATCTCCGGACAAACGCTCTATGCGCTGTATTCCACGACTACGCTGCAGGCCCGTGACATTCGCCTGATCAAGATCCATGATTAAAAACGAAAAACTGCGTAAAGCTGTTCGCGCCTTGGCGATCGTGTTCCTGGTGATTGCCATAGGCTTATTCATCGAAGATACAATCAGTGTGATGAATTTTAATCAGACCCAGGACAACCTGGATAATCTGATCGAAGAAGTCACCGAAGAGATCATCGATACGACGACCCAGGATCCGGATGATTTTCCCGTGGATGAGATCGTCAAAGGATCGGAAGCCTTCCATGAAAAACTGTTGAGTACGAATAAAGATTATGTCGGATGGATCAGCTTGCCGGGTTTGAGTTTGGAGTATCCCGTCGTGTTTGGAAAGGACAACTCGTATTATCTGAGCCATAGCTTCTACAAGCAATACAGCAAATACGGGACCATCTTCATGGACTACCGCAATGCCCCGGATTTCTCCCAACCGCAGACCGTGCTTTACGGGCACCATATGCGCAATGACACGATGTTTGCGCGTTTGGATGAGTTACGCAAACAAGCCAATTACGCCGCCAGCAGCACCTTCCAAATCTATACCCCAGATGGGCTAAAGACCTACCGGATCTTCTCGATCTATCCCGTGGATGCCACAACGACCACCTTGAACCTACCAGCGACCAGCGAGGATCTCAAATCGAGGATTGCCGCGTATACGAAAAAGTCGCTTTACGCGACTGGGGTAGATACGTCTGAAGCGACCCACATCATCACCTTGGTGACGTGCACGTGGGTCATCGAGAACGGACGGCTCTTCGTTCATGCGATCGAAGTGCCTAACCCGTGATTATTTTCGTCCGAACACGACCAGCGTGTAGGGATTGATCGTGACGTTTTGAGCGATCACGCCGTCGAGGAGTCCGGCTTCATTGGCTAGGATCTCCACGAAGTCCTCAAAGCGTTCGTAGTAGATCTGATTGGTGGGATTGATGTAGATCCACAGCTCCGCATAGGGGCTTTTCTTTTCGCACACGTAATGTACGATCAGCATCCCGTCGAAGTTGCGGAACGTGACGCGTTGAGCGATCTGCGAGGCGGAAGTCATGTGCAGCATGGGCAAGCGTTTACGCAGGGCAATCAGATCCTGGGTGTAACGCACCACATCCATGTGACGTTCTTTACGCAACCAATCGACTTGATTGATCGAATCGGAAGAACGGTAGGAGTTGTGTTGACCATTCTTGGTGCGGCAGAATTCCTGGCCGGAATGCAAGAACGGGATCCCTTGCGCTAAAAGGACACTGCCGATCATCAGCTTGTGCTTCTTGACCCGCACATCACGCGTATCTTCTTTACAACACTCTTTGAGTTTATCCCACGAGGTGTGGTTGTCGTGACATTCCACGTAGTTGACGCTTTGGGTGGGTTGATCGAAGACTTTGACCAAACCCGGGATACAGGTTCCGGTCATGGCTGCCTTCATGGCTTCGAGGTAACTGACATCCCCGGCACAGTAGCCTTTGACCCCGATCTCATCGTGACTGGTTTTCCCCTTGACGTGTTCCCGGAAGAAGTCGTTGAAATGGGCGATCTGGGGCATCTTGGCTTGATTGCCCATGTTGGCTTTGAGGTCTTCCGGCAGGATGGTGGGCATATTCCAGCCTTCCCCGTAGATCATCGCGTCCGGTTTAAGGGCTTTGGATTGCGCCACGATCGCATTCATCGTATCGATATCCAAGACACCCATCAGGTCGAAGCGGAACCCATCGACATCGTAGGCTTCCATCCAGCACTTACAGGAATCCAGGATGAACTTGCGAACCATCAAACGGTTCGAATCGATGTCGTTGTTGCAGAACGATCCATTCGAAAGCGCTCCGGTAGCGGAACGACGGAAGTAGTAATAGGGAACGACCTTTTCGAAAGCGTTGGTATACATGTCGTAGACATGGTTATACACCACATCCATGATGACCCGTAAGCCTTTCTGATGGAAAGCCTGAATCATCTGACGAGCTTCTTTGACCCGTAAGACCGGATCCGACGGATCGGTGGCGTAAGAACCTTCCGGGACATTGTATTGAAGGGGATCATAGCCCCAGTTGTAGAAAGCGTTGGGATTGTCTTCATCGACCGTGGCGAAGTCATAGATCGGCATGAGTTGGACATGCGTGACCCCAAGTTCCACGATGTGATCGAGTCCGGTACTGATGCCACTGGGCGTGGTCGTGTGCGATTCGGTCAAGCCGAGAAACTTACTGCGATGGGTGACACCGGATTCGGCTTGCGCGGTAAAATCACGCACACTGAGTTCGTAGAGGATCGCATCGGTCGGACGGGTCAAAGGCGCTAAACAGTGTCTGAAGTTTTCGACACTGACTTTGGTGTAGTCGATGACAACACTGGCGGTGTTGTTGGCGGTGGAACTGCGGGCGATGGGATCGGTCGAGGTCGTCCAGGATCCGTTGACTTGCACATGATACAAGTAACGCTGTCCGTGCAGGTTTCCCGCTAGACGCACGCGCCACACGCCATTGGCGGTGCGCTTGGCTTCATGGACCCGGGCTTCTTGGCCCAAGATCTCCAAGATCACGCGGGTGGCTGTCGGTGCCCACAACGCAAAGTCAGTGTGATGAGGCCCCGGATGGCAGCCCAAATCATCGCCGTCGTAATAGAATTCCTGATCGAAACGTTCGGTTTTGGTGATCAGGCTATATTGTAAAGGAACCCGTAAGCTGTGTTCTTCCACGATCTCATAGGATTGACCGATCTGGATCTTTTCGGTGGTGGAGATGATGTATTTGGCGTAATCGCCGGAAGAGAGTTCATAACTGAGGATCTGGCACTTGCTGAGGGTCCCGTCCGGTTTTTTCACATAAAACAGGTCGCTTTTTCCGTTATAAAACAAGCGACTTAAGTAAATCGTAATCAGGTTATAGTCATCCAAATGGGCTTCAAAGCGTACGGTTTTTCTCACGCGTTTATTATACTCCTTTTACGGCTTGACGCAACGCCAGCCAGCCACTCACGGCCCCAAAGCAGGCCAAACCCAAGAGCACTCTAAACCCAAAGGCTTGGTATAGGAATGGCCCGCTCAGGTTGATGATCAAGCCGTAGACGGCATTGATCAACGTCATCAGCATAATGACACTCCCGCTGGCTTTGCGAAAGCGCATCGCCAAAACCGGAAAGGCCAATCCAACGGTTGTATCATAGGCCAGACTGAAGAGTATCGATAAAGCGATGATCCACCCCGGATTAAGACTTAACATGGGTAAGATTACCAGAGCGCTGGCTAAGAGGGAGATCGACAAGAGCCGGGTCATTCCCCATCGCTGACTCATCCACAGGATCACAAAAGCCGACATGATCGCACCGAGTCCAGCCCAGGTGTAGGCATTGGAGATGGCAATCTGCGTATACCCGGATTGGGCCAAGAACACGCTGAAGTAATTGAAGAAGGAGACCCCGGGTAAACCAACCCCCAGCGCTAAGAGGAGGTAACGTCGAACGGCCGGATCTTTCAACAAAGATCGCAACTGATCCCAGGAGAAGCGTTCTTCGGGATCATGTCCGCTGTTGGGAGCGGATAACAGGTTGAGTCCGATGATCAGGGAAACCCCACCCAAACTCACATACAAGCCTTCAAAGCCGATCCATTCGACCATCAGTCCACTGAGGATCGGGGCGATCGTCACCCCTAACGCAAAGGCCAGCTTAAGGCCGGCTGAGACGCTACCCATGTGGGTATGGTCAACACTTTTTGAGAGGTAAGAGACGATGAGCCCATAAACCGCATAGTAACCCAAACCGATGGACATGCGTCCTACGACGTAGGTCATGGCGGTTGGGGCATATCCGGTAAACATATGACTCAACGAAAACCAAAAGAGGCCCAAAAGAAGGACCTTCTTGGTGCCTTGATGATCGGCCCAGACTCCAAAGAGCGGAGACAGTAAACCTGCCCCGACAAAGCCAAGGTTGAGGTAAGTGGCATACGCCGGATCAATCCCGTAGCGTGCGGTCACGGCGGGAGCCAGGGAGAAGACCATGGCCATGGAGATGCTGGTGATGAGTTGGAGTCCCAACAACCACCCTATCGTTGATTTTTTCATGGTTAAGAAAGAAACAGCATTCGCTGTTTCTTAGTCGTTAAGCGCTTTGATGTGCCAAATCTCTTCGGCATACTGCCCGATCGTTCGATCGGAGGAGAAGAAGCCGGATTGGGCAATGTTGACCAGGCACATCTTGGCCCAGTAGGTTTTATCCGCATAGCGACGTTCCACTTCTTTTTGGGCTTCGACGTACGCGTTGAAGTCGGCCAACAGGAAGTACTCGTCATTACGGAACATAAGTTCATCGTAGATCATCTTGAACTCGTCGCGGTTCTCACTGAAGGATCCGTCGATCAAGGCATCGATAACGGCCTTGAGTTGCGGATTGGCGGAATAGACATCCCACACGTTGTAACCTTTTTGTTTGAGGGCAGCGATATCCTCGACCTTCATCCCGAAGATCACATCGTAGTCAGAGCCGACGCGTTCGTGGATTTCCACATTGGCGCCATCCAAGGTTCCCAAGGTCAAGGCTCCGTTCATCATGAACTTCATGTTGCCGGTTCCGGAGGCTTCTTTACCCGCTGTGGAGATCTGTTCAGAGACATCCGCGGCATTCATCAGAATCTCGGCGGTGGAGACGTTGTAGTTGGGCAAGAACACGACTTTGATGAACTTGGAGATCTGCGGATCGTTGTTGGCGACCGCACCGACGCTGTGGATGAGTTTGATGATCTTCTTGGCGAAGTGATAAGCCGGAGCTGCTTTAGCCGCAAAGATGAACGTGCGCGGTGTCATCGTAAAGTTGGGATTCTTGCGGATCTGTTGGATCAGGTAAATGATGTGCAAGACATTCAACAATTGACGCTTGTAGGCGTGAAGGCGCTTGGCTTGCACGTCAAAGATCGAGTTGACATCGACTTTGATCCCGACGGTCTTTTCGATGTGCTTGGCCAGGATGGCTTTCCGTTGAGCCTTGACCTCCAAGAACGCTTTTTGAAGCTTCTTGTCGTTGATGTGATCCATCAGTTTGATCAGGTGTTCCGGTTCATAGACATAGTCTTCCCCGATGGTTTGATCGAGAAGGGCTTTGAGTTGCGGGTTGGAGTACACCAACCAACGGCGATGGGTGATTCCGTTGGTCTTGTTGTTGAACTTTTCCGGGAAGAGTAAGTAGAAGTCCTTGAAGACATCCTTGATGAGGATCTCAGTGTGAAGGGCCGCAACTCCATTGACGGAGAAGGCACATACGATGCCCAGATTGGCCATATGGACCATCCCGTCACGGATGATGGAAACACGGTTGGCCAGATCCACATCCTGCGGGTATTGACGACGTACGGATTCCAGGAAGCGGCGGTTGATTTCTTCGATGATCATGTGGATGCGCGGCAACAGGCGTTGGATCATCTCCAACGGCCATTTCTCCAGCGCTTCCGCCATGACGGTGTGATTGGTGTAGGCAAAGGCCTTGCTGACGATCACCCAGGCTTCATCCCAGGTGTAATGGTACTCATCCATGAGCACGCGCATCAATTCCGGAATGGCCAGGATCGGATGGGTGTCATTGAGTTGGAAAACCACTTTATCGGCCAAGTTATCCAAGGTCGGGTACACACGCAGGTGAGCCTTGATGTTGGATTTGATGCCGGCACAAATAAAGAAATATTGTTGTTTTAAGCGCAGGAAACGGCCGTGTTCGGTGGAATCATCCGGGTAGACGTTCTGACAGATCTCGCGCACTTCGGTGATGTACTGACGGAAATCCTTGTTGGCTGGCAGATTTTCGCTGGCTTCCGCGGACCACAAACGCAGGGTGTTGGTGGTATCGGTGCCATGTCCAACGATCGGCATGTCATAGGGAACAGCCATCACGCTTTCCGCATCGACATGGTTGAAGATGATCTCGACACCGGCGCCTTTCTGCATTTCGATACGTCCCCAAAACTTGACCTCAACGGCGTGTTTGGGTTTGCGTACTTCCCAGACGTTGCCTAAACGCAACCACTGGTCCGGGGTTTCAACCTGATACCCATCGACGATCTTCTGTTTGAAGAGGCCATACTCGTAACGGATGCAGTTACCGTGTCCGGGTAAACTCATGGACGCTAAGGAATCCATGAAACAAGCGGCCAAGCGGCCTAAACCGCCGTTGCCGAGTCCTGCATCCGACTCCATGTCTTCGAGTTCATTGAGATCGATGCCCAGATCCGACAAACCGTCTTTGACCACGTCATAAATCCCCAAGTTCATGAGGTTGTTGGTAAGTAAACGCCCGATGAGGAATTCCATCGAAAAGTAAACCATTTGTTTGGCTTGAAGCTGAGCCACTTCTTCTTTGGTGTGTTTCCAGTGGATGGAGGCATAATCACGCACCATCTCCCCAAGCACCATATAACGTTCCGTGCGATGTGATTCGGCTACAGATCGTCCGTAGTTCTCAATCACACGCTGTGTAAAATCGCGTTTAAATTCAAACTTGTCTTTAAACATAAGCGTCCTCCTGAAGGCACGGGACTATTTTATCACAGTTGTGCAGCCTTCAGCGTGAAATGAAAGGAATGAAACCGTTTACGTTGAACAAATTATCGGCGAAGTTCAAACATAATCCCCGCAAACGGGGCAATCCGCAAGTTGATGGATTGATTATGACCGTGCGAGGGGTACTCTTCCGTGGTCAAGGGGAAGAAATTGCACATGTTGCACCCGTGATAGATGTCTTTCTCGCTGTTGATGATTTCGGTATACAGACCCGGATAGGGAACCCCTAAACGGAAGTGTTCGAAACTGTTGGGAGTCATGTTGAGGACGACCACGATGCAGGCGTGCTCATCTTCACGGTAGTAGGTGTAAATGCTTTGAGCCGCATTGTCCGCATCCAGCCACTTGAAGCCCTTGGTGTGATAGTCTTTGGAACTCAAACAGCTGTGGTAGTAATAGATGTGGTTGAGATCACGCATGTAACGGTGGAACTTGTGGTGCGATTCATAGCCCAATAAGAACCAGTCCAGTTCAACTTTCTCATCGAACTCTTTAAACTGAGCGAGTTCATTGCCCATGAAGTTCAGTTTCTTGCCGGGATGCGACAGCATGTACAGGTATAAGTTGCGCGCCTGCGCAAACTTCTGAGAGTAATCGCCCCACATTTTATTGATGATGGTGCCCTTCCCGTGAACGACTTCATCGTGCGAGAGCGGCAGGATAAAGTTCTCGGAGTAGAAGTACGCCATCGAGAAGGTCAGTTGGTGATGGTGGAACTGGCGATAGATGGGATCCATGGCGTAATACTTGAGGGTATCGTTCATCCAGCCCATATCCCATTTGTAGTCAAAGCCCAAGCCCATCTCCGTGGTGGGATGGGTGACTTTGGGGAAGTCCGAGGAATCTTCGGCAATCATCATGACGCCCGGATGACGGACATTGAGGTAGTAGTTCATGCGGCGGATAAAGGCCAGGGCTCCATCATTGGATCCGTTTTGTTTGTTGCCGTGCCAGTAGATGATGTTGGAGACCGCGTCCACACGTAATCCATCGATGTGGTAGACTTCCATCCAGAAGGAAGCCGAGGACATGAGGAACGAACGCACTTCTTCCTTCCACAGGTCAAAGTTCATTGTATCCCATTGGCTTTCCGCATCTTTGGGTTGGGGGTACTCATACAAGGCTTCCCCATCGAAGTAACGTAATCCGAAATCATCTTTGACGAAGTGCACCGGTACGAAGTCGAGGATGACTCCGATGTTGTTTTGATGGCACTGGTTCACAAAATGCATGAACTGCTTCGGTGTTCCGTAACGGGACGTCAAACTGAAATAACCGTGCGCCTGATAACCCCAACTACCGTCAAAGGGATGCTCGATCAACGGCATCAACTCGATGTGCGTGTAGCCCATGTCTTTGACGTAGGGGATCAGATGATGGACGAGCTCTTCGTAGTTCATCCAATACTGACCATCCCGTTTCATCCAAGAACCTAAATGGACTTCATAAATGTTGACGGGTTGATCGAAACGTTTGTTGCGTTTGGAGACCCACGTCTTATCGCTCCACGGGAATCCGTTGAGGTCGACGACCAGGTTGGCCACCTTGGGGCGTACTTCGCTGGCGAAGGCATAGGGGTCGGCTTTTTCGATCCAATGCCCGTCTCGTTTTTGGATCTTGAGTTTATAGAGGCTCCATTCACTGACGCCATTCACCAACATCGACCACGTGCCGTCATCCTGACGATGCAGGTCGATGGGTTGCCAGTCGTTGAACGAACCGACGACTTGAACGCGTTGGGCGTGGGGAGCGTAGACGGTAAAACGGACCCCGTCTTTCTCAAGATGAGCCCCATAGACTTTGTGGGCATCCAGACAATGGCCTTCATGAAACTGCTTGATGATCTGTTCACGCATGGTGAATCCCCCTCGTTATTGGGTGTGGGTGGCGACAGCCGCTTTTAGCGCTTCAAATTTCGCATCCACCGCAGCTTTGGAATCAGCGACGACACAGAAATAGAATTTACACTTCGGTTCGGTTCCGGAAGGACGAATGGCGATCCAGGACCCGTCTTCCAGGAAGTACTTGATCACATCCGAGGGCGGGAAATCCAAGGGCTTCACGGACTTGCCTTCACTGCGTTTCAACGTGAGGTAATCCTCTTTGACCTTGACCCCGATGCCGGCGAAGGCTTCGATGGACGAGGTTCTGAAGTGATTGAGGATGGCTTTGATGCGTCGGTTACCTTCTTCCCCTTTCAGGGTCAAGGAAACCTGTTCTTCCCGGTGGAAGCCGTGACGCGCGTAGAGCCCGTTCAACACATCGACCAGAGTCTTGCCTAACGAATCATAGTAGGTGATGGCTTCAGCCAGGATCAGGCACGCCTGAATGGCGTCTTTATCGCGCACAAACGGTTCAAAGAGGTACCCATAGGATTCTTCATACCCAAAGACAAAGTGTTTCTGTCCGTTGGCTTGATATGTCTTGATCTTATCTCCGATGAACTTAAATCCTGTCAGGGTTTTTTCGGTCTCCACCCCGTAGACCTTCGCGACTTTCTCGCCCAAGTCCGAGGTCACCACAGTATTGAAGATCACCGGGTGTTTCGGAAGTTGGCCAAAGGATTGTTTGGTGGAGAGCCAGTATTCGATGAGGATCGACCCGGTTTGATTGCCGGTCAGTAAAACGTAGTCGCCGTGATGACGTACCGCAACCCCCAAGCGATCCGCATCGGGATCGGTGGATAGGACAGCCGTGGCCTGGTGTTCTTTCGCCAAAGCGATAGCGGCTTCATACGCAGCTTTTTCTTCAGGATTCGGAGTCTTCGTGTTGGAGAAGTCCGGATCGGGATCGCATTGCGATAAGACCGGGATAACGTGATATCCGGCACGGCCCAAACTGTCGCGCACCGGCAGATTCGCGGTCCCGTGTTGGGGTGAGAAGACGAAAGAAACCTTGGATTTGTCTTGATTGGGACGGAGCTGGATCCCTAAGACGGCTTTGAGGTAAGGTTCATCGACTTCTAGATCGATCCAATGGATCAGTTTTTCTTGGGTTGGTGTCAAGGCAACAGTGATGGCCAACTCATCCGGAATCGCTTTGATTTCGGTGATGACTTGATCGATGAGTTCAGGAATCAGCTGACAGCCTTCTTCATCGTAGACTTTATACCCGTTGTATTCCTTGGGGTTGTGGGAAGCGGTAATGACGATTCCGCCGGCACACTTCAAATAGCGGACCGCAAAGGACAACTCCGGTGTCGGGCGCAATGACGTAAACACATACGCCGGGATATTGTGCATGGCGAGTACATTCGCCGATTCTACGGCGAATTCCTTGGACATGTGGCGGTTGTCGTAGGCGATAGCGACGCCTTGCTTGACCGCATCCGTGTGCTTGACGAGGTATCGCGCAAAAGCCAGGTTGGCTTTGCGAATGGTGTAACGGTTCAAACGATTGGGACCGGCTCCTAAAAGACCGCGCATGCCGGCAGTTCCAAACTCGAGATCGGTATAGAACGCATCCTGCAGTTCTTGGTCTGAAGCGGATTCCAACTGAGCCTTCAGCGTGGGATCCAGATCTTTAAAAGCTTTCCAATGGGCTAAACGTGGGTTCATGGTTCCTCCGATAATAAAAAGAAGATGTCTCCATCTTCTGTTTTATGCATCAACTTTACTTGATGACCTTTT
>CAINEY010000011.1 GCA_903847945.1 uncultured bacterium | reverse complement strand
TTTTCCGATGTGTCCGATGCGCAGTGTTTTCATCATGAAAGAAAAGGATGCCCCCGCATCCTAATACGATTCAAACTTAATCGAGATGCGCTTGTTTTCAAGCCGCGAAGCGACCGACATCATGTTGCGGATCGCGCTCGCCATGGAACCTTGCTTCCCAATCAAACGGGCCACGTCTTCGCTTTTAGCGTAGACATGCAACAAGATTTCATCTTCTTCAAGCGAACTCATTTCTTTGACGCTGAGGCTGGCTTTATCATCCACCAGCGGCAACATCAGATCCGTCAAAGCTTGTTCGAGATCGACCATACTTATTTCGCGTTTTTCGCGTCGTGGAACTTCTTCATGATCCCGGCTTGCGAGAACAGATTGCGGACGGTGTCGGACGGTTGAGCGCCTTCAGCTAACCATTTGAGTGCCACAGCCTCATCGATTTTGATTTCAGCCGGCGTAGAAGTCGGGTTGTAGTAGCCCATCGCTTCAATGAAGCGGCCATCGCGCGGATAACGCGAATCGGCAGCGACAATGCGGTAGAACGGATCCTTTTTAGCCCCCATGCGTTTTAAACGAAGTTTAACAGCCATCGTGATTTCCTCCTTGGATTAAACCTTTACCAGTATACCATGTCTATTATACCTGTCAAGGTATTTATCTTGACACTTATTTGCGTTTCGCCAGACGCGCCATCATGCGCACCTGATCCTTAGCTTTCTCGTACTGACTGATCAGCCGGTTGACGTCACTCACGTCGGTTCCGCTCCCCTTCGCAATGCGGGCTTTACGGGAAGCCCGAAGCAGCGAAGCGTCTTCACGCTCTTCGGCCGTCATCGACAAGATGATGGCCTTGTTTTTCTTCATGGCTTCATTGGCTTGCGCGTCGTTGACTTGCGAGGCCAACTGCGACATCCCCGGCAACATGCCCAACATGGCTTTCATAGAGCCCATCTTGGCCATCTGTTCGAATTGATGCAGGAGGTCATCCAGCGTGAACTGGCCATCCAACATCCGTTGAGCACTGCGCTCTAGGGCCGCCTGATCCAGTTTAGCTTGTGCCGTTTCCACCAGACTCATCAAATCACCCATCCCGATCAGACGGTTGGCCATACGGTCGGCATAAAAGAGATCGTAATCGGTGACCTTCTCCCCGGTTCCGACCAGTTTTATGGGAACTTGAGTCACGGTTTTAGCAGATAAGACGGCACCGCCTTTGGATTCCCCGTCAAACTTGGAGACAATGATCCCGCTGAGTTTGAGGACGTTCGCAAAGCCGGCACTGACCGTCAGCGCATCCTGCCCAGCCAAAGCATCCACCGTCAACAGGATCTCCTGAGGATGGACGGCACGCTGAATCTCTGCCAGCTCATTCATCAAGGCTTCATCGATGGCTAAACGGCCGGCGGTATCGATGATGACGGTATCGCATGATGCATTTTTAGCGGCACTTAGGCCACTCTTGACGACACTCAAGGCCTGTTTGGTGGTGCGATCGGTATAGACGGGGACCTGGATCTGCGTTCCCAGGATCTCGAGTTGATCGATAGCTGCCGGACGTTGAAGGTCAGCAGCCACCAGATACGGTTTACGTCCTTTGGATTTCAGCAAATGTGCCAGTTTGGCTACCGAAGTGGTCTTCCCGGTTCCCTGCAAGCCCACCAACATTATCACGGTAAACTGACCCGGGGCATAGTCGAAAGCCTGCTGTGTCGAACCCAGAAGGTCGACGAGTCGATCGTAGACGATCTTCATCAGGGCTTCGCTGGGTTTAATCGAACCGAAGACTTTCTCACCCAATGCCCGGGAGCGGATTCCGGCTAAGAACGTATCTACCGCATCCGTGTGGACATCGGCTTCCAGTAAAGCGAGTTTGACTTCTCGCAACAACGACTCGAGGTGTCCCTCGTTGATTTTATCGGTTTTCGTCAGTTTCTTCAGGGCTTCATTGAGTGCCCCGGTCAATCGTTCAAAGGCCATGCATCCTCCTAGAGATAGTCGGCAGTTTGCGTTACGGGCGTTTGTGTTTCCATTCCCGCAAGGCAGGCTTCCAACATCGGTTCATAATCGATTTTGACTTCTTCCGCCAAAACATCATTCAAGCGCGGTCGTGTGATCGGGTTGACGACCGAGAAAAGCGTGCAACAATCCGCATACGGTTCGATCGAAATCCGGTACGTATCGATCTTCTTGGCGATCGCGATGATGTCTAGTTTATCAAAAGCCACCACCGGACGCAAGACGGGCAACTCGGTCACCGCTTGGATGACGCTCATACTCTCCATCGATTGCGAAGCAACCTGGCCCAACGACTCACCGGTGATCAAAGCCTGCGCCGAGCGTTGTTTGGCCAGACGCGTCGCCAGACGGATCATGTGCCGACGCAACAAGATAACCGCATACGACGGATTGGCTTTCGCGTAGAGCTCCAATTGTAGATCGGTGACCGGAATCGTATGGACGATCAAATGGGGTTGGTAGCGGCTGAGTTGGATCGCCAAATCATAAACCTTACGGACCGCCTGAGGCGACGTATACGGAGGTGATGCAAAGTGCACGGCTTCGATTTCAAGTCCCCGTTTCATCGCTAAGTAAGCAGCCACCGGAGAATCGATGCCTCCTGATAAAAGTACCAGCGCTTTCCCAATCGATCCCACCGGCATTCCGCCCAGTCCCGGATAGACTTTGACACTCAGGTAAGCCGTACGGGCATCTACTTCGATGCGAACGGTGATCTGCGGATCATGAATATCTACTTTATGGGAAGTTTGTCTTAAGACAGCTCCCCCGACGGCTTTGTCCCAATCGACGGAAGTGAAGGCTAAGGTCTTGTCTTTTCGGCGGGTATCCACCTTGAACGTGCACGGTTCTTCACCTGATAATAGCTGGACCGCCATCTCGCATACGGATTCCAATTCCGGTACACACGGATAAACCATCGAGAAGCTAGAGATTCCAAACGTGTCGGTTAAGGCGTCGATGACGACGTGCTCGGGTTCACCGTTCAAAAAGACCAACGCATGGTCGTATTTAACAATGACTTTGGCTTTGGGTGCTGCGGTAAGCCGGCGCAAAATGTTGGTTCGCAACTGTTGCACAAAAACACGCCGATTCAAGCCCTTAAGCGTCAGTTCCCCAAAACGGACGATGGCATGCTGTGCGTTAGGGACGGCCATATTTGGCCACGCCTTCCTGTAAAACGGCAACCAGTCGATCAATTTCGTCCGGGGTATTCAATGCGGATAACCCGACGCGTAAAGCCCCGTTGAGTCGTTTCGTTCCGACCTTCATCGCGGATAAGGTAATTGAGGGATGATGTTGTTTGGAGTTGCAGGTGCTTTGAGCTGAGAGGTAGATCCCGTGGGCGTTGAACCAGTTCAACAACACCTCAGAGGTCAGATTGAGAACCGAGAAATTCAGAATAAACGGTGAAACCTCGGTTTCAGGGGAGTTGATCACGACATTGGGCATTTGACGTAAGTGTTGACGTAAGCGTTGGTTAAGTGCGGTTACGCTCGCGATGTGATTCTGTTGATCATCCAAGGCCAAACGCAGGGTTTTCCCAAACAACAGATTATGGATCGCATTGGCTGTTCCGCCGCGACGTCCGTTTTCCTGTTGACCGCCGGAAATCAGGGAGAGGATCTTGACTCCCGGTTTAAGGATCATCACCCCGGAACCCTTGACCCCATTGATCTTGTGCGCCGATAAACTGGCGGCATCAACATAACTCAGATCGAACGGAACCTTTCCGATGGCCTGGACTTCATCGGTGTGAAAGTAAGCCTTGGAATGGTCGCGGATGATCTTTACACAGGTTTCCACCGGCATGACCGTGCCGATCTCATTGTTGACGTGCATGATTGACACGAGGATCGTGTCCGGACGCAACGCCTGTTTCAAATCCTCGGGACGAATGCGACCGTTGCTGTCGACCGGTAAGTACGTTACTTCAAAACCGAAGTCTTCTTCCAGTTGTTTGTAGGTATCCAAAACGCTGGAATGTTCGACGGAGGTGGTAATCATGTGCTTGCCGCGATGGGCATTCGCAAACGCGATCCCTTTGATGATGGCGTTGTTGGCCTCGGTTGCTCCGGAGGTAAAGGTCACCCATTCCGGCTTAACTTTCAGTAGTTTGGCAACTTGTTCGCGACTGGCTTCCACCATGGTGCCGATGACTTTTCCGCCATCATGCAAGGCTTCCGCGTTGGCGTAGTGAATCGGATAAAATTCCTGCAGCGTTTTAAGCACCTCGGGGTGAACCGGGGTGCTGGAGACGTGATCGAAATAAATGGGATTAAGGTTGGACACTTTGGGCATTCTCCTTGATGAGGGTATCATATTGCGTCGGCTGGATGCTTTCGACAGCCGCTAAAGCCAGTTTTATGGCGGCCGTGTAGTCCCCGTTGCGGAACAACAGTTCCACTCGGGTCATTTGCGCATCCAGTTCCGGATGGAACGGCCGGTACTTATTGGCGTAAACCACGGTGTTTTCGATCATCTCGACCGTTCCAACCAGGTTGTTGACGTTGTTGTAGAGCCGATAGACCACATCGATAGCTTCATTGACCGTCGAATTGAGGATCGGCAGATTCAATGGACTTTCATCCAGGAGCTTATCGATCGTGTGAATGATCGTGTACGCCTTGGTGATGTCGCCGTCGTAAGCCGCGGAAATGTTGGGCAGCTTGTGTTTACGGATCTTGACTTGAACTTCATTCATGATGAGGTAGAGTTTGAGAAGTTGCTTATTGGCACGTTCCTCATCGCTCTTGGCACTTTCGACACTGGATTTGATCTGACTGAGCCGATCAACAGTGATGGTCACATCTTGAATGAGGTCTTTGACGGAAACCAACAAAGCACTTCCGGGCATCGTCCGGGATACAAACAAACGGCTCATGCGGACCAGGTCTTCCGCGAAGCGATCCAAGAGGGCTTCCTGATCGTTGAGGAAGTGGATCATATCGGTCATGCCCAAACGTTTGGCTTCTTTGCGCGTCATCGTCAAGAGGCGATTATGCAAAGCCTGTCCGGCTTTGATCCGATCATCGGCTTGGGCCAATGCTTGACTGACGTCATGGTGGGATTGCTGTTCTTTGCGCAGTTGATCCATCAACTGGGTCAGTCGCGTGGTGTTCTCTTTCAAATGCTCGGGAACATTTTTAACGACACAGCGGTTCAGGTTGGCCAGATCTTCACGGGTCGCTTCCATCACCAGATCGAGGTTCTTTTTGACTTCCAGGTGAACGACATAGACGTTCTCGTTCTTGAGTTGAGTGTAGAGTGTGGTGATCTCATCGATCTGTTTGGGAATGATGCCTTTGGCGAGTACGAAGAGATCCGGTAACGATTGGACCAAGGTACCAAGTTCTGCCAGTTCACCTTCGATCAGGGTCACCTTCTCTTTGGCTTTGACAAACTCCGAGGCCACCATCCAATCTTCAAACATACTGAAGGCCCGTTCGAGATCCTCGATGCGTTGTTGGATCAGGGCGACACTGGAAGCCAGTTGCGGAGCCCGCTGATTGAAGAGCTGCTTGAGGTTTCTAAATTGCTCTTTGAGTTCGGTGATCTGGGATCGTTGCTGGTTCTCGTCTTTAAGCACTTCATCGAGTTTGGTGTTCAAGGAAAAGGCCTCAGCTTCCAAAACGCCTAGGAGTTCACTCAGTTCGTTCAGATCGGACTTTCCAAGCTTGAGCCGGTTAGTCAGAATAGCATCTTCACACTCGCCCAAGAGCCCGGCTACCCGTTTGAAATGGTCTTGGATCTGATCGAATTCATTCTTAAGATCATTAGCCAAGACAAAGACATCATCTTTGACTTTGGCCAAGGCCAAGGTCTTGTTGATTTTAAAGGGCAAGGGTAAGCTTTTAGCCGCCATGTAACGGGCTTCCGCGGATTTCATGTGGCGTTTTAAAGTGCTCTTGCGGATGATGAAGATGATCAACCACAGGCTAAAAGCCCCGATCAATAATCCGGTGGCGATCATCGCGGTCGGGGTCTTCATAATCTCAAGAAAGGCATTCCAACTCATGCTTCTATTCTAACATAATCCCTGTTTTTTCGACGGGGATTTGTGAATTGACAAGGCCTTTCCCCTGTGCTATCCTTTATGGGCGTCAAACGCGGCAGACAAAACCCTCCGTCAGGCGTTCATCCCTTGGGCAAGAAAGTAAGTGCGCTGCATCACCGAAATCGATTGATGAACACCCCGGAAGACGATTTGTCCCTAGTGGTTTACGCATAACCCTTAGGAGGAAAAAACCATGTCAAGAATCAATGGACCGGTTTACCGCCTTTCGCGTCGCTTAGGGTTCTCCGTTTTGGAGACCGGTGCGGAGTTCAACACCAAAGGCGGCAAGCGTAAAGGTCGTACCACGGCCCCGGGGAAAGCCCCCGATGCCCGTCCGGCAAAGCTGAGCAACTACGGCCAGCAACAACGTGAGAAGCAACGCATTCGCTTCACCTACGGCGTCAACGAACGTCAATTCTACAACACCTTTGTCAAAGCGCAGCACATCAAAGGCAACACCGCCCATAACTTCCTGTTCTTACTGGAAAGCCGCTTGGACAACCTGGTGTACCGCATGAACTTTGCGATGACCCGTCGCGGAGCCCGTCAGCTGGTCAACCATGGTCACATCCTGGTCGATGGTCATAAGGCAGACATTCCCTCGATGATCATCAAGCCGGGCAGTGTCCTGACGATCAAGGAAAGCAGCCGCGATATGGCTTCCATCAAAGAAGCCTTGGATGCTTCCGTGAGCACGGTCCCCTTCGTCGAAGTCGACAAGGAAGCCAAAAAAGGCAAATACGTCCGCTTGCCGGAACGCAAAGAACTCAACACGGACATCAACGAAGCCCTCGTCGTCGAATTCTACAACCGTTAATCCCACAAAAAACCCGATGCAGATCGGGTTTTTGTTTGGTTAGGCGTTAGGGAGCGACGCTCAGATCGAGACCGATTACCTGTTTGAAGGTTTCGATCCGGTTGACGTCTTTCCAACTGACCAAGACTTTGAGTTTGACACTGGACTGTTCGGTGATGCCGTTGAGTCCGAATCCCTTCACAAATCCCTTCTCGGGATGGACCTGATAGGGCAACATGTGGTAGGTCTTCTCATCGAAGATTCCCACACTGGGCATCATCGTTTCAGAAATCACCAGAGACCCGTCATCGACGATCACCAGGATCTCAATGTCATACATGGCGATCTGGGGTTCATCGATAAACACGTCGTAACGGTAACGGGCTCCATCCAGGGCACTCAAGGTCGCTTCGACACTGAAATATACGGAACTCGAGGCGGTATCGAGCTCATTGAGCAACTCGGTATAGAGCGTTTTATAATGATCGGAAGCGATCGCATCGCGGTCCGTAGTGGTGCATGCACTTAAGCTCAGCACCAGGATAAAAAACACCAAGCGTTTCATGGGCACATTATACCACGCCTATTTCTTCTTAGCGGTCTTCTCGGTGATGGCGTTGGCGGCTTCGACCGGGATCAGGGTGCTTTCTCCGCTGAGCGTCGTTACGGTCGATGCCCGTTTGTTTTTCGGGGTGATGGCTTTGATGGATTTGTAACGGATCGAGCTGGTGTTGTACACAAAATGACGTTCGTAAAGGTAAAGGAAGGAAGTCGCTTGGTAATTGAGCCACTCCGATCCGATCAGGACCGCCAGAATGAGCGTTAGGGCGATGTTCTCATAGAAGTCACCTACGAAGTAGGCAATCCCCATAAACACACCTAAGGCCGCCAATAAACCGTAGAGTGCCTTGTTGGGACGCATCTTGACGGATGAAACCAGTTTTTCCCCTTCCGATTCGAGTTGAGTTTTGAGAGTCTGGTGCTTTTTGTAGTCTTTGTAGCGGACAAAGGTCAAAAAGGCGCCAATCACGATCGATAAGCCGATCATGATCCAATTGTTGAGATTCATGCGAGTTCCTCCAAGTGAACGACCAGATAATTCTTCTTGCCTTTACGGATGACGTGCAGGCGACGATGCAAGGCGGATTCACGGTCGAGCTCGGCATCCAAGCCAGTGATCTTCACCCCATTGACGCTGACACTGCCCTTTTCGATGAGTTCACGGGCTTCGCGTTTACTGACCGCCAGTTGCCCTTCCACTAAGACATCCACCACTAAACGTGGGGCTTGAATGGACAGGCTTGGGGCTTCTGCCAAGGCTTCCAGGATCTCCTCCAACTGCAAAGTTTGCCATTGACCGCTGAAGAAGACTTCCGTCGTCCTTAAGGCACTATCATAGCCGGCTTGACCATGCACCAGGATCGTTAACTCTTCCGCCAAGGCCTTTTGAGCGGCCCGCAAGTGCGGCGCCTCAACGACTCCGGCTTCATACGCCTTAATGGCTTCCGGAGACTTGAGCGATAGACGCTTCATGAAGTCGATCACATCGGCATCCGCCACATTCAGCCAGTACTGGTAGAACGCATACGGTGAAGTCCGATGAGCGGCTAACCATATGTTTCGACCTTCGGACTTGCCGAATTTCGATCCATCCGAGTTGGTGATCAACGGTGAGGTGACCCCATACACTTTCGCATCCTCCATCGTCTTGCGGATGAGTTCGGTCCCGCTGGTCAAATTCCCCCACTGGTCGCTGCCACCGATCTGCAGTTCACACCCGTAAGTCTGATACAGATGCATGAAGTCTACGGATTGAAGAATCGTGTAAGTAAACTCGGTAAAGCTGATCCCGCTGGATAAGCGCGATGCCACCACGTCTTTGGCGATCATGTAGGCAACATTGAAGTGCTTGCCGTAATCGCGCAGAAAGTGAAGGATGTCAATCTGCGAGAGCCAGTCGTAGTTGTTGGCTGCGATGAACGCATTAGGCCCTTCACTGGAAAGGAATCGAGACAGTTGTTCCTTGATCGCACCCCCATTGGCCCGCACTTCCTCGATCGTCAAGAGCTTGCGTTCGGTGGTCGGACGCGGATCCCCAATCATCCCGGTCGCATCCCCAATCAACGCGATCGGGGTGTGGCCCTGCTGCTGATAACGGCGCAGCAACAGGATCTGTTGCAACGATCCGATGTGCAGAGAATCCGCGGTCGGATCAAACCCGCAATAGAGCGTGATCGGCCGTTTGAGACGTTCGATGAAACTCTCTTCATCGGTCACATCTTTGATAAGGCCACGCCACTTCAATTCTTCAAAAAAGTTCATAGGTCCTCCTGACAAAAGAAAAGCACCCCCAAGGGTGCTGAAAGCACGGTACCACCTTAGTTACGTTTGACGTCACTTGAGCCCTTAACGCGGGAAACGGCTTTAGTTTTGATAAAGCGGCTCGAAGCGGTATTCACGCGCCGTCATTCAAGGTTTTCACCACCCACCTTGTCTCTCTAAATGTCGGATTGCGTTACTCTGGCTTGTCGATGCCGTTAAGTTATTTGGTAGACTGACGCGGGGTATACAGATAACTGAGTTCGATCTCTTTGTCTTCGATCGGGCTCTGATTAAGCATCTTGGTCATGACGCGCATGGCCACAGCGCCCAAATCGTAGGAAGGAATCGCAAACGAGGAGATCTGCGGACGCATCATGGAGTTGTATTTGCTGTCGATGATGCACACGACTTCCATGTCTTTGGGAACACTGAGTCCGGCTTCCGAGGCCGCATTGATGACAGCCATGGCTTGCGAATCGCGATGCGCTACGACCAACTGGTGTTTGTGTTTCTTAAAGTATTCACGAAGATACGTATAGGACGAACGGTATTCGCGCGGAATCTCGATGAAGTTCTCGAAGACGAGTCCCTTGCGTTCAAAGGCTTGCGAAGCGCCTTTGATGAGCTGTTCGACCATGTATTTGTTTTTACGGTCCTGGATGATGGCGATGTCGGTCATGCCTTTGTCCAAGTAAGAACTCACCAGTTCAAACATGGCTTTTTGGAGATTGACATAGACGGAGGCAATGTTGTCGGACGAGAGCTGATTGCCGACGACGACGATCGGGAAGTTATACTTCGTCAGGGCACTCAGTTCATCCATCATCAATTTGTCGTTGTAGATGATGACCCCATCGACCCGCGATTTGATGATGTTTTCGATGATTTCGCCGATTTGGATGATGGCTTCACTGGTCGTATGCAGAGTGATGTTGTACTTGTAGATCTTGGCCACATCCAACAAGCCGCTGATGATCTGACCGGTGTAATTGAAACTGGCTTCCGGAACCAACAGCGCGATGCTGGTGGTCTTTTGAAGTGCCAATCCCTGGGCGATCGCATTGGGTTTATACCCCAGCTTTTCGATGGCTTGATTGACGCGAATGCGGGTGTCTTCACGGACGATCTCTAACCCGTTGATGACGCGGGAAACCGTCGCGAGGGATACGTTGGCCTCGTTGGCCACATCGTAGATGGTAACACGCTTCATACTTAGTCCTTCTTCAGGGCTTTCTTGAGCGCATCCACGCCTTTTTCTGCGACTTCGATCGTTTTGTCTTTGGCCTTTTCGATACCCTCTTGGACATCGGGGCGTTCGAAGAATTCGGTGGTCTTGTCGCCAACGAACTTCGCTCCGGCGACCGCCGTGTCAGCAACTTTATGGGCACCGTCTTTGATTTTGGTTTTCAGTTCTTCATCGTGTGCGAGTTCATCGATCTTCTGACCGGTTTTAGCGGCCAGATCGACAAGCCCGTCACGCAACTTCTCCAGGTTCTCTTTGAGGTGGATGTCATCGGCCAAGTCTTTGGCCTGTTGAACCAGTTTATCCAGTTCATCCTTGAAATTTGTTTCCATGATTGCTCCTATAAACCGAGTTCTTCCTCGGTCGTCTCGTCCGGTTGAGGATCAGCGGACTTGCTGAAGGCGGATTTGAGCCATGCGCTGATGACTTTGAAGTTGGAGGCGATGGTGCCTACGATGGTCCGCAACAGGTGCTCTGAGGCTGAACTGACGGTGTCGATGGCTTTGGCCACACCCACCAAGGTATTGATTGGGGCTTCGATCTTTTTCAGTGTTTCATCGACCATATCCACGGTTCTTTCGACTTTCTTTAAAAGATCCAAAACACGCTTCAAGACGATGATCAGCACAATCAAAACCGCTGCCCCTAAGACCGGCAACAGTTTGATGGAAACATCGGATAAAGCCGTCAACAGTTCATCCATACGGGTACCTCTATTTCAGTATAACCGAGGATGTAAATATTTTCAAGGTTTCTGATAGCGCTTTAACGCATCACTCAACACATAAATGTCTTTGGAAGACATAAAGAGATAAACGGCAGGGGCTTCCTGAGCCAAAGTACGCGCTCCGGTCTCATCTTCGGTGACCACCACAGCTTTGCTCGAGCGGTCTTTGAGGTAGTTGATGTCGATATCGATGCCCGGTTCTTTGTCATCAATTGCCGTAAAATCACACAGATACACCGCATCCGCTTTATCCAGAGCAACCGCAAACTCTTTCGCAAAGCGATAGACCCTGGAAACCCGGTGCGGTTTGAAGATCGCCACCAGTTTGTGATGCGGGTAACGTAAGCGGGCTGCATCAATAGTAACGGAGACTTCTGTGGGATGATGCGCGTAATCATCGATGTACACATTGGCGCCGTAGTCTTCGACCACAAAACGACGGGCAGCACCTTTAAAGCGGGCAATCCCCTCTTGGATCACCGAAATAGGGATCCCTTCCAAAACAGCCACGGTAATCGTCCCCAAGGCATTCCACACCAAGTGACGTCCGGAGAACGGTAAGCGGATCTCGCCGAGGTTATTACCTTTGAACACCAGGTTGAATCGGGTAAAAGTCGGTTTTTCCTCAAGGATCTCCGCAACCACATCGTTGTGCGGTTCGATTCCGTAATACAGATGCGGTTTTGTGAGTTTCAGTTTGCGCACTTCCGGATCATCCCCAAAAAGCACCAGGGTCGAACTCACATTGTTCGCAAACGCTTCATACGCCGAACGGTAATCAGCTTCGTCCTTGTAGTAGTCCACATGATCGAGATCGACGTTGGTCACGACGGCGTATTTGGGAAAATACGCCAAAAAAAAGCGCCGGTATTCATCGGCTTCAATGGCCAGATATCGACTATCTGCACTCAAATGCCCATGGCCATCCCCGATCAGATAGGCCGTCGGGGCATATGCACTCAAAATCGCGGCCATCATGGTAGTGGTCGTTGTCTTTCCGTGGGATCCGGTCAATGCGATCGTCGTGTAACGACGCGTCAATTCCCCGACATATTCGTGGTAGCGGTAGATCGTCAAACTCGGATTGGCTTTGACGGCTGCCACATCCGGGTGATCATCCTTGAAGGCGTTACCGATGATGACGGTTGAACCCTCCGGCGGCAACACCCCGAAAGGATGGACAGGAATCTGTAAATCGTGGAGTTGTTCTTCGGTAAAGAAATGCTTGGTCAGGTCCGAACCTTCAACGAGTTGGCCGCTTTCTTTCAGCATGCAGGCCAAAGCCGCCATTCCGGCTCCTTTAATTCCAATGAAAAAAATCATTTGTCGTCCCCAAACAGGGAAAACTGTTCATGATCTTCCGGTTCGCTTGGGGTTAGTGTCACCGGTTCGGGATCATTGTCAATGAGCGCTTCCAAAGCCAGATTTTCAATGACTGGTTCGACCACCGCTGCTTTTTCTACGACGGGTTCCGTTTTGATGGGCGTCACAGGTGATGGAATCGGTTCTACGGGAGTCCCTGAGCTGATTTTGGGATCTTTATGGATCGCCCCATAGTAAGGGCTGATGACGGTTTGCAGGTGGGAGTCGTTTTGGACTTCAGCCGTCGCCACAAAAGCAGGACGATGCGTCTGTTCGTGTTCGCTCACCCCAAAAATCGGGGAGATCAACGGACGGAACTCATAAGGGGCCGTACTCTGGATAGGTTTGTTCACAACGGGTTTCGGCGTATCCGCCAAGATCGATTCCCGGATGATTGGTTTGGCTTGAACCGGTTCTTCGACGAGCATCGGCTCTTTGACCGGTTGGGGTTCATCCGCAGCTTTCGATTCAAACGAACGGGAAGTCACAGGTAAAGGTGCCGGTTCTTCATTCACCGGTTCCTGGACTTTCTTCTTGACCGGCTTAGGGGCCGGTTCTTCGACTTCTTCTTCTTCAAACAGCAAGGATGCGAGTTTCTTCAGCATGGTCCCCTCCCTAGTTGGTGATGTCCGGATCCGTCGGAATCAAATCGTCCGTCGGGGGAACATCCGAATCGTTGACTTCGGGGAAGTCGATAGGGTCTTCTCCGGAAATCATGTCCAGTACACTGCCGGATTCCGGCGCAATCTGCTCAAACAAATCGATGGTCTCCTGTTGGTAATCGATGGATTCCCGCGTCGAATAGGCGATTAAAACCCGTTCTTTATCGACCTGAGCCGAACGCACCAAGAGCACCATGTCTTCCAAGATGTCGGGTGCATCGACTGTTGCCGTGATGGCCGTCAGGATAAAATAGCCACTCTCCAGCGTCAACAGGACTTCTTGATTGCCGATAGAGATGACTGTAACTTTATACGTCAGTGTTTTCAGTTGCGCATTGGTTAATTCCCCGTCGAAGCTCAACAGAGACTGGCTTTGGGTCACCAGTTGTTTGAATACGTTTTTGGTTTCATAGTACGTATCGGCGATCACATCGATCACGTCCAGATTCATGAGGATGTTGACATTGCCGGAACGTAAAATCGAGGCGGTTTCGGTGGATTGAATCCTTCCCAAATGCGGGGGAAGATAATAGGTGTACAAGGTTTTTTGGATGTTGTTGACCGCATTGAAATCAACGATGGAGGCGTTTTGAACCGCTTCCTTCAATTGACGATCCAAGGCGCTCGTTGAAAGACCTGAGCAACCGCTCAACAGGAGCAATCCCAACATCAAAACAAGAAACCGGTTCTTCATGGCTTTATTGTATCACGATTTGCAAGTCGGCGATGGTCTTTGATGTCAAGGTCGGAATCAAAGCCAACATCGCCTTCTTGGCGTTTTCATAGTCTTCCGTATCGATGATGGAGGAGTTGGTATGGATGTTACGCGCACAGATGCACGCCGTCAGGGTCAACACCCCTTCCAGGGATTTATGAATCGCGCCGGCATCCGTTCCACCCAGGGATTGGTAATATTGGTAAGGGATCTTGGCATGATCGAGCACATCCGTGTAGTAGTTGATGAATCCCCGATGCGGCAGGTAGTTTGCATCGATAAAGCGGATAAGTGGTCCTTGGCCCAAGTGCCCGAAAGCGTCCTTGTCTCCGCTGATATCATTGGCTGGTGAACAGTCAAAGACAATGGCCGCATCCGGTTTGATCTTGTACGTTGCGGTTTGAGCACCGCGCGTTCCGACTTCTTCCTGAACCGTTGCGCCAACCGCCAGATGAACGTCGAGATCGACATCCTTCAAGGCGCGCAACAATTCCACCCCAAGGATGCACCCGTAACGGTTGTCCCAGGCTTTCGCCAAGAGTCGTTTCCCGTTTGCTAACACTTCAAAAGGTCCATCCAAAACGACCGGTGAGCCCATGTGGATCCCCATCGCTAAGATTCCAGCTTTGTCGGTGGCTCCGACATCAACCCGCATGTTCTTGATTTCCATAGGCGCTTTACGCTCAGCATCAGTCAGTAAGTGCGGGGGAATGGAGGCGATCGTTCCCTTGATTAAGGTTCCATCCTTGGCTTTGACGATGACCCGTTGACCCAAAAGGGTTTGAGACCACCAGCCTCCAATCGGAGCCAATCCCAAGAGTCCGTTCTCAGAAATCGCATTGACAATGAATCCCACTTCATCCATGTGCCCCGCCAACATGAGCGTCTTGGCTTGCGGGTTTTTCGAGCGTTTGATGGCGAAGATCGATCCCAGCTGATCATAGACCAACTCATCGCAATAACCTTCGTAGTACCCCTTTAAAAGCCGGCTGACGGCTTTCTCGTCTCCGGAAATCCCGTGAGCTTGTGTCAGGCTTTTCATCAACTCCAGCGTGAAATCATTCATGGTTTCTTCCTCCAAATAGCGCGATAAATCGGTTGATTCAGTGCGTTAAACTTCTGTTCGTATTCGGTGTGTACATCGATACTTCCATCATGCGTGTATTGCACGTTGAACTCGAGAAGCTCCAACGGATACGTTTGCATTTGCAGCATCGTGTATTCAAAAAGAGAGGCATTGTCGGTCTTGAAGCGAATCACGCCCTGGGGCTTTAACACGTTCAGCATCATCGGCATGAACGTTCTGGACGTCAAGCGACGCTTCTCATGCCCCTTCTTGGGCCACGGGTCACTGAAGTTGAGATGGATCTCGTCCAGAACACCGGGTTCAAAGTAACGTTCCAGATCCCCGGCACTGCCGACGATCCAGGTCAAATTCTTGGGCAACGTGTCGCCTGCGGCTTTGAGGGCCGTCGCCGACACGTTGATGTCTTTCTCCAAGGCAATGTAGTGATGTTGGGGAAAGCGCTGAGCCAACGTCGACACGTAACGTCCTTTGCCGCTGCCGATCTCCAAAATCAACGATGAGGAATGATCGCTTAACTGTAGAGGTTTCTCTTGCGGTTCAAAGACGACTTGCGGATGGGCTTTGAGGTAAGGCAATGCCCACGGTTTATGACGCATCCGCATGGTTAAACACAAGCCAGATCGTAAATAGCTTGGGCATAAATGGCCGTTGCCAAGATGAGTTGTTCGATCTCATAGCCTTCATCGGCCTGGTGCACTTGACCGACCCATGACGGACGCTGACGCAACGGGAATTCCGCACCAAACGCAACAAAGTTATCGAACGAACGGGCATACGTTCCCCCGCCCATGGTCAACAGCTTGGTCTGCGTATCCCCGCTGTAAGTGCGGTAGATCTTTTCCAGGGTGGAAACCAGTTTGGACTGCGGATCGACAAAGAGCGGTCCTTTATGCGCAATGCTGGTGGTGCTTAATCCCGGCAAGACCTTCTTGACGGCTGCATCCACTTGAGTCAGGATGAACTGATCGTTGGTTTCCTGCGGGTAACGGATATCGAGGGTCAAATCGATCATGTTGTTTTCAATGCGCACGATACCCAGATTCATCGTTAAGAAACCCATGTGGGACCCAAACACGCGAATACCCAAGGCATCCCCGCGGTAGTGTTCCAATAGCGTCGCCAACTCGTATGAGGTCGCATCCTGATACGCACTGCCGACAAAGTTCAAAAGGTGCCAGGCTGCGTTGATCCCTTCCTGCGGTAAGGAACCGTGGGCATAACGGCCTTTGATGGCGTAGGTTGTCAATCCGTCCTGTTCGTGCACCGAACCGGTCAGATGGTGTGATTTTAAGTAGAACGCAAAGAGGTCTGCTTTCGCAGCGCCTATCAAAGTGGCTTCGGCTTCCCCAATGACCACATTCGGCCGCTCTCCGGCCGATAAGCGCACGATTTGCGTTTCGGCGTGACCAGCCACTTTCAGGTTCAAGATCCCCTTCTCACCGTAAATAACCGGGAAGTCCGCATCCGGCACAAACCCGAAATGCGGGATCTCACCGTGTTTTTTATAGTACTTCATGCAGGCCATTCCGGATTCTTCATCCGTTCCCAAAATCAGGAAGACCCGCTTCTTGGGGGTAATGCCCAGTTGTTTCAATAACCGCATGGCCGCATAACCGGCAATGCTGGGACCCTTATCGTCCTGCGCACCGCGACCCATGATAAATCCATCCTTGATCGTGCCGCCAAAGGGATCAAACGTCCATCCCGTACCGACAGGCACCACATCCAAGTGACCCAAGATCCCCATGATTTCGGAGCCTTCTCCGAATTCGATGACCCCGGCATAACCTTCCAGATCACGGGTTTTAAATCCGTCGCGTTGGCCTAATTCCAAGGTATAATCCAAGGCTTGACGAAGAGCATGCCCAAACGGTGCTCCCGGTTTTGCGGTGGCCGGATCGGTCAAGGAAGGAATCTTAATCAGGCCAACCAGATCCTTGACGATCTGATCCTGATGTTTGCGTGCTTCGTGAATAAAGTCCATATGTTTTACCTCCGCTCTATTTTAGCATAACCACTCAGAGAAATTAAAGGCAAGCCTTGGCTTGCCTTCTGCTTAATCGATGATTTTACCGGGATTCAAGATGCCGGTGGGATCGAAAGCGGCTTTGATGCCGCGCATCAAACGGATGCTGGGTTCACCGACGGCTTGTTTCAGATAGGCTTTCTTGGCGTGTCCGATGCCGTGTTCTCCGCTGACGACACCTCCCAAGGCGAAGGCCCGGGTATAGAGGGTATCTAACAGTTGCGGCAGAAGAGCGTTCCAACGGGATGCTTCGATCTGATCCTTACAGAGATAGATATGCAGGTTTCCGTCGCCGGCGTGACCGAAGCTGCGAATGCGAACTCCGCTGGACACCGACAGTGCTTTGACTTCCTGCAGGTATCCGGGAATCGTTTGGATCGGCAGACACACATCGATCTCATCCATTTCCGGGGTCGAGTTCTTGATGGCTTCCAAGAAGGCGCCGCGCGTTGCCCACATGGCTTGTAAGCGATCGGTCGTATCCGAGAGGAAGACGTCCTTTGCACCAAGCTTCTTGAGAGTATCTGAAGCCGTATCTAGAAGACTTTCAAGGGCCGGCTTCACGTTGGCACTGTAGCTGAGGATCAGGTAAGCCGGCCAGTTGCGATCGGCGAAATCCTTCCCCAAGTACTCCTTGGCATCCTCCAGCACTTCCTTCTCCATGAACTCCAGGGTCACCGGACGATCCGGCAACTGCATCAACGGCGGAACCGCTTGTAGTGCGGTGGTGATGTCCGCAAACGGAATCACCAAGGACACGGTGAATTTCGGTTTAGGCAGGACTTTGACGGTGATCTCGGTGATCACGGCAAGCGTACCTTCCGAACCGATCAGTAAATCTTTCAGATCGTAACCGGAGCTGTCTTTGGCGACAGCCGATCCGGTGTGGATGAGGGTCCCATCCGCCAAAACGGCTTCCAGCGCCACAATGTGATCGCGGGTAACCCCGTACTTGACGGCACGCATGCCACCGGCATTGGTGGCGACATTACCACCGATTGTTGCGCTCTTCTCTCCGGGATCCGGAGCATACAACAAGCCCTTGGCGTCGACTTCCGCCGCCAGGCTCATCAGAAGAACCCCGGGTTCAATCACCGCCGTCATGGTCAACGGATCGATGCGTTTGATCTTATTCATTTTAGCCGTTGAAAGGACGATGCCCCCATGCAGAGCCACGGAACTACCGACTAGGCTTGTTCCCGATCCGCGCGGGGTAATGGCGATGTGGCGGGCATGCGCATAACGCAGAACCTCAACGACATCATCCGTGGTTTCGACGTTGACGAGCACTTGGGCATTGCCTTTGCCGTAGATCGGCATCTCATCGACATTAAGACCTTCCGGAAGGTCTGTAATGACCTTCTTGGGATCAATCAACGCTTTAAGTGCCAAGATATCCTGAGCATCCACCGATTTAAACATGATAGTCTCCTTGATCGAGCGCATCGATCCATTGCGGAATCACCGAATAACAATCCCCGACGACCCCCACATGAGCCAACGTGAAAATTTCCGCATCGGGATCGCTGTTGATAGCGATGATGTGTTTGCTTTTGCCCATACCGGCTGCAAACTGCACCGAGCCGCTGACCCCACACGCCACCAAGAGATCAGGTGCCACGGTACGGCCGCTCAAGCCGATCTGATGGGTGTAATTCCCAATGCCGCGTTCGATCAGCGGACGGGTGTAAGCAACGGCTGCATTGAGCCTTTTGGCTAACGCATGAACCAGTTCGAGTCCGGTCTCATCCGCAACCCCCAGCCCCGCTACGACGATTCGTGAGGCATCACTGATGGAGGTGGTCATCGGTTCTTCCGTGCGCGACAGGACGTTGATGCCCGATAAAAGAAGATCGGGATCCAAGGCGAAGCGCCGAATCGATCCGTTAGGATTGGCGATCTCAGGAATCGGAGTGAAAATCTTGGGTCGAACACTGGCCATCTGGGGGCGATGGTTCTGAGTGACGATATCGGCCATGATGTTGCCGCCCCACGCCGGACGCCGTTGAATGAGATCTCCATGATCACTGATGTCCAGTTCCGTACAATCCGCAGTCAAACCGGTCTCCAAGAGCCCCGCTAAACGCGGAGCCAATGAACGTCCGATGGGCGTTGCTCCAATCAGAACAACGGCCGGTTTGAGATCATGAATGGCTTCATGTAAAACCGAAGCCATGATGTCTGTTCGAAATGCCGCCAATTCCCGATGATCCAAGACCAGGACCTGTTGAGCCCCAAACGAGAGGGCCCATTGTCCTAATGAAGCCACATCGTGCCCATAGATCAAACATGAGATTGGACCGGGCAGTTTCTTCGCCAAATCAACGGCTTTCCCTAAGAGTTCCAGGGTCACCGGATGTAAGGTTTGATGTTCCACCTCGGCGATGACACAGATGCCGGAAGTGTTGCTTTTTGTGAGGGGTTCAGCCATGGATGACCCTTTCTGCCAGATGAGCCTGAATCAGATCCTCAACCAGCTGTTGTCCGATATCGGAAGCCTTGCCATCCAAGACCACACTCTTGGTCGACCGCTGCGGCGGGAAGATACGCAAGACTCGAGTCGGCGATCCCAAAATCCCAACCTTAGTTTTGGCTGAAGCATCCAAATCCGCCAAACCCAACAGTTGAACAGCGTCCGAAGTCAGCGTCCGTAAGCGCCAGTAAGACGGTAAACGCGGGGTCAATTCGTGGGGATCCACCGTAATCAGACATGGTTTCTTGATGGTCGCCCGTTGAATGAGCGATCCCAGCTTTTGTTCGATCTCGATAAACGAGTCATGGTTATCAATCGATCGAACCAGCGAAGCTTGAGGAATATCCAAAAGTGCAGCGACGGCCGGACCGACTTGAGCCGTATCCCCATCCGTGGTTTGATGGCCAAAGATAAAGAGGTCCGCATCCGATCCGACTTTTCGCAAGGTCATCGCCAAGGTTCTGGCTGTCGCCAAGACATCAGAACCGCCAAAAGCCCGATCACTGACCAGGATAGCCTGATCGGCACCCATCGCGAGCGCCTCTCGCAAGACCGCATCGGCCTGTGTAGGGCCCATACTGATCACTGTGACGGATCCGCCAACCTTTTCTTTGAGTTGAAAGGCTTGTTCCAAAGCAATCAAGTCATAAGGATTCATTTTAGCGTCCATGCCTTGGCGCTTCATCGTTCCGGTGATTGGATCGATTTGAACCTCTTGGGTCGCAGGGACTTGTTTGATGCAGACAACGATCTTCATAGGACCTCCTGGAATTGCTTGACGGTTTGCAGATGATTCCGCATGGCCTCCGCTCCGATCTCGGCTTCTCCTTCTCGGATGGCTAACGCAATGCGGGCGTGTTGATGGATCAAGATCTCGGCATAGCGCGGATCTTGAAGGATCGTAGCTCGATTGAAGCGAACGGAATGAACCAGCAGCGATTCAATGAGATCAGCCGTTTTGATCAGAAGTACATTGCGGCTTAATCGGAAGAGTTCCTGGTGAAACTGCAAGTCGAGATCCGAACGTACCGTTTCTTCAGCATCAACGGCTTGCGTCATGTTTTCGACGATCTCCATAAGTTTTCCGCAATCCCGATTCGATGCAGCTAAGCGTACGGCATCGCATTCCAACACTTCACGGAAGTGCAATAAATCCTGATTGAAATGAGGCTGATGTCGCAGGGTCGCCGCCATGAGCGGTGAGACTTTATCGTAGGAAAAGTCAGCGATCGTGCGCTTCCCCCCATGCCGGACATTGACGATGCCTAAAAGCTGTAAGGCGACCAGAGATTCCCGCATCAACGCTCTAGACACCCCAAAGGCTTCACAGAGGTTGCGTTCACCGGGGAGTACATCCCCGCTTTTCCATTCCCCGGCGGCGATCTTTTCGATCATGCGGTTCATCACTTCATCGCTGGTTTTAAGTTGCGTCATAACTGGTCTGACCACTTTCATGTTCAGTATAGCAAGCGCTTCCAGAACTTGCAACAGACAAAAAGAAAACCGGATCAATTCCGGTTTTCGAGGTTATTCTTTGTTGCGCGGTTTGTCGCCGTGCGGACGATCGCCATGCGGACGATCTCCGCGGGGACGATCCCCGGACGGACGGTGCGGACGGTCTCCGCTGGGACGGCGGCGTTCCCCTTCCGGCTTCTCGACATAACCTTCCGGTTTCGGCAAGAGTTCTTTGCGGGAGACGTTGACACGGCCCTTTTCATCGATCTCAGTGACGATGACTTTGACCTTGTCGCCCAGTTTGAAGACATCGCTCGGTTTTTCAACGCGTGTGTAGTCGATCTTGGAGACGTGCAGTAAGCCGTCGGTTCCCGGGAAGAGTTCCACAAAGGCACCGAAGCTTTCCAGGCGCACGACTTTACCTTCGTACACTTCACCGACTTTGGCCACTTTGACCAAGTCTTCGATGATGGCGCGGGCTTTGTCGATAGAGGCTTGTTCCGAATGGTAAATCAGGACACGGCCGTCATCTTCAATGTCGATCTTGACATTGTTGCAGTCGGCAATGATTTGGTTGATGATCTTGCCTCCGGCACCGATGACATCGCGGATCTTGTCCGCCGGAATCATCAGTTTGGCAATCTTCGGAGCGTATTGACCCACGTTCGGACGCGGTTCACCGATCACAGCCAGCATGTTTTCCATGATCTGGGCACGACCGATCTTGGCCTGAGCCAAGGCTTCTTCCAAGACGGCACGGTTCAATCCGGCAATCTTGATGTCCATCTGAAGGGCGGTGATGCCTTTATCGGTACCGGCCACTTTGAAGTCCATATCGCCGAAGTGATCTTCCATCCCTTGGATGTCGGTCAAGACGGTGTAGTGATCGCCATACGTAACCAAACCCATCGCAATCCCGGCGACCGGAGCCTTGATGGGAACACCGGCCGCCATCAGCGCCATGGTTCCGGCACAGATGGAGGCCTGCGAACTGGATCCGTTGGATTCCAGGGTTTCCGCAACCAAGCGGATCGCATACGGGAATTCGTCTTCGGTGGGCAACACTTGAAGCAGAGCTCGTTCGCCCAAGGCCCCGTGACCGATCTCACGACGGCCCGGAGCTCCCATACGACCGGTTTCCCCAACCGAGAACGGCGGGAAGTTATAGTGGTGCATAAAGCGTTTGTAGTCGACATCCGTCAGATCGTCGATGATCTGGTTGTCGCCCAAAGCGCCTAAGGTACACACGGAGAGGACTTGCGTTTCCCCGCGGGTAAACATCGCCGAACCATGAACGCGCGGCAACAGGTCGATCTGCGAGTTCAAGGGACGCAGTTCATCCACCTTACGGCCATCCGGACGAATCTTTTCAACGGACACCAAGCGACGGACTTCATCCGCCACAATGCCGTGAGTGATTTCTTTGACTTGTTTTAAGGTTTTGCCTTTGAGAGCTTCGGTATCGTACGTCTTGGCTTCGAAGTAGGCCACGGCCTTGGCTTCGAGCTCATCGATCGTGCCGTAACGCACCAGTTTTTCTTTGATGGCTACCGCTTCACGGAGTTCTTTTTCGAAGTTCGCTTTGACTTCGGCTTCTAAAGCCGGATCGACCGCATAGAGTTTGATCTCCATCTTCGGTTTTCCGGCAGCTTTGGCAATCTCGATTTGGAAATCGCAGAGCTGTTTGATGAATTCGTGACCAAACAGCATGGCTTCCAGCATATCCGCTTCGTTGACTTCCTTGGCGGCGGATTCAACCATGTTGATGGCGTTTTTGGTTCCCGCGACGATCAGGTTGATGTCGGATTTTTCCAACTCAGCCTGCGTGGGGTTGATGATGAAAGTGTCATTGACCCGTCCGACGACGACGCCGGCAATAGGTCCTTCAAATGGAATATCACTGATGCACAGCGACAGAGAAGCCCCAAACATCGCCGCCATCTGCGGGGAACAATCGTTGTCCGCGGACAGGATGGTGTTGACGACTTGGACTTCATTGCGGAAACCTTCCGCAAACAAGGGACGCAGCGTCCGGTCGATCAAACGTCCGGAAAGCGTTGCGTTTTCGGTGGGACGGCCTTCACGACGAAGGAAACCCCCGGGGATTTTCCCGACCGAATACAGTTTTTCTTCAAAACCGACGGTCAGGGGGAAGAAATCGATGTCCTTGGTGACTTTGGATGCGGTCGCGACAGAAAGCACGACGGTATCCTCATACCGGATCAGGGCCGATCCACCGGCCTGTTTGGCAATTTCTCCCGTTTCGACGCGCAGGGTACGCCCTGCGAAATCGAGCTTAAATTCTTGTTTTGCCATGTTTTACCTCTTTAACTGATTTATTATACCACAAATGCATCGACCGCCACCAAACGAATAAAGGACGTTGGCGCCCTTTATTGGAGTTGATTCACGTGATCTTCGATGGCATCGAAATGATGCGCCATGGCCCTGAAATTGCCGTAGACACGGGCAGAACTGGGATCCAGCGACGTCAAGGGCCCCAAGGGCCACTCCACGGATCCAAAGCCTTGCCCAACTGAGAGATCCGTCTTTTCCAAGGTTTCGATCAGTGTACTCAGCACTTCCAGATCCGCTCTCGTCACTGTCAGCTTTTCCCGATCGCAGACATAGACAGAGTCATACGCCAAATGCAGGATGTTTTTAAGTTCCACCACGATGGCCAGATAATGATCCAGGTTGGCTTTTTCACGTTGATTGAGCGGGATCTTGCGTTCCGCACCAAGCGTCTCCAAATGCGCTTTGACCATCTCCACGTCATTGAACGCCCCAGCCAAGATGCCGGTCGAGCTCAAGGCATGGTGATTGATCAAAGCCGTTTCGATGGCTTTTAATCCCGTCACGGTCTTCAGTTTCACATACTCCACCCGACGCCGTCCCAATTGACGGTAATAGAACACCGAGAATAGGAAATTGAAACTGATCGCAATCGCAACCCCCAAGCCCAAGGCGGCAATGCGGGTGATAAAGGTTTGAACCACACTGGGATTGCCCAACGCATCGTTTTGAAGGAGTTGGGTCATGTAGATGCTGGTGAAGATAGCAACCGGTGAAACCATGCGATAGTCGATCTTCAACGCGATGTACATCGTCAACCCGATGCCCAAGGCCACCGTCACAAAACTGATCTGATAACCCATCAAGACCACCAAGATTCCCGTGGTCAAAGCCCCCAGCGTGGACGCCAAGAGCTGATTGAATCCACCACGTAAACCCAAGACATTAACAGCCTCCAGGTTATACATGACTCCTAAAAGCACCGACACCATGTCCAATCGGGTGATCGGCAAAGCACGCCCTACCAAATACCCGACAGAGATCGCCAACATCGCTTTGATGATAAATAGACGGGAATCCAGAAGAACGGCTTCCCGCTTCAACCCGAAAATCTTTATCAGTGTGTTCATATCAGTTCGCTTCCCATTTAAAAATCATCGAGGTTTCTCCCCACGGATGATGTCCGTTTCCAATCACTTTGAATCCAAAACGCTCATAATACCCGATGTGATCGCTAGCCAGATAGAGCGCGCCAAATCCCAAATCTTTGGTTTTTCGTTGGCAATACTCCACTAGGATACGCCCAAGATCCTGACCCCGGTAGTCGGGTTCCACGTAAAGGGCACACAACCACGGCCACAGATCCATGCGGCTGATAAAGTCATTGGTGATCAAACCGGCTCCACCCACGATCTTATCCCCCTCCACCAGTAAAAACCATTGCGGTAAAGTGCTGGGAGAGTTGATGCTATGCCGGATGCAGTCATCGTAGACCGGTCGGCTCGTTTCAGATGCCCAACGGTCTTGAAAGTACCGGATCCCCTGCTCCAGCCATCGCGGATGCTCACGCAGATCGATAATGTCCATAGTTACCTCTTTCCCATTATATAAAAAAGGCTGTCCCTTGGGACAGCCTTTCAAGAAACTTAAGGTATTAACGCGTTGAGCGCAGCAGCAGCATCCACTAGACCAGAGCCGGTAGCGTCCGAACCCCACGAAATATCAACCCAACCAAGATTCGGGTCAAGGATTGTCCGGGTTCCTGCGGCCAACGGAATAGCCGTGCCTTCTAGTAAGGCTTCTGCTTCAGGAGCGGTGATGGACGGATCTTTTTGAGCTAACAAGGCGACAATGCCGGCCACGTGCGGCGACGCCATCGAGGTTCCACCTAAGAAGTAGTACCCGATCTGACCACTGTTGACCATATAGGCTCCAACGATCCAAGAACCCGGAGCAGCAATGTCAAGGTCTTGTCCCGCTTTGGCGCGACTGGAGAAATCGGTGATGTAAAATTCTTCAGGATCCGTAGGATCACTAACATCGAGGGATCTCCACCAAGTACCTGTATACCATTCGCCGATCCAACCCGAAGCGGCAACGGAGATAACCGGCGGATATGCTCCCGGATAACCCATACCTGATTCACCGGAGTTACCTGCTGACGCCACAATAATAACACCAGAAGCAATGGCGAAGTCAATCGCTTCCTTTTCAACCGGATCCAAAGCTGAACCACCTAGGGACATGTTGATGACCACAGGGTAATCCGCTAAGACTCCGAGTTTTAGTTTCGCTACATAAACAATCCCGGCGGCAATAACTGACGACCAACCGCGACCATTCTGATTCAACACTTTGACCGGAATAATGGTCGCATTCGGTGCAGCACCATTGACCAGTCGAGTTCCCATGTTGTAACCGAGAATGGTACTGGTGACGTGCGTCCCGTGCGAATTGACATCGTTTTCCCATTTGTTCGGTTGGGTAGAAACCGTACCGGCAAATCCACCGCCACCGCCAAACGAACGAGCCAGATCAACAGCGATCCGTTCTTCAGGGAAGAATTGACGCCAACCGCCAACTAAACCCGTATCCAAAACAGCAACATAGATACCAGTTCCGTCATATTCGACCGTACGGCCGACACCTGGTTCGGTGACATTGATGGCGTCTAAATCCCATGTACTGACACCTTCTGAGAAATCTTCAGCGGCAACCGTATCGACCGGTGCGATGTTGCGTTCCGCATCCAATCCCACTGCTTCAACAAACGGCAACGCTTCGAGTGCCGGAATATCGCTGACTTTGACCTTCATGGTCAAGGCATCGATTTCGGTGATGACCGTTAAGACGGTTCCGAATTTCCCCAAACTTTTCAGGACGCTGGGGGTTGCGTCAGTATTCAGTAAGACGTTAACGCCTACTGAAGCAGAGGACGATGCGGCACTGATCCCGGTACTCACCGTGAGCATGGCCAACACCAACATGATTTTTAGCCAAAAACGCTTCATAAAACTCCCCTTTCATGGTTCACTTTTTAGGACAAACATAAATACAGTTGTCCTGTGTTGTGCTACCCCCATTATGCGCTAAAACTTTTTACATGTCACGCAATATGTTTACATTTGCACAACTTTCTTCTTACATTTTCTTTCATTTAAGAGTTATAAAAAAACACCGAATCATTTCGGTGTTTAGTTGGATTACTTACGTAAGCCTAAGCGTTGAACCAGCGTGCGGTAACGGTTGAGGTCTTCCTTGCGCAGGTAGTTCAACAGACTGCGGCGGGTACCGACCATCTTCATCAAGCCACGGGTCGAATGGAAATCCTTCGAGTGGACCTTGAGGTGTTCCGTCAGGCGGTTGATCTGTTCGGTCAGAACCGCGACTTGCACTTCGACAGAGCCGGTGTCGCCTTCGAATCGGGCATATTCTTTAATGATCGCCGTCTTTTCGTCTTTCAGCAACATCTTGCTTCCTCCTTTTATTGATGCCTTCTATTCCGCGTAAGGGGTCGAGGTGTCCGCCAAACCCAGGATAAAAGCACGGATACTTTACCATAGATGCGATGACAATGCAAGTCAATGTTCCAGCAGTTCTCCTAAAAGCGTTAACAATAGCGGATAACCGCGATCGGTTGCCCTTAGCCGTTCATCTTGCAGTTCCAACAAGCCTTGGTTGATCAAGGATTCGGTGTGCGGATAGTCCTTCAATAGATCGCGTCCATAGCGCTGGCGATATCGGGACAGCGCGATTCCTTCCCGCACCCGAAGTCCCATCAGGATGAACTCATCGCGTTGATCCTGATCGGATAAGGCTTCATTTGACGCATGGAACTTTCCGGCGAAGTAATCCATCAGGTTTTTGGTGTTTTCGATGCGATGACCCTCGATCAGGGAAACAGCTCCCGGACCGATCCCGCGATACTCTTCATAGTGCCAATAGGTCAAATTGTGTTGAGAAGGATCGCAACGGGTAAAGTTACTAATCTCATATTGATTGAAGCCGTGTTGACGCAAGACGTCGATGGCGTGGAAATAGAAGTCCTCTTCACGCTCATCGTCCATCTTTTTGACGTTCAAACGTCCGAACTCGGAATTGGGTTCTATGGTAAGGCTGTAGAGCGATAAGTGTTTAATCGGAAGGGTCATCGCTAAGCGCAACGAACGATCGAAGCTTTCCAAGGTCTGTAAGGGTAATCCATAAATCAGATCGATCGACAGGTTGGTGATCCCGTTTTCGATCAGCGTGTCCAGGGTACGCCGGATGTCGGTGACCTGATGTCCGCGATGCAAAAGCTTAAGTTCCCTGTCATTAAAGGATTGGACTCCGATTGAAGCCCGGTTGATCCCATAGGATCGCATCAGCGCCGCTTTAGAAGGCGTCAGCGATTCAGGATTGATCTCGATGGTGTACTCCTCCACATCAGATGCATACGGCTTTAATAGGGACAGGAGTCGATCGAGTTGTTGATCATTCAACGCCGTCGGCGTTCCTCCGCCCAGATAAATGGTGCGATAAGCAGAAAACGGGATACTTTCCAGTTCCCGTCGAAGGGCATTGAGGTAATCCTCGATCAATTTGGGATGCGTGACCACGCGCATGAAGTCGCAGTACGCGCAGATCTTATCGCAAAACGGAACATGCACGTAAAGAGCACGAGTCATGGCTTGTCGGGGTAACGGCGGTGGATGTCGTCGAACTTGCCCAAGACGACTGCTTCGGGATCCAGTCCCAGATCGCGACACAAGGACAAGGTGTACATCAGCACATCCGCCAATTCGCTTTCAACGGCTTGAGGATCGACGGCCTCTGTTTGATAACACGCTAAAAGCTCAGCCGCTTCGACCAGGATGGATTTCGCCAAGATTTCCGGAGTATCGCTTTGATCCCAGCCTTTGGCGATGCGCAAGGCTTGGATCTTTTCAAGCAGCTCGTTCATCAGTCTTCCATGGAAAGCACGGCCATGAAGGCTTCCTGCGGGACATCGACGGAGCCCACTTTCTTCATGCGTTTCTTCCCTTCCTTCTGTTTCTCCAACAACTTCTTCTTACGGGAAATATCCCCGCCGTAACACTTAGCCAAGACGTTTTTACGCAGGGCTTTGATGTCGGAACGGGCAATGATCTTGTTGTTGATGGCGGCTTGAATGGGAATTTCGAACTGCTGGCGCGGGATGAGTTCTTTCAGTTTATCGCAGATGATCTTCCCTCGCCCATACGCAAAGTCACGATGGACAATGACCGACAAGGCATCCACAGTATCTCCGGCAATCAGAATATCCATCTTGACCAGTTTGGACTCCTGATAACCGATGTATTCATAATCGAAGGACGCATAACCCTTGGTGACCGATTTCAGTTTATCGAAGAAATCGTAAACGATTTCCCCCAGCGGTAACTCATAGATCAAGGTGTTACGGGTCACATCGATGTAGGTCAGTTCCTTGTAGATACCGCGTTTCTTTTGACACAACTCCATGACCGGTCCGATGTACTCTTTGGGCAACATGATCGTCGCCTTGACAAACGGTTCTTCCAAGTGATGAATGCGCTGGATGTCCGGCAAGAGGGCCGGATTATCGACCGCCACCATCGATCCGTCGGTCAAATGGGCGTGATAAATGACAGACGGCGCCGTGGCAATCAGCGACAGGTTGTATTCGCGTTCCAGGCGTTCTTGGATGACATCCATGTGTAAAAGCCCCAAGAACCCGCACCGGAATCCAAACCCTAAGGCTTGCGACGCCTCGGCTTCGTATTTAAGTGCAGCATCATTGAGATTGAGTTTCTCTAGCGCATCGCGCAGATCATTGTAGCGATTGGAATCAATCGGGTACAAGCCGCAGAACACCATCGAATTGAGCTGACGGTAACCCGCCAAGGGGGCCGATGCCGGACGCAGGGTTGAGGTGATCGTATCCCCGACGTGAACGTCTTTGACGGATTTCACGCTGGCGGCAATCCACCCGACTTCCCCGCAACTCAGTTCTTCCTTTTTGATTTCTTTAGGGGTACGAATCCCTAATTCCGTGACTTGATAGGTCGCTCCGGTAGCCATAAACGTGATCGGATCACCGACTTTTACGGAACCTTCTTTGATACGCACGTAACAAATGACCCCGCGGTAACTGTCGTAAATCGAGTCAAACACCAACGCTTTGAGCGGAGCTTTCGGATCGCCTTTAGGAGCCGGCACGTGTTTGACGACCTGTTCGAGGACTTCACGGATATTAAGGCCGTTCTTGGCACTGATCAGCGGAGCGTATGACGCATCCAAGCCGATGATGTTTTCAATCTCGTGTTTGACTTCTTCAGGACGAGCTGCCGGCAGATCGATTTTGTTGATGACCGGTAAGATCTCCAAATCGGAGTCCAAGGCCAAATACACATTGGCCAAGGTCTGTGCTTCGATGCCTTGTGCCGCATCAACCACTAAGATGGCGCCTTCACAGGCCGCTAACGATCGGCTGACTTCATAGGTAAAGTCGACATGACCCGGCGTATCGATCAAGTGAAACACATACTCGATGCCATCCAGGGCCGTGTATTTCAACTGAACCGCATTGAGTTTGATCGTAATGCCGCGTTCACGTTCCAAATCAAGATTGTCCAGGATCTGATCCATCATCTCGCGTTGTTCGATCGTGTTGGTAAGCTCCAGGATGCGATCGGCCAGGGTACTCTTCCCGTGGTCGATGTGGGCAATGATGGAGAAGTTCCGGATGCGGGACTGATCCATCAGTTCATCCCCTTTTTCAATTGAATGAGCAGCGGTGAGATCGCAAAGGCCAAGATCGCACTAACTATGCCTTGGATCGAATCCGGCAGGATGTAGGAAAAGAAGACGCCAAAACTATTCCCGATGAAGGCATACGCAAACCCGTACGAAACGGCCATAAACAAGCCCCCAGCTAGAAAAGCCAGAATCTTCAGTTGCTTCGGTAAAGCCCGATACAAAACACCGACCAAAACAGCTTCGATTCCTTTAATGGCTAAGGTAAAGGGCGCAAAAGGGCCATACCCTAAGGCAAAGTCCCCGATCATCGGACCGATACCGGCCAACAGCGCTAAACCCGGGGCAAACAACACCCCAAAACTCATGACCAACACATCGCCTAAATTGAAATAGCCGATGCTGTAAGGCACCATGAAATAAATCGTCAAGATTGCACTACCGGCCGTTAAGACCGCCATGAGTGCCATCGTTCGCAGTTTCATTCAAAAACCTCCTTCACCAATGTCTTCCCAATTCCGCGGTAGAACTCTTCCGCACTCATTCTGCCCTTGCCTTCCCATTGGCATTGGGTCACCACCAAGATCCCGTTCTGACAGGCAATCAGGAGTCCTCCGTCATAGCCCAGCACAGTCCCCGGTTCTTCATTCACTTCGACGCGACGCATCGAAGCGCTGATCAGCTTCAGTTTCTTTCCGTTGATCACGCCATACCCGATGGGCCACGGTGATAAACCGCGCACGTGATTGTAGACGATCTGGATATCCCGTTTCATGGAGATGAACTCTTGTTCAGGCTGAATGTTAGGGGCAAAACTGACTTTCGTCTCATCTTGCGGAACTGATGGTGCACGCCCATCCAAAATCGCCGGGAGCCATTCCTTTAAGAGTCCTGCTCCGGCTACTTTCAGTTTATCATGCAGAGTTCCTACTGTATCATCCGCTTCGATCACAACCTTGATCGCAGCGATCATATCCCCGGCATCCATCTTCTTGATGGTGCGCATCAAGGTGACCCCGGTTTCGGTTTCACCGTTGAGGATCACGGTATGGATCGGTGCTCCGCCGCGGTACATGGGCAACAAGCTGGCGTGCACATTGACCACCCCATGCTTGGGAAGCTGAAGGATCTTGTCGGGGATGAACTGTCCGTAAGCACACGTCACGATGAGATCCAGATTCAACTCAGCCAGGATCTCGGTGATCGAGCTGACCTTTTCGGGTTGATGCACGGTCAACCCGTGCTCGATCGCAAAAGCTTTGACCGGGGTTGGCTTAAATTCGTGTTTTCGTCCCACCGGGCGATCGGGTTGAGAGATGACCCCGACGACGTTCACGGAACATGAAATTAAGGTTTCTAGAATCGATACGGCGAAATCGGGAGTCCCCATAAACACCACGCGTGGAACCATGAACGAACCTCCTTTGGGATACGGTTGACATTATACCACGACACCGTTTTTCTTTCTTGATTTTGAGAAAACCATTTGTTATACTGTTTGAGCACGAAAAGGAGGTGCTCGCCATGCCGCAAATCAAATCGCAAATGAAACGCGCCCTGACTAATCTTAAGCGTAGCACCGCTGTGACTTCGGAAAAATCCGCTTTGAAGACCGCCATCAAGAACGTCTTAAAAGCCGTTGACGCCAAGGATGCAACAGCTGCCAAAGCCGCTTATGACCTGGTCAATGCCAAACTGGACAAAGCCGTCACCAGCGGAATTCATCACAAGAACTACGCCGCCCGTCAAAAAGCGCGTCTGTCCAAACTCGTTAACTCCGTTCAGTAACAAAAAACCAATCGACATCGATTGGTTTTTTTATCGTTCCAGATTCGTACCCAGTTCCATCGCTAAGCCGCCTAAGGCGGTTTCACGCAGTTCCAGCACGATCTTCTTCCCGGTATAATTCATGGTTCGGACGACCATATCGAAGGAGACCTTGTTTTCTTTAACGGAACCCAAATGCTTCGCCATAAACGCACTGTCCAACGCACGTAACGCGGCTGCCCCGTTGCGTTCGATGCAGGGAATGATCACATAACCTCCCACCGGATCACAGGTCAAGCCCAAATGGTGTTCCATGGCGATTTCGGCTGCATATTCGATCTGTTTGAGGTTAAGGTCATACAAATACGCGGTCGCCGCTGCTGCCATCGAACAGGCCGTTCCGATTTCGGCTTGACATCCCCCAATCGCCCCGGAAATCGTGGCGTTGGTTTTGACGACGTTTCCAAAAATCCCACCCACCATCAAAGCTTGGATCAGTTTTTGTTTGGAGTACCCCAAATCATAATAGAAGTGATTCATCAGGGAAGCCATAACTCCGGAAGCCCCGCAAGTCGGCGCTGCGACGATCAGATTCCCCGACGCATTCTCTTCGTTGTTGGCGTAAGCATATGCCAACACATTGAGCCGATGCTTAGAGGTGGGATCGTCTTGATTTTCGGCCTGCAGTTTCAAAGACTTCGCGACCCGGCGCACATCTAATATCCCCGGTAAGGTTCCTGTTTTATCGAGCCCGTGTTTGACGGCTCTCAGCATGGCATCCAGGATGGTTTCCAGATACCCTTCAATATCCGGTTCGATGGACTTGACCAGTTGGGGCAAGGTCCAGTGTTGAATGCGACATTCCGCGGCGATCGCATCAAAATCCGCATACGGATAGATGCGCTTCTGAAAATCAAAGTCCTTTTCGAGGATCTTGATGCTGCCTCCACCCAGCGAAAAGACCGTCCATTGACCAATTAACGTATTGCGTTCATCGTAGGCTTTATAAATCAGTCCACTTTCATGGTTGTGTTCCCAGTTGAGACGGAAATAGACTTTGACCATTTTCGGGGCAAACGTCTGATGGATGATCTGATCGGTGAAGTGCCCTTTACCGGTCAACGACAATGACCCGTAGAGTTCGGCATCAAAGCTTACCGCATCCGGATATTCCGCCATGAAAAGCTTGGCTGCGCGCCAGGGAGCGATGGTGTGAGAGCTGGAAGGACCGGGTCCTATCTTGTAAAGTTCTTTGAGGGATTCCATGGTTATCGGGTCGCTTCGATCAGGAAGAGTTCAAATCCAAAGCGTTTGTCGATTTGCCCGGTTTTGGACTTCTGATCGTATTCGGCTAAGGCATTAAGGACTTTTAGTAAGCGTTTTGAACTGGTTTGACGGGCCAGATTCAACAAGCGGGTAACGCGGTAGACATTCATTGGGGCAGAACCCTGAGAGAGTTCATTGATGATGTCGGAGCGATGAAGGCCCTGATCATTTAGGATCGAGACTTGATAGAGGACTCGGATTTGGCTGGCAATCAGTCCGATGAAGGCCAGCGCATCGATGTTGAGTAAGATCATGTCGTTCCACAGACTCAGCGCATCACTGAGTTTCTTATCCATGATCGCATTGACCAAGTGGAAGGCTTCGGAATCCAAGGGACGGCTCACTAAGGCCACCACATCCGTTTTGGTGATGGTTGTTCCGTACAGGGCCAGTTTATCGCATTCATGCAAAGCCACCTGCATGTTGTCATCGAGACGTTTCACCAGTTCTTCAAAGGCGTCGGAGCTCACCTTCAGCTTTCGCAAGTCAAGTTGTTGTCGAAGGAAGACGCGGAACTGATCGGGTTCAAGCTTCTTGACGTGAATGACCTCGCACGTCGATTTGAGGTGTTTGGTCGTGGCCTTGGCCGTATCCAAATTATCATCGTTGTAAAGAAAGACGAGGGATGTCTGATCATGCGGTTGACTCAGATAGGCCATTAAGCGTTCCCGGTCATTCTCAAACTTATTGGCTTTATCCGCATACCCGCGGGTCAAGAACACGCAGTTCTGCAGGATCATGACTTTGTGATCGCTGAAGAAACTCATCGTATCGGCTTCTTCCAAAAAGCGCTGCATTGAAAAAGACGGTGCTGTGAAATCCTCGGTGATCGTATTCATCGCATCCGGAGTCCCCACCAACCGTTTTAAGAGGTCCTGAAGGGCTTGATTCAAGAGATAGGGTTCATTACCGTACAACAGGACATTCATCGTTAATCATTATACCAAACTCTTTAGCGCAGTACCTTGAGTTTCCATGAATCCGTAATCAGAATCGTTCCCCAAGGTATCAGGATGAAGCGGAGGTTGCCCTCTTGACGGGTCGTTAAATAGGGAATGTGAAACGCACGCAACCGTTCCAACATTTTCAAAGAGGGATGTCCATAGGTGTTATCCCCGACACTGATGATCGCCAAGCGCGGTTGAAGAGTCCCCAACCATTCGGAAGAGGTCGAACCGGCAGATCCATGATGCCCCACCACCAACACATCCGTCCATAAATCAGGATATCGGCTGATCAGCGCCGATTCATTGGTCATCTCCGCATCACCGGTAAAAAGAAACCGGGTACTTCCCCACTTCAGTCCATAAACCAGCGATTGTTGATTATCGTTGGGTGAAGAAACCGAAGCATCCAACGCCACTAAAACGAGGTTCTTTAATGCCACATCGCGTGCAGACGTCACTAGTGACAAAACCCGATAATCCGTACTCAAAGCCGTGTAATTCTCCGCGTGATCCGCATCATCATGTGTCAGGATCACCGCATCCAACCTAGAGATGCCCATTCGATCCATCGTTTCGGTAACTTGTCGTAACGCAAACGATCGTCCGGTATCGATCAACACTACCGATTGATTCAACGGTGAACTCAATAAGATCGCATTCCCCTGCCCTACATCGATCACCGTGACACTCGCCAACCAGGGAGCGCTCAAAGCCGGTAAATAGACCGTCACCGCCAAAAGCCACGCCGCCCTTAAGCGCGGTGTCCATAGGGTCATGCGCCATACCAGACCCAAAACGACTAAAAACGGTACGGTAACTTGTCCGCGTAAGACCCAAAACTCCGATAGTTCACGCATGAGGGATTCCAAACGAAGCACCATCTCGACAACCCAGGGCTGAACACCAGGGAGGAGTGTCCCCAACCACATGCAAAGGATACAGATCACCATGGCTTTACGCCATAGGGGATAACCCAAGGTGATTAGGGGCGAGACCCGATGCCACAAGACTCCCTGAAAGAGTGTAAAACCAACACCTCGCAAACCCACATCCCGTTTAAAGAGTCCAAACGCCTGAAAAAACAGCGGAATCAGTATCGTCATACTGGTCAGTAACGAGGGATCCAAAAGCCAGAATGCAAAGATACTACCGGCCCATCGTTTCCAACGATCCTGGATGGCCCAACCTGTAAGCAAACTGACCACAAACCGCAACAGACTGAGGGGATAACCCAAGATCACGGCTAAACCGATCCACATCATCAAACGCACCGAGCTGTTGACTGATTCGCGAAGAACACCCGAGAACAAAGTCCCCAGACTGCGATGAATCAAGGCATAAACAAGACCGGTTCCGGCGATCAGTCCCCACTCCCCCAGCGGATCCGATTGAAACAAAAGCTTCCTAACCAACGACAAAAACAACTCGTTTTGAGACCATTGGTCCACCCACCACTGCATGAGCGCCGTTCGTTTTACAGAAACGATGGCCTCTTCCGATACCGTCCCCACAAGATCATGGAGATGTACATAGTCCATCCACCCTCGATCCCCCGGGGCTGAACTTGCTTCGATCGGTGTGATTTCACGGAAGATGAGTCGATCGCCTACGCAAACCGAATCGAGGGATGGGATCAGGATCTTCTGATTTCCTGAAGTAACCAACGCACTTTTGTCATTGAGTTCACTAACAACGCCATCCAAGACATGCGGTAATCCTGATTTGAGGTGAGGATGCAAAAGCACTGCGAGGATAACCAAGATCCAAACCTTTCGTTGAGTCTTCCACCATCCCCAAAAAGCCAAGAGTGTCGCCACACCGATCGGGTAAGGGGTATTGAGCGCCACGATAACGCTGACAGCAACCAAAAAGTGGGTTTTCTTCACAGCACGAGAAACGGCTTGATCTTGCGAAACAAACCTTCTTTGATTCCCCGCACCAACATGACTTCCTCGATCCGTTTAAAGAACCCATGGAGGGTTCGATAGTCGATGATGCGTTGAGCGAGCACTTCCCCGATCCCCGGAAGAAACATAAAGTCAGCTAAGGTTGCTTGATTCAAAGACACCGTCAACCCCGCTTTGGGTCGAAGGACGATCACATCCCCGTCTTTGAGGATCTGATCGGGATTGAGATGGCGCAGATCACAGGTCGCACACTGAAGATCCGTCCAGATCGTTTCCAAACGACTGAAGTTGGGAATGGTTCGGGTTAACCGTTCTCCCTCCGGATACTGGATCGAGACGGTAATCGTCGCGTGTTGAGGCGATTCGATCTCAAAGGCATCACTCAGTTGTGCACAGGCACTCAATCCCAAAAACACCAAGAAAAAGAAGGGTTTCATACCCTTCTTGTTTGCGTTAAGATGTCGACTTCCTAGTCAATGGCGACGATGCGGACGATTTCCTTGTTGGGCTCGACTTCCACTTCGTCTCCGGCTTTGTGGTCCATCAAGGCGATGGCCAACGGGGTGACGTTGGAGAGTTTTCCGTTGAGCGGATCAGCTTCAACGGAACTGACGATCGTGTAGGTTTCTTCTTTACGGCCTTTGGAGAGGCTTTGAACCGTTACTTTGACCCCTAACTTAACGACACGGGATCCGCCTTTGTGTTCATCGATGATTTCGATGTTGTTGAAGATGTTTTCCAGTTCGCGAATGCGGGCTTCTACCTTGGCCTGACGGTCACGGGCGACATCATAGTCGGCGTTTTCGGAGAGGTCCCCTTGGGCACGGGCGGCTTGAAGATCTTCGATGACTTCCTTGCGGACCGTGTGGATCAGGTGGTCTTGTTCTTTTTTGAGTTCATCGTAACCGGCTTGGGTTACGCGGATTTTTTCTTGCGGCATGCAGGTCTCCTTCGTTTTTAACGTGGCAATTATAGCACATTCGAATGGATTATGCTATCAATCTTGGTGGTCAGTAAATCCACGGCGACTTCGTTCTTTCCGCCTTCGGGTACGATCACATCGGCATAGCGTTTGGAGGGTTCGATGAAAGTGTCATGCATCATTCGAACGGTGGTCAGATACTGATCGATGACCAGATCCATCGAACGTCCGCGATCGCGCACGTCTCGTTTTAAGCGTCGGATGAAGCGCACATCGGCTGGGGTATCCACAAAGAGCTTGATGTCGCACAAGGAACGCAACAGCTCATCCTCCAGGATAAACAAGCCTTCGATGACAATGACATCCGCCGGCTGAAGCACTTCCACGGCTTCAGCCCGCGTGTACTGCGTAAAGTCATACGTGGGCTTGTGGACGGCTTTCCCCGTCGACAGGTCACGCAGGTGGTGAGCTAAAAGATCGTTGTCAAAGGCCAATGGATGGTCATAGTTGACTTTGAGCCGTTCGGCCATCGTCATGTGCCGCTGATCTTTGTAGTAGTCGTCTTGACGGATGATCAGGACCGAATTCGATTTACCATAGGTTTTGGCCAAACGTTTAGCCAGGGACGTCTTTCCGGAGGCTGTTCCTCCGGCGATCCCGATGATCACGGATTTTCGCATCAGCGTAAGTATTTCTCCACGTTTTTCAAATGTTCTGCGTAGGTCTTGGCGTAATACACGGTCCCATCCCCATAGACATCCGCGATAAAGAAGTAGTACGGATTCGGTGTCGGCTGTAAGGTCGCCAACAAGGCTATCTCAGACGGATTATCGATGGGTCCCGGCGGTAAACCATCGATTTGATAGGTGTTGTAGGGATGAACCAGCTCATGGTTGGATTCACAGTCTTCCCAGCTGTTGTACGTGTACAATGCGTAACACACGGTCACCGAAGATTGGAGGCGCATGTCGATGGCCATGCGGTTATAGAAAACCTGAGCCACCATCTTCATGTCGCTCTCCTTGGAGGCTTCGAACTGCACGATGGAAGCCAAGGTAAAGAGCTGATGGACACTGAGCTCACTGGCATCAAAGAGGGCTTGATTCTCGGTATAGACTTTCTCGGTTTGTTCCAAGATCTTCGCGGTGATCTGCTTGAGATCCCAAGCCGGATTGATGAAGATCGTCTCCGGCAACAAGTACCCTTCCAATTTGACCCGGGCATTCTGGATCGCCAGGAGTTCCGGGGTGATCACGGTAAACTGGGTATCAAGTTCCGTAAGGAATGCGGTATCATTCCATAAGGCCAAAACGTCTTCCACGCTGAAGTCCGTGACTTCCGCGATGGTCGCCGCCACATCCTTGGCCCAATCGCCGGGGATAATGGTCAACGGAATGTCATTCTTTTGCGTATTGGCCGCATCGGTCATGTACATCAGGAGGGTTTTGGCGTCCCATCCGCGATCGACCTTGTAGATCCCGGCTTTGAAGTCCGTGATGTTCTCAAAGCGCGCATACAGCTCGACAACCAGCTTCATGCCGATCAATTGCTGTGCTTCGAGTGTATCCGTGACATCGCTGAGCATATCCCCGCTCTCCACGACCACATACACCGTTTCACCTGAAGTACCCTGTGCTTTTAAAGCACTGAGGGTGGTCATGACCGCAAAAAAAGAGACGACTGTTAAAACAATCGCTCCCATTAGGATCAAAGTGGGTTTCTTACGCTTCCTCGTCGTCATCCTGATCATCCTGCCAGTCGCTGAGGACCCGTTCCAATACGGTCATCTCGTCCTCATCCGTGACTTGGCGCAGATTGCCTTCTTCGTCGAACTCGGCCACAAACACCGGGGTTTCCTCCGACGTGTCGTTTTCGGGACAGTAGAAGACATAATTCTTTTTAGACTCGGGATCCTCGTAAGTAAAGAGGATCGTCATCACAAATTCTGTGCCGTGTTCATCGACCACGGTCATCGTTTTATCATCCATATTACCCTCGCTGGCTGCGTAGCCGGTCTAAATAACCTTGTAGAATCATGGTTGCGGCCATCTGATCGATGGACGTCTTGCGCTTCTGACGGTTCATCTCCGCCATTAGCATGCTTTTTTGTGCGGCCACTGTGCTTAACCGTTCATCCTCCAGGATCACGGGAAGATCGGTAAACTCGGCCAACAGGTCTCTAAAGTCCAAAGATCGTTGAGCACTGGTCCCCAGAGAACCGTTCATGTGTTTGGGCAAGCCCAACACGATGGTTTCTACTTTTTCTTTCGCCAGGACATCCATGAGTTGCTCGGCGGCGTGTTCGTAATCGTCTTCCGCAAAGCGGATCGTCTGATACGGACTCGCCAAAAACCCGCTGAGATCGCTCAGCGCCAAGCCCAGGGTCTTGGTCCCCAAATCACAACCCAGGATCCTCATTCGTTGGAATCGTCCAAATACGTCCGAACCAGTTCTTCGATGATCTCGTAACGTTCGACCGTCTGAATCAGGTTGCGCGCGTTATTGTGGCTGGAAATGTACGCCGGATCATCACTGATGAGATACCCCGACAACTGATTGACCGCATTGTAACCGCGTTCCGTCAAAGCTGCTTGAACTTGCTTCAACACCTGACGGATGTTGTCACGACGGACTTCGTCCGACTTAAAGGCCACGGTTTCCGTTTTTTGTTTACTCATGCACAACCTCCTGTACTTTTATCTTACCCCAAACCCTCATAAAATGATAGTCAACGTCCCTTATTCTTACGACTTGACCACACGTTCGGACAGCTCCGCCAATACCTGATTTAAAGCGTTGACGTCTTTACCACCCGCTTGGGCGAAATCCGGACGACCTCCGCCGTTTCCACCGGTTTTTTGAGCCAGATTCTTGACGATGTCACCGGCTTTATAGCCCGCCGCAATCGCTTTGGATCCGCTGATCGCAACAAAATAGAGTTTGTCTCCCACAGCTCCGCCCAACACGATCAAGCCGTCGTTGACGTGCGGTTTGATGCTTTCCGCCAAGAGCTTCAGCGCGTTGGCGTCCTGATCGACTCGGGCGACCAAGACATCACACTCAGAACCTTTGCGGATCTGGGAACTCAACGACCGAGCCTCCAAATTGGCCAATTGCTGTTTGAGGGCTGCCATGTCATGACGCAGTTCACTCGCTTCTTTCAAAGCCAGATCGACCCGGTTTTCGATCGCATTGATGGAGTTGGCTTTGAAAAGATCCGCAATGCGTTCGAGCTGTTCCTTATAAGCTACGAAATCCTGGTAGGCATCGGCTTGCGTTTTCGTGGTTAAGCGACGAATGCCGGATCCGATGCTCTCTTCAGATACAATCTTAAACAGACCGATCTCTTGGGTGTTGTTGACGTGGGTTCCGCCGCAGAGTTCCTTGGACACACTGCCCATAGTGACCACGCGCACTTCGGCTTCATATTTCTCACTGAAGAGCGCCATGGCTCCACTGGCTTTGGCTTCATCGAGTTTCATGAGGTCGAAACGGACCGGATGTTTCTCGAAGATAAAGCGATTGACCAACGCTTCGATGGTTTTGAGTTGGTCGTCGCTGACCTTCTCATAGTGCGTGAAGTCAAAACGCATGTAATCCGGCGCCACAAAGGATCCGGCTTGCTGGATGTGGGTACCCAAGACCGTTCTCAGCGCGCTTTGAACCAAGTGGGCTGAAGAGTGATTCGCCATGGTGCGTTGACGACGCGGCAAATCGATTGCCAGGTGAACCTTGTCTCCGATCTTAAGCTCTCCATAAGGAATGCGCACACTGTGCAAGGGTTGTTTGTGCGGAGCTTTCTGGACATCCACGACATCTGCCTTGCCTTCCGCAAACGTGATGGTGCCGATATCGGCGACCTGTCCCCCGCTTTCTGCGTAGAACGGGGTCAGTGCCACGGCAATCTCCCCTTCATCATCCAAGCGATCCACGGCTTTTCCATTCTTGAAGAGACCGGTAACCACACTGTCGGCCTCAAAGGTCGTATACCCCACAAACGTTGTCGGTGTGGTGAAATTCATGAGATCGATACTTTGTGAGCTCATCGATTCCACATCTTCACGCGCGGCTCTGGCCCGGTTGCGTTGGATTTCCATTTCGGCTTTGAAGCCATCCAGATCCACGCTGACGTTGTGCTCTTCTGCGATTTCCCGCGTCAAATCGACCGGGAAACCGTACGTATCGTAGAGTTTAAAGATGGTTTTCCCATCCAGTATGCCGCCGGCACATTTCACCAGTTCGGCATTCAACAGGGATTCACCGTCGGAGAGGGTCTTGTGGAAGCGTTCTTCTTCGGCTTTGACCAGTTTAGCAATCAAGGGCACTTGATCAAGCACATAGGGATAATAGCCTTTCATCATATCAGCCACGACTAGGACTAAATCCGTCATGAACGGCTTGGTGATGCCGATGGCGATCCCGTAACGCACGGCTCTGCGTAACAAGCGGCGCAAGACATAGCCGCGGCCTTCATTGGAGAACAGGGCGCCATCCGCTAATGCAAAGGTCACGGTCCGGATGTGGTCCGCGATGACCCGATAGGCCATCTTGTTGGGAGCCGCATAGGGGACTTTCGCCATCTTTTCAGTCGCCCGGATCACCGGTAAAAACAGATCCGTATCGAAATTGGTCTCCCCGTTTTGAACGATGCAAACTAAGCGTTCCAAACCCATCCCGGTATCGATGTTTTTCTGCGGGAGTTCTTTGTATTGGCTGCGATCGACGCCTTCTTTACCATCGTATTGGCTGAAAACGACGTTCCAGACTTCGATGTAGCGATCGTTGGAGAGTTCTTTGAAGAAGAGTGCTTCTCCGATGTGCTGCGGATCGAAGCCTTCACCGCGGTCATAATAGATCTCGCTGTTGGGACCGCAGGGCCCTTCCCCGATCTGCCAGTAGTTCTCTTCCGACCGCAGAATGCGTTTGGGATCAAGCCCAATGATCTGGGTCCAGATGCGGTACGCTTCGTCATCGGTGGGATGGATCGTCACATACATGCGATCCTTCTCCATCCCGATGCAGTCCGGCGAGGTTAAAAACTCCCAGGCAAACTGAAGGGCTTCGACTTTGAAGTAGTCGCCGATGGAGAAGTTGCCCAACATCTCAAAGAACGTGTGATGACGCGAGGTCTTTCCAACGTTTTCGATGTCGTTGGTGCGAATGGATTTCTGGGCATTGGTGATGCGGTTGTTTTGCGGTTTGACGCTGCCGTCAAAGTACCGCTTTAAAGCAGCCACCCCGGAATTGATCCACAATAAGGTCGGATCGTTGACCGGCACCAAGGGGGCACCCGGCTCCACCATGTGGTTTTTTGATTTGAAATAATCCAGAAACAGTTGGCGAACTTCATCGCCGGTGCGATACTTCATGAGCGTGCTCCTTTCAAATAAAAAACGCTCCTACAGGAACGTTTTCACAACGCGGTACCATCCTGCTTCATCCCTAAGGGGATGCAGCTTACTCCTTAACGCGGAAGACGGGATTTCTCATCCTCTCTCAAACGGCTTCAAGTCGCGCTGTCGGGATCTTTCAACACGTCATCCCTTTCTGTCAGATCAGCCACGCTCTACTCTTTTTGAGTACGATTTACACCGCAATTATACGCTTGTTACAAGGTTGCGTCAATTGTCAGACCGATTTTACGTTGCACATCCTGCAGCTTCGCTTCGGCCATAAGACGGGCTTTGGTGGCGCCTTCGGAAAGCACCTGTTCCAAGATGCCTTGGTCCATTATGTCGCGGTAACGGGCTTGTAAGGTGCTTAAGAGGTTCACGACTTCTTCCGCAACGGCTTTCTTAAAGGTTCCATAGCCTTGGCCGTCGAATTCCCGAACCAACTCCTCGATCGAACGTCCCGATAAGGCGCTGTGGATCTGAAGCAAGTTAGAGATCCCCGGTTGATTCACGGGATCGAAGACCACCTTACCCAACGTGTCCGTCACGGCACTCATGATCTTCTTGCGGGCAACTTCTGGTGTATCCAAAAGGTAGATGCAACCCTTATCCAAGGCATCGCTTTTGGACATCTTTTTGGTGGGATCGGAAAGCGACATAATACGGGCCCCCACCTTGGGAATAAGCGGTTGAGGGATCTTGAAGGTTTCTCCGTAACGGTTATTGAAGCGAATCGCCACATCGCGCGTCAACTCCACGTGTTGTTTCTGGTCTTCACCGACTGGCACAAACGCCGGATCATAGATCAAGATGTCAGCCGCCATCAGAGTCGGGTACACATAAAATCCGGAGGTCATCGACTCTTCCCCTTTGGCTAATTTGTCTTTGTACTGGGTCATGCGGTTGAGTTCCCCCATGTAGGTGTTGCAGCTGAGAATGAACCCCAACTGGGCATGTTGCATGACATCCGACTGCATAAAGATCGTGCTTCGCTTCGGATCCAAGCCGCAGGCCAAATACAACGCGATCGTATCGCGCAGATTGGTCGATAGCTCCTTGGGATCCTGATAGACAGTCAGCGTATGCAGATTCGCGATGAATACGATCATCTCATAATCGTTTTGATACTTCACGAATTCGCGCAACGCGCCGATGTAGTTGCCCAGGGTCAGTTGTCCGCTGGGTTTAATGCCGCTCAACATGCGTTTCATAAGGTCCTCCTGAAACGAAAAAAAGCGTCCATAGGACGCTTTCGCGTGGTACCACCTAAGTTATCTTTCGATCACTTGTGACATAACGGTGTCCTCCGGAGCTGCACTGTCGCACAACCCGATTCCCGGACCCCACTTCACACGCTGTGCTTGAGCCTTTTTCATCGCCAAGGCTTTTCTGATGACCACACACCGTCCTACTTCGATCCGTTCACTATCGTTGCGCCTATTGTCGCACAATCCCCAAAAAAAGACAAGACGGATGTCTTGTCTTAAGCGTGTTTGGGTTTGAAGAGGAAGCCGGCCAGAATCCCGATAAAACAGATGATCAGGTAGAGCCCGACTTTCGCATCGGTAAAGCCGCCATAAACAACCACCGCTGCCCCGATAATGGCCAACACCGGGAAGATCAGACCTTCCCAGACATTACCGATCTTCTTCACGAAGAAGTCTTTGATGATGCCAACGTAAATCACAATGTAGAAGACATAGATGCTGACGATGGGCAGGTTCGAAATGTCGATCCCGCCGAAGAAACTTAGCCCGTAGAATACAGCGCCGTTCATCGTCAGGAAGTGGATTACCAGCCAGAAGGCCGACACCGCAAAGGTCAGGTACGCCGAAGCCATCGGAATATCCGTCTTCGGACTCACCTTCGCAAAGGTCTCACTCGCGACGAACTCTTTACGCAAGGCCAAGGCATACGGTAAACGGATGTACCCCAAGGTCAACCCGTTGGTGGTGCCCAGAACAGAGATGATGACAAACACCAAGAGAACTTTCGCCCCGGCCGCTCCGAAGAATTGCGTCGCAAATGCATCCACGGACGCATTACCTAAGGCCATGACTTCCTGCGGACCGACTACGGCACTGATGCCCAAGAAATAGGCAATATAGAGCACCATGATCAACACCGGCGCGACTGTTAAGGCCAAGGGCAGATTCTTCTTAGGATTTTTGATCTCATGGGCGATCGAAGGGGCCACCTGCCAGCCATCATACGCAAAGGCTGTGGAAACTAACGCAAACAGTAAACCCCCGGAAGCCGCTTGGATCGGACCGACCCCGATAATCCCAGCCGGATTACCAAACACCAAGCCCGTTACCGCCAACACAGCCAAAGCGCCCAGTTTGGCGATCATCGCAAAACTCTGGAACTTTCCGGCGCCTTTGGTTTCCAACGCATTGAGCACAAAGATGATGGTCAGATAACTGACCGTTAAGATCCACGTTTCCAACCCAAAGAGCGGATCCGCAAAACCAAAGAGAATCGACGTATACAAGGCCGCTACCCAGGCAATGACTGCCACCAGCGCCGGATAGTAAAAGAACACTTGGAACCAGCCGGCCAAGTACCCGACTTGCTTACCCCAAGTCATCTCACAGTACGTAATGATGCCCCCGACGTGTTCATCGCGCTTCGCTAACGAAGCAATCGACAAGCCCCCAAATACGATTCCCAATCCCCCGATAACAAACGCAACAACCCCCAACAGCACATCCCCACCGACCGCTGTCAAGATGTCATCGGTCCGGTAAAAGATCCCGGAACCGATGACGATGCCCACGATCATCGCAATGGTGGTCAGAAAGCCAAACTTCCGTTTTGGTATAATCGTCATGGTTTCTCCTCTCACGAAAAACTTAGGGAAATCATAGAGAATCGGCACGAGCTAGTCAAGTATATTCGTTTACATTCCCGCTTAATCATGTATAATAACGCCAAGGAGAATTCTGCCATGATCGTTGTTTACACATCCCCCGGATGCGCCTCGTGCCGTAAAGTCAAACAGTGGCTCAAAGACCGCAACCTGAAGTTCGTTGAAAAGAACATCTTTTCGACCATCCTTAATGAAAATGAAATCAAGCATCTTCTGATGCGCAGTGAGAACGGAACCGAAGACATCATCTCCAAACGTTCCAAAATCGTCCAGGAACAAAACATCGATTTCGATGAGATGAGCCTCAACGATCTCGTCCGTTTCATCCAACAGAACCCGTCCATCCTCAAACGCCCGATCATCCTCAACGAAAAGAGTTTCCTGGTCGGTTACGACGAAGAAGAAATCGGAGCCTTTGTTCCGCGCGAACTGCGCAAGATCGCCAAAGCCGCGTGTACGCCGGAATGCGCCAGTTACGAAATCTGTGGGAAGGTCCACGAAGAACCGGACCAACCTAAAGCCCTCAATCAGTCCCTCCTCAAAGCCGTGTAAACGGCTTTTCTTTTTGGTATAATTTCAAGGTGAAAATCTTACTCGGTCTTTCCGGCGGCGTTGATTCCGCCGTTGCTGCTTATCTCCTCAAAGCCAAGGGCCATCAGGTGGAATGTGCCTTTATGCGTAACTGGGACTCGGTCACCAACAATGACATTTTAGGTAACCCCACCTTGGATCAAGCGGTGTGTACGCAAGAAGCCGATTATGCCGATGCGTTAGCCGTCGCCACTAAACTCGGGCTTCCCTTGCATCGGGTCGATTTCATCACCGAGTACTGGGATGAAGTCTTTACGACGTTTCTGCGCGATTACGAGAAAGGCTGCACCCCCAACCCCGACATCCTGTGCAACAAACACATCAAGTTCAAACACTTCTTCGATTACGCCGATCGCCACGGCTTCGACTGGGTCGCTACCGGCCATTATGCCCAAGTGATCCATCACCCCGATCATAGTGAACTGCTTAAGGCGGATGACACCAACAAGGACCAAACCTACTTCCTGGCCCAGGTTCCACCGCAAGCCTTGCGCAGAACCTTGTTTCCGCTGGGGGATATCCCCAAACCCCAGGTGCGACAGATCGCCGCGCAACTGGGGCTCAGTGTCGCCACCAAGAAAGACTCCACCGGAATCTGCTTCATCGGTGAGCGGGACTTTCAAGCCTTCTTGGCCAATTACCTGCCTGCCAAAGACGGACCCATTGTCGATCTGGAAACGTTGAAACCGCTAGGCACCCATCACGGGATTCTCTATTACACCCTGGGTCAACGCAAAGGTCTCGACATCAACGCCCATCAGGGACCTTGGTTTGTCGCCGGTAAGGACCTTCAAACCAACACCCTCTACGTCGTTAAAGGAGAAACAAACCCCTGGCTCTACGGGGACAGCGCGATCGTCACCGATCTCAACTGGTTCAATCCGATCGATCTACACACTCCTAAAGCCGTCGGCGCCAAGTTCCGTTACCGTCAACCCGATCAGGCCGTCACCCTTCAATCCTTGGATGATCACCGGGTTCTGGTTCGCTTCGATCGGCCCATCAGCGCCGTGACCCCCGGTCAGGAAGCCGTCATCTATGACGGCAAAGTCTGTTTAGGGGGAGGAACCCTGGATGACGTTCTCGTCGATGGCATTTCCCTCCAAGAAAGGATCCGTGCCCATGTCCGCACTCTTCAATCGTCTCACCGCTAAATCCCCCGCCACCGTCGTGGATGTCGTAGTCATCCTGGTTATTTATTTCCTCGGGTACACCCTCTTATTCCCTGCCTTGATCCTTTTAATCGGAGAAGTCTTTCCGAGTTTTGCGGAATGGCCCTATACCGATGTGATCTATCACGGCATCATGACCTTGGTCTTTCTGTTTCTGGGTCGCCGTTACCTAAAAGAAAAAGGAGCCTCCTGGAACTTCAAAACTTTGCTAATTGTGTTTCAGGGTTTCTTGGCGATGCTGTTTGGAGCGGCGCTGCTCAACATGCTGATCAGTACGCTAACGGGTTTGGATACCTCCATCAACCAACAGACCCTCATCGATTACTTCCTGGAGAACTCATTGGCTGTAACGGTTCAAGCCGTGATCTTTGCGCCAATCGCTGAAGAAGTCGTGTTCCGAGGGGTCTTGTTCCGTCAGTTCCGCTTCAAGAACCGGGTCATCTTCCCCCTACTGCTCAGTTCGCTCATCTTTGCTTCCATGCATGCACTTGGAGCCGTTCTGATGGGAGCCTGGAGCGATCTGTGGTTTATCCCGATGTATGCCTACATGGGCTTGGTCTTAGCCGTGGTGTATGAACGCACCCAGAACCTGTATGCGTCCATCGCTGTGCACTTACTCAATAATGCCGTTTCCATTTGGGCGATGTATTCCCTGATCAATTGATGGACACCCAGGAGATTACCGGAAAACTGATCAAAACCATCTACCGCAACGATGACAACCAATTCACCGTTGGGGTTTTTAAGTTGTATACCCTGCAGGAAAAAGACATTACCGTTACCGGCTATTTCCCCAAGTTTAAGAAAGATTTATTGGTCGCCCTGACGGGAACCTATATTGAACATCCCCGTTACGGGATGCAGTTTCAGGTCCAGTCGTACCGGCGCATCTTACCGACCGATCGGGAATCCATCATCGCTTATTTGGGTTCACCGATCTTCAAAGGCATCGGGAAAGCCTTTGCCCAACGGATCGTTGATGCTTTGGGCGATGACGCCCTGAACCGCATCAAAGACGACATCACGCTCATCCGATCGATCAAAGGCTATACCCCAGCCAAAGAAACGGCCCTTCATGAAGGCTTGGTGCTGGCTGGTGAAAGCGAAGAAGCCTTGCGTTTCTTTACCACGCATGGACTTGGTATCCGCAACATCATGCGCTTGGAACGCGTTTACGGAACCGGCGTGTTGGCGGTGGTGCAGGAAAACCCTTACCGGTTGGCGGAAGAAGTCGATGGGATCGGATTTGTCACCGCCGATAAGCTCGCGATGTCGATGGGCATTGAACCCGACGATCCGCGCCGTTTACGCGCTGCCCTCATGTCGATGGTCATGGATGAATGCATGCGGACCGGGGATTCCTACGTCGAAGGCGAGGCGCTTGAAGCCCGTTTTGCGAAGGAATTCGGGGAGCTCAGTGCTAACTTCGACGTGACCCGGTTGGATTGTTTGCGTCAACGCAAGCTCATTCAGAAAGACAACCGGATCTTCCACCTCAGCCAATACGCCAATGAACGCGCCATTGCGGCCTATTTTGAAACCTTTCCCATCGATCGGCTTGAACCCATCGATCCTTCACGCTTGTCGCATGAGTTGGAACTGCTTCAGGATCGTTTAGGCATTACCTACGATGAAACGCAGATCCAAGCCATCACCACCTTCTTTGAACGCGACATCACGATCTTGACCGGCGGACCCGGAACAGGAAAGACCACGGTTGTCGGAGCCATGCTGGCGTTATATAAGACCTTGTATTCGACGTCCTCCGTCATGTGTTGTGCCCCAACCGGACGAGCCGCCAAACGGATGTTTGAACTCACCGAGACCCCGTCGATGACGATCCATGCACTTTTAAAATGGGACTTGGAATCCAACACCTTCGGAAAAAACGAGTCCGATCCGCTCAGTGTGGATTGCCTCATCATCGATGAATTCTCAATGGTGGATACCTGGCTCTTCGGAAATCTCTTAAAAGCTTCACCAAACGTCAAGAAGATCCTGATTGTCGGGGATGCCGATCAGTTGCCTTCCGTATCCCCCGGCAGTGTCTTGCGCGATCTGATGGCCTCCCAGCGCTTTCCGGTCATCGCCCTCAATCACATCTACCGCCAGAAAGAAGGCAGCGATGTGATCGAGCTGGCCCATCGCATCCGAACCGGACGAACCGATCTGGACGGCCTGACCAAAGACATCCGCTGGATCGATGCTTCCGCCGTTGACGTCAAACAAATCGTCCTGGAACTGGTCAAAGCAGCCCTGGAAAAAGGATACGGGGTCAACGATCTTCAAGTTTTAGCCCCCATGTATAACCGACAAGCCGGGATCGATGCGCTTAATCATGCCATGCAGAAAGAAGTCAATCCTCCTTCAGCCGAAAAGCGCGAACTGCAGGTCGGCTATGTCACCTTCCGTGAAGGCGATAAGATCCTTCAGTTGAAGAATCAACCCAATGATGATGTTTATAACGGGGATATCGGAATCCTGATTGAAGTCATCCCAGCGTCGGAAGATGAAAACAAACAGAACCGGCTCGTCGTCGATTTCGATGGACGCATCGTGGAATACACCGGGGAACTCTTCGCCCACATCACGCTCGCCTATGCCATCTCGATCCACAAGTCGCAAGGCAGCGAGTACCCCATTGTCATCCTTCCCGTCCTCAATGAACAGAAAATTATGCTGAAACGGCGCTTGCTTTACACTGCGATTACCCGCGCCTCCAAGTCGTTGATCCTGATCGGTGAACACTCGGCTTTCCGCTATGGTCTCTCACGAATCGATGAAACCCCTCGAAAAACGTGTTTAACCGATTATTTAGTCAACGGCTTAGAACTGTGATAGACTAAATTTTGGAGATTATGTCATGAAAAAGAACCTTGTTTATCCCTTGATGGGCCTAAGTCTGGCGATCTTCGCGATTTTTGCGGTGCTCAATTACTCGGCGCTTCCTTTGGATATGCCTATGCAGATCGGCATCACCGGGAACGTCAATTGGACCTTACCGAAACCGCTGGCCATCGGGGCCATGGCGATCCTATTGATCGCCGTCAGTGTGCAGTTCATCCTTCATTTCCGCCAACAGGATAACGCCGGACTCAAAGAGTCCCTGGTGGTCATCCTGCTTCCGCTGGTTTTAACCGGTTTTGTCTGGTTTGCTACCACCCTCAACTAACAGGAGCCTTATGATCGACATCAGCCACGTATCCAAGACCTATTCCGGTAAGGTCAAAGCCGTCAGCGACCTCTCGCTGAGCATGCAACCGGGAGAAATCATCGGGTTTATCGGTCCCAACGGCGCCGGCAAAACCACCACCATCAAGATGATGACCGGCATCCTCAAAGCCGATGAGGGCACGATTACCCTTAACGGCATCGATATCGCCAAAGAACCCCTCGAAGCCAAACACCAGTTTGGGTTCGTTCCGGACAATCCGGATTTGTTTCTGCGCCTCAAAGGCATTGAATACCTGAACTTCATGGCTGACATCTACGGGGTCAGCGCAAGCGATCGCCGGGCTCGCATCGAACGTTACGGGACACTTTTCGAAATGTCCTCGGCCTTAGGCGACAAGATCCTTTCTTATTCGCACGGGATGCGTCAAAAGATCGTCCTCATGGGTGTCTTGATCCATGAACCGTCGATCTGGATCTTGGATGAACCCTTGACCGGACTGGATCCCCAATCCGCATTCGCCCTCAAAGAGATCATGCGTGAACAAGCCGCTGCCGGAAAGACGGTGTTCTTCTCGACTCACGTCTTGGATGTGGCTGAACGTCTGTGCACCAAAGTCGCCATCATCAACAAAGGCACCATCTTGTATTACGGAACCTTAGATGAACTCAAAGCCGTCCATCCGGGCAAGACCCTCGAAACGATCTTCCTCGAGGTTACCAGCCATGCGTAATTTCTGTGCCCTGTTTAAGGTCACCTTAAAAAATACCTTTGGGGTCACGGAAACCGGCAAGAAGAAAACCTTCCTCCAGAAACTCTTCCCGATCTTTCTTTTGGTGGCTATTGCGCCAACGATCGCCTCGTTTTACTTTCTGACCGGCGATGCGATCGCCCTGTTGAAACCCATCCAACAAACCGGTGTCATCATCGGACTGTTGTTGACGATGCTGTCGACGCTGATCTTCTTCTTGGCAATCTTTTTAATCCCAGCCGTCTTCTACTTCTCCAAAGACGTGGAGACCTTGCTGAGCTTACCGTTGAAAGCCTCGACGATCCTTTCGGCCAAGCTTGCCGTCAGCATGATCTACGAGTACATCACGATCTTAGCGATCGGCATTCCCGTCGTTCTCGCCTACATCGTCAACGTCCAGCCCCCACTGGGTTTCTATCCCTTATTGATTCTGACCATCCTGCTGTTGCCGGTGGTTCCGCTCATCATGTCGGGACTTCTGGTCATGGCCGTCATGGCCTTGATTCCCAAGGCGCGTAACCGGGATCTTTTCAACTACATCAGCGGTTTCATCAGTTTGGGCTTTGCGGTCGGCATCAACATGGTCGTGGGCAACATGGCCACGATCAGTGCCGATGAGATGGTCCAATTGCTGATCCAAGGCAACAACTCTTTCTTGGCGATCTTCGGCTATCTGGTTCCCAGTGTTCCCTTTGCCGCCAAGGCGGTCGTCAATCTGAGTCTAGTGGATTTTGCGATCTCCGTGCTGATTGCGATCGGGGCGTATCTGTTGTTCTTGCTGATTGCCGAACTGGCTTATTTCAAAGCCGCCGTAGGTGTCAATGAAACCGGAGCCAACCGGCGCAAACTCAACGGCAAAGCTTACCTCTCCTCGACGCAAGGGGCCGATCCGATTTGGACCTACACCCTCAAAGAGTTGAAACTGATGATCCGCACCCCCATCTACCTGCTTAATAACATCTCCACCGTGATCCTGATCCCCGCCATTCTGGTGGGAACACTCATGACCACCGCCGGACAACAGGATGAACTCATTACCCTGATTCAATCGATCGATTGGAATGCTCCGGGGATGTTTGCGTACGTGTTGACCGCCGGCGTTGCGATCGGACTGTTTATGACTTCGCTCAATCTCATCACCGTCACTGCCATCTCCCGTGAAGGAACCCGCTTGTTCTTTATGAAGTACATCCCGATGTCCTACAACGCACAGATCCAAGCCAAGGTCAACAGTGGCCTTATCGTCAGCGTGCTGGGGATTCTCTTTATGACCGTTCCTTTCGGAGTCGTTTTCAGTATTCCGTGGATCCAGATCGTATTGGCAATCGTCATGGCCCTCTTGGCTTCCGTGTTCTTGAACTACTTCGGAATGATCGTCGACATGATCCACCCCAAACTCATCTGGGAACAGGAAGCCGTTCCGGTCAAACAAAACATCAACGCCGTGTTTACGATGCTGCCGGGTATGGGCTTGCCGGTGGCTGCCTTCCTGGTGCTCAACTGGCTTAAAAATGATACCCTCTTCCTCGTAGTCCTGGTGGTCCTCCTGGTCGGACTTGACCTCGCTTCCATCATCGCCACCCGCAAGATAGCGACCTCCGCCATCGAAAAGCTTTCTTAAAACCGGAACTTCCGGTTTTTTATACCTAACCGATTTTACGTTATATAATACATATGTTAGAACTGTTCAATAGATTGAACTATTAAGGAGGCCCATGCAGGAATTACTCGATGCCATTCATCAGTTCATGTTTCTTACGCGCCCCAAACCCCGAACCGGGGATCTCAGTGTCGGTGAGCGCATGGTGCTTCGAACTGTGCATCAGCGTGCGAAGAGTGATCCTCAGGGAATCCTCCCCTCCCAACTCAGTGAACTCTTGGGTATTTCCCGTTCAGCCATGACGCCGTTATTGAATGCGCTGGAAACCAATGGGTATCTGGTGCGACAGGTCGATCCCCTCAACCGTCGCCAAATCCGCATCACCCCTACCGAGAAGACCGATCCTTCCCGTTTACGCCGTCGCCAGCTGGTCGATGAAGCCGTCGCTCAATTGACCTCTGATGAACAGGTCGACTTAGCCAACCTTCTGGATAAACTCAACACCTTCCTGGCTCAAGAGGAACCCCATGCTTAAACTTTACGGATACCTCAAACACACCTGGTGGCAAGCCCTATTATCAATCACCCTGTTGTCGGTTCGCATCATGGCTGATTTGACCTTGCCCGACTACATGATGCGCATCATCGACGAAGGCATTGTGCTTAGCGATATCGATGCCATCCTGCGCATCGGCGGACAGATGCTGATCGTAGCCGGACTGGTGGCCGTACTCTTCGCCACCAACAACTACATCGCTTCTTACCTTGGAGCCAAAGCCGCCGATCGCATCCGTCGGGACCTTTTCCGCAAGATCGAAGGTTTCTCGCTGGTCGAATTCGATCGTTTCTCAACTGCTTCCCTCATCACCCGCAGCACCGGCGACATCGCTCAGGTCCAACAGATCCTGACCATGTCCTTTCGCATCCTGTTGGCTGCCCCGATCACCGGGATCGGTGCCTTCATCAAAGCCGTTCAATTGACTCCTCAATTGAGTTGGATCTTCCTCATCGGCTTACCGCTGATGCTGGGAGTCGTGTTTGCCATTATGGGTTTGACGGCGGATCGTTACCGTCAGGTCCAGAAACTAACGGACCGGCTCAACCTCAGTGCCCGTGAAAACCTGACCGGGATCCGCGTCATCCGCGCCTTCAACGCACAACGTCTTCAACACGATAAGTTCGAATCCCTCAACGATGACGTTTTCACCAACAACACCTCCCTTTTACGCATCGTCTCCCTCAATGAACCGCTGATCACCATTGTCATGAGTCTGACCACGTTGACGGTATTGTGGTTCAGTGCCGACCGCATCGGGAGTCAAGCCATGGCGATCGGTCAAATGATGGCATTTATGCAGTACACCAACCAAGTCATGAGTTCCTTCATGCACCTATCCGGCATTTTCAACATGATCCCGCGCGCCATCGTCAGCGGAAACCGTATCACCGAAGTCCTCAACACTCAACCCACCATCACCGATCCGATCGTCGAATCGACACCAGACTCTTCACTGAGAGGCCGTCTCGAGTTCCGAAACGTCAGTTTCCGTTATCCCGAGGCTCAGGAGGATGTCTTGCATGACATCTCGTTTACGGCTAAGCCAGGTACCTTAACAGCATTCATCGGATCGACCGGCAGCGGGAAAAGCACCTTAGTCAATCTGATTCCGCGTCTTTATGATGTATCTTCCGGAGAAATCCGATTGGATGGCATCGACATCCGTCAAATGAACCAGAACTCGTTACGGCAACGCATCGGCTATATTCCTCAAAAAGGCATGTTGCTGTCCGGCTCCATTCGTGACAATCTCACCTTCGGTAATCCTTCGGCAAAACCCGAAACCCTCTCTAAAGCCATCCAAATCGCTCAAGCCGAAACCTTCATCAACGAGAGAGAAGATCGTTTGGATTATCGCTTGGCTCAAGGTGCCACCAACATTTCCGGAGGTCAGAAACAACGGTTATCGATTGCCCGAGCCTTGGTCAAAAACGCTGATCTGGTCATCTTTGACGATTCTTTCTCAGCCCTTGACTTCAAGACGGATGCGGCACTTCGAAAAGCGTTACACAAGGAGTTGAAAAACGCTACGCTCTTTGTGGTGGGACAACGGGTCAGCACCATCATGGGTGCCGATCAGATTGTAGTCCTCGAACAGGGCCATGTGGTCGGTATTGGATCCCATGCAGACTTGTTGAACACCTGTCCGGTGTATCAGGAAATCGCGGCTTCCCAGTTGACCGCGGAGGAACTCGCATGACCCGCCAAGGACCGATGATGGCCATGCGGGCCGATGTCCGCAAAGCCCGGGATTTCAAAGGCACCACAAAACGCTTGTTGCAGTTTACCCGCCCGTATGCGCTCACGATGATCTTGACCATCGTGATGGCGGTGATGGGTACCCTCTTTGGAATCGCCGCACCGAAACTGATCGGTAATATCACCACGCTGTTGAGTGTAGGCATCCTCTCCGGTGGAACGACAGACATCGATTTTGTCGCCGTTCATGCCATTTTGATCCAACTCGTCTTCCTGTATGCCTTGAGTGCCCTCTTTCAATACTTGCAAGTGATCACGATGGTCAAAGTGACCCAACAGATCACCCACACCCTGCGTTCACGCATCATCGCCAAGATCAACACCCTGCCGCTTCGTTTCTTTGATCATCAACCCATTGGAGATGTGCTCTCGCGCATTACCTACGATGTCGATACGATCGGTCAATCCTTCCAACAGTCCATTTCGCAAGTCATCACAGCCATCACCACCGTCTTGGGCATCCTGGTCATGATGGTGTCCATCAGCTGGGAGATGACCCTGATTGCTTTGGTGTCCTTACCGGTCAGCCTTCTCTTGGTTACCAACATCGTCAAGATCGGTCAACGCTATTTCCGTCAACGGACGAAGACCTTGGGACAACTCAACGGCCACATCGAGGAAACCTTTGGGGTCCATCCCATCATCAAAGTGTTCAATGCGGAAGCCCGTCAGACCAAAACGTTTGATCAGCTCTCCCATCGCTATTTTCTCGACAGCTGGAAATCCGAGTTTATCGCCGGCGTGATGATGCCCCTGATCAGTTTGGTATCCAACCTGTCGTATGTCGCCGTCAGTGTCCTAGGGGCAACCCTGGTGCTCAACGGTCAGCTTCAGATCGGTGGGATCCAATCCTTTATCACCTACACCCGAAACTTTAACCAGCCCATCAACCAGGTCGCCAACATCGGCACCCTGCTTCAATCCACTGTGGCGTCTGCTGAGCGTGTCTTTGAGTTCTTGGATGAACCGGAAGAAGCTGCGGAGGCCAGTGGTACAGCTCCAGTCCCCTTGAAAGGCCATGTGACGTTCGATCACGTATGCTTTGGTTACACCCCGGAGAAGATGCTGTTTCAAGACTTGTCGTTTACGGTTCAACCCGGACAACGCGTCGCGATCGTCGGTCCGACCGGAGCCGGTAAAACCACCCTCATCAACCTCTTGATGCGGTTCTATGACGTGCAAAGCGGTTCCATCAATGTCGATGGCATCGATATCCGCTCTTTCTCGCGCAAAGAACTGCGCACCATCTTCGGGATGGTCTTGCAGGACACCTGGCTCTTCAATGAATCGATTGCTTCCAACATCCGTTTTGCACAGACACAGACCTCGGATGACGCGGTGCTTTCTGCGGCCAAATCCGCCATGGTCGATCATTTCGTCCGTACCTTACCGGAAGGCTATGCGACCCTCATCAACGAAGAAGCGAATAACCTTAGCCAAGGCCAGAAACAACTCTTAACGATTGCCCGGGCCTTCTTGGCCGATCATCCCATTCTGATCCTGGATGAGGCAACCTCCTCGGTCGATACCCGTACGGAAGTCCTGATTCGTAAAGCCATGGAACGCTTGATGGCTGAGAAGACCTCCTTCATCATCGCCCATCGCCTCTCCACTATCCGTGATGCGGATCTCATCCTGGTCATGAACCACGGAGCCATCATCGAACACGGAACCCATGAGTCCCTGATGGCCAAGAACGGGTTCTACACGACCCTCTACAACGCTCAGTTCGAACCCGAAGACGAAACATCCCGATAAGGGATGTTTTTGGTATACTAAAACCATGAAACTCCGTTGGATCGGTTTGGTGATGTTGCTGATGGTGCTTGGCGCTTGCCAGGATCCTTTTCGCTTGAAAGGATCTGCGACGATCCTTCATGAAGCCGGCACCCCATTCACCGATCCTGGATTTGTCGCCCCCGATAACCAGGTCACCGTTTCCGGAAGCCTGGATCCGATGGTGCCGGGTACTTATACCTTAACTTATACGTGGGAACACGATGAAAAAACCACCTCATTGACCCGAACCGTCCGGGTGCTTGATCGGACACCGCCAGAGATCACGCTTGACGGCGATCTGACCCAAGTCGTCTGTCCCTTGGCCCCGTATGCGGAACCCGGCATTCACGTCAGCGATGCGGTCGATAGCGAGATCGCACGCCGTTTACGCATTCGACTGGAAGGCAACAGCGTTGTCTATACCGCTACGGATGCCAGTGGAAATACGTCCACCGTCGTTCGAACCCTGCTGCGTCAGGATCTTCAAGCCCCTGTGTTGAGTCTTAAAGGGTATGAAACCATGGACGTCCCGCTCAATGCGTCGTTTCGTGATCCGGGGTATCGAGTCAGTGACAACTGCGGCGATCTAAGCGATCGGGTTGTGGTCGATCACAACGTCGATCCCACCACGATCGGTGATTACACCGTGACCTACACCGTCACCGATGACGGCGGAAATACCGTGACCTTAACGCGGGATGTCACCGTGATCGATGAAGCGGAAACCATCGTTTACTTGACCTTTGATGACGGTCCCAGCCTAAACACCGAGACCGTCTTGGATGTCTTGGCGGATTACGGGGTCAAAGCCACGTTCTTTGTGGTCAAACGATCCTCCCGTTACGACGAAACCTTGATCCGTGCTGTTCAAGAAGGCCATACCATCGGATTGCACACCTATTCGCACGATTATGACCGGATCTATTCGTCGGTGGATGCCTACCTTAGCGACCTCCAAGGGATCTCCGATCATGTCTATTCCCTCACCGGGATCCGCTCGATGATCCTGCGTTTCCCCGGAGGTTCCAGTAATCGCATCAGTGATTTCAATCCCGGGATCATGACGAAAGTCACAGCCAAGGTCAATGCGCTGGGCTACCACTACTTCGATTGGAATGTCTCCAGCGGGGACGGGAATTCCACCAATACCGCCGAGTTTATTGCCCACCGCACAATCCTCGGCATCAAACGCGGACGTGTCAATGTGGTGCTGCTTCATGACGGAGGCGGCAGTGCGGAAACGGCGGTAGCCTTACCGCTGATCCTGGACTACCTGGTGTCCATCAACGCGCTGATCCTTCCGATCACAATGGAAACCCCAGTCGTGCAACACGAGGTTCAAAACTAAAACGACGCCAGAGGCGTCGTTTGTTTATTCATAACGTAAGGCTTCAACCGGTTCCAGTTTACCGGCTTTGTTGGCGGGATAGATCCCGAAGATGAGTCCAATCGTTATCGAGAACAATAAGGCCAACAGAACCGTTTCCGGGCCGATAGTAACGGTAAACCCGCTGACTTGACTGATGAGCCAGGCCCCGGCAAACGCAATGCCTAAGCCGATTAACCCGCCCAAGAGTGTAATGATGACTGCTTCGATCAAGAACTGAAGCAGGATCTGCGAGCGTTTGGCGCCTAACGCTTTTCTTATCCCAATCTCTCGGGTCCGTTCACGCACGGTCACCAGCATGATGTTCATGATACCGATGCCACCGACAATCAGCGAGATCGAGGCGATCCCCGCCAAAAGCGAGGTCAACAGGCTCATCAACGTATCCATGATGCCCAAGATCTGTGATTGACTGAAAGCACGGTACAATGACGTCGACGGCAAGGTCTCTTCCAAGTACGCCGAAACTTTGGTCAGCGTTGTGTTCACATCCGCTTCGGTGATCGAAGTCAGATAGTAACTGCGCATGATCGCCCGGCTGGAGAACAGGTTGAGGGCGAAGTCATAGGGGATGTAGATCTGCATGTCGTTGTCGCCGCTGAAGCTTTGTCCACGTTCACCGACTTCCCCGATGATCTCAAAGGGAACTCCGTTGATGACGATGGTCTTCCCGATCGGATCATCCCCGGCATACAAGGCATCGGCGATCTTAAACCCGACCACGGCAACCGGTAAACCCATCCGGGTATCCAAGTCGTTGAGGAAACGTCCCGACTCCATCGTCAAAGATGACACGGTATCAAAATCCGCGTTGACCCCGCTGACGGTCACGTCGATGTCGTTTCCGTTGACGTTATACACGACGGGACGCTGAACCATTTCGCTGTAGTAAGCGATGCGGGCCGCATCTTTGATTTCATCGAGCCAGATCGAAGGAAGAACCCCGATCGGATCGGTCACGGTCACATAGATGAGGTTCGATCCGATCGACCGGATCTGTTTCTCGGCTTCGGCTTTGGCTGAATTTCCCAACGAGAGCAGCAGGATGACGCTGCTGACGCCGATCACCACGCCTAAGGTCGTCAGTAAGGCGCGGATCTTATGGGCCGTGACGGAACGCCAGGCGATGGCAAAATATTCATTGAACATCGTCATTGACCTCCGTATTGACTGTATCGCTTTCCACCAGGCCATCCTTCAAACGGATGATGCGTCGCGCATAACGCGCAATGGCCATGTCGTGGGTAATGATCAGGATGGTTTTGCCTTGCCGGTTAAGGCTTTGTAGCAAGCGCAGCACTTCCTGCCCGGTTTTGGAATCCAAGGCTCCGGTCGGTTCATCCGCCAGGATGATGTCCGGATCGTTCGCCAAGGCACGGGCAATAGAAACACGTTGTTGCTGACCTCCGGAGAGTTCCGTTGGTTTGTGTGTCATGCGGTCACCTAAGCCAACCGAGCTTAAGAGTGTTTTTGCTTTGACTTCCCGTGCTTTGCGTCCGACCCGCGCATACGTCAAGGGCACCATCACGTTTTCGATGGCCGTAAAACTGGGCAAGAGGTTGAACTGCTGGAACACAAAGCCGATGGAGGCATTGCGGATTTCCGCCAGGTCATTCTCATCGTACTCCCGGATCTTCTTTCCGTTGAGTGCGTACACCCCGTCGGTGACCACATCCAGACAGCCCAGGATGTTCATCAGGGTCGATTTGCCGCTGCCGGAAGGACCGACAATCGCCACAAACTCCCCTTTCTCGATCTCAAAAGAAACGCCATCCAAGGCCTTGACCAGGACTTCACCCATGTGATAGTGCTTTTTAACGTTTTGGAGGCTAATCATTGTTGAAGCGGCCGAAGAACCCAAAGGTCGTTTCGGAAGGAAGGATCAGGACCGCTTGTCCTTCCAGACCTTCTGCGCTGACTTCCGCAAAGCGGATGTCGGCTGCCCCAAGGGTCACTTCCAGGTAGAACTCGCGTTGCGGACGGTTGGGCTGTTCCAGCCAAGCCTCATCCAACAGATAGTACTTCCCGTTGTCTTCAATGAGGGCATCTACCGGCACCAACAAGACATCGTTCAACGCATTGATTTCGATTTTGCCTGAACCGGTCATCCCCAAAAAGATCGGAGCGTCCCCTTTCGAGAAGCTCAGGATGACAGTATAGGTCGTGTAGTCTGCCGTGGTGTTTCCGAAATAACTGATGTCGCTGACGGACCCTTCCACGGTGATGCCCAAGGCATCCACGAAGACCTGAGCCGTTTGACCGATTTCGATCTTGGCGATGTCTTTCTCACTGATCTGAACACTCATTTCCAGGTCATTGGGATCGGCGATCACCCAGGTCGTGCTGAAACTGCCGGGCACCGCAATCACGATTCCCTCGACCTTGGTTTCAACCACACGGGTCTGCCCCATCAGGTTGACATATTTCCCCAGATCATCGTAGGCACTCACCAAATCCCCGACACTGACGTAGGAGGTGTTGAATGAACCGGTAAAGCCGTATTCGGTGGTCTTGGCAGAAACGATCTTGCCTTTGGCCAGGGTATACAAGGTCAAATCACCGCGTTCGACGGTGACGACTTCCGTGGAATCGATCAGGGCTTGACGGGCATTCTTTTGCGCGTTATTCACAAATGCCGTTCCAGCCAAACCCAGTATGAGGATCACTCCGATCCAAATCAACAGTCGTTTCGTTTTCTTAGTCATGGTTGTCTTTCCTTTCGAGGATCATCATGGTTTTATTTAATAATCGGATCAGCGTAGCGCTGTCTTCCTCACCCAACTCCGCGATCAACGTGTTCATCACGGCTTGGTATTGCTTTTTGGTGCGTTTGACCACGGCTTTGCCTCTCGCATTGAGTTGAATCAGGGTAACTCGACGATCGTTGGGATCAATCTGTCGCTCAATGTAGCCGTGTTTCTCCAAGCGTTTGATGAATTGGGTTGCCGCAGCTGCCGTCACGCCTAAGGCTTCTTTGACGGCTGAGATGGGCACTTGTCCGTTGTTGGCGATCGCATCGACATCCATCAAGAGGTACAAGGGCAGCGACTCATCATCAAAATGAGTCCGCATGGTTTTGTGGGCTCGACGGATCTTGCTCATCGAATCGGCCAGTTGGGTGATCAGTTCAGTTTGGTTCATGGTTTCTCACTTCCTTAAGCACATTAAGTGTAGCACTTGCACGGCACGCACTCAACTCAAGCGCTTAAAAAAGGACCCGAAGGTCCTTACTTGATGTCCTTGATCGATTCCCAGAGGAAATCGGCCTCTTCCCGGCCGAAATGACCGAAATTGGAGGTCTTGCGGTAGATCGGACGCAACAGTTTCAACTCGTCGATGATGTTGGAAACGGTGAAGTCAAAGTTGCGCGCCACGAAGGCTTCGATCTCGGTAATGGGCTTTTTTTCCGTCCCGAAGGTGTTGATGAAGATGGACAGCGGTTTGGTCAAGCCGATTGCGTAAGAGACTTGCACTTCACATCGATCCGCCAAGCCATGCGCGACGATGTTCTTCGCCACATAGCGGCAGTAATACGCCGCACTGCGATCCACTTTCGAGGGGTCTTTGGAGGAGAAACAGCCACCGCCGATGCGTCCCATTCCACCGTAGGTATCCACAACGATCTTACGTCCGGTCGTTCCGGAATCCCCGTAAGGTCCGCCGATGATGAAGTTGCCTCCCGGATTGATGATGGTTTCGAAGTCCATGGAATCGATCCATTTTGGATCGATGACTTTATCGATGACTTCTTTGCGGATAATCGTCCGCAGTTCATCCAGATCCAGATCGGCATCGTGTTGGGTGGAGACCACGACTTTGGTGATGCGAACCGGTTTATCGTTTTCATAGAGGACCGTGACTTGCGTTTTCCCGTCCGGTTTGATGCGCGGATCGATATGTTTGAAATCTGAAAGTCGTTTGGACAGTTTATGGGCCGTATCGATGGCCAGGGGCATGTAGTTGGGAGTTTCGTTGGTGGCATACCCAAACATAATGCCTTGGTCGCCGGCGGCGATTTCATTGCCCAAGACGACTTTGTCAAAGATATTTTGAGACTGGTTACCCACCAACAGGATCACGTTGAAAAACTCGGTATAGCCGATGTCCGCAAGGACGCCTCGCGCTATCTTGGCGTAATCCAACAACGCATCCGTGGTTTGTTCACCGTAGATGACGACCGTGTTGTCTTTGATGGTGGCTTCTACCGCCATCTTGGAGTGCGGATTCTGGCGTAATGCTTCATCCAAGATCGCATCGGCGATCTGATCGCACACTTTGTCGGGATGTCCGTCCGTGACGCTTTCCGACGAGAAGTAATAAGTTCTGCTCATGGGTTCCTCCTTACAGAAAAATAAAGCCCTTATCAACAGGATAAGGGCGTTGTCATTCGATGTGTCCCTTATCGGTGTTAGCGGATCCACCTTACCGTTTCCGGCAGGTTGGCGTGGGGTGATGCGAGCTAACTCTCTACCCCATCTCTGGATAAGACAATGTTTATTTAAGCACAGAGTGTCCCAAAGCGCAAGTTATTCGTAAGGTTTTTGGTAGAAATTACCGATAATGCGTTCGATTTTATTGACGGCGATGAAGATCTTGGGATCGACGGATTTGGCCGCTTCGATGACATCTTCGATCTCAAAGGCGTTAACGACCATGTACAACATCGACTTGGGTTGCTTGCTGTAACCACCTTCGCCCCACAGTTTGGTGATTCCGTGACGGGTGGTGGCTAAAATGCTTTGGATGACGTCATCAGGATGTTCCGTGATCAGCGTCAAGGCGGTCTGCTTGTAACGCAAGTGACGGCTGCTGACGACCTGCGTCGAAGCAAACTGATAGATGATCGAGTAAAGGGCTTTATCCCAACCAAACAACAGTCCGGCGATGCCCAACACGATGACGTTTCCGGCTAAGATGTAACCCCAGGTATCCCGTTTAAGGGTATTGGCGGCATAGATCGCGATGAAGTCGGTGCCTCCCCCGCTGGCGTTGACCAAGAGGGCCAACAACACACTGAAGCCCCCCAGGATCCCTCCAAAGATCGAAATGAGGATGAGATCCCCTGTGATCGGCATTTCCGGAATCACCATCGAAAACAAGGCGACTAGTCCGTATTGGATGACCGAGAAGATCGCAAAACGTTTCCCGACGTACCGAAAAACCAAGATCGTCGGAATAATGTTGAAGGCGATGTAAAGCAGCGAGAACGGGATCAAGACGCCGTAATAGCGATCCATGACACGGGAAATCAACAAAGAGATCCCGGAAAAACCGCCAGGCAAGAGATCACCGGCGTTGATGAAGAGTTTGATCGTCAACGTGTACAACAGGGCTGACGCGGTGACATAAATCAAAGTTTTGAGGTCTTTTAAGGTGAGTTTCATAAGGTCTTCCCCTATTATACTCAGTTTAATCAGACTTTCAAGGATGATGTGCAATCAGTAGACCATCGGCTAAAACCTGACGCGTGATGGCTTGACGCATCAACTCGATGCGATGGAGCTGACGGCGGATCGATCGGGGTCCCATCGGCAGGACCACTTCGTTCCCGTCGCCAAACACGATCTTGGTCAGGAGTCCGTCGTTTTTCACTTCGGCGATCTGAGCAGCATTGATCCAGATGCAGCTTGGGTGTTTGGGGCTTTGGGTCGGAAAGAAGTAGATCTGACGGTAAGGGTCGATCAGTACCGGCAGTTTCTGACGTCCGACACGCGCAGATTTGAAAGCCTGTCGGGAACCTTCAAGCCCTGTACCATACGCATTGGCCCAGGCTTCCAGCACATGCATCGGTTTTAGTCCGATGGAGTCCGGATGTGCGCTCATCAAACGCGTGCGGTGGGAAACGGGATCGTAATCGAGGTAATTGACATGTCGCATACCCTCTTCTTCGCAATGCGGATCACAAAACCTAAAAAAAAGCGGCTGGTTAGCCGCAGCAGGATCCGTTGGAACAGGATTCTCCGTCTTCACAATCACAACCGTCGCCTTCACAGTCGCAGCCTTCGCCGCAACCTTCTTCGCCGCAGCTGCAGCCTTCATGGCTGTGCTGATGCATGGCTTGCTGTTCATAGACGAGGGTATCGATGACGATGGCTTCGATCTCGACTTTCGCTCCTTTCGGTAAGGCCGCCACTTGGACGGTCGAACGGGCCGGGTACGGATGACTGAAGTACGTCGCGTAGATTTCGTTAAGCGCCGCGAAGTCGTTGAGATCGGTCAAGAAAACCGTGGTCTTGACGATGTGGCGCATTTCGAGGTTCATTTCAGCCAAGGTGGCTTCCATGTTTTTAAGCACTTGATAGGCTTGTTCCTGGATGTCTCCGGGAACCAGATTTCCTTCCGTATCCAGTGGCAACTGGCCGCTCAGATACACGAAATCACCGAGTTTAACGGCGGGTGAATACGGGCCGATTGCCTTGGGGGCATTGGGGGATGCAAACGATTTTGTAAACATGGAGCTCCTTTTACCACTCTTTGTAGTATTCGATTTCTTCCTCAATCAGTTTTTTCTTGCGGTGTTTCACGAAGAAACTCAGGTTGAGGATGATCACTAAGGCCACCACCAGCACGATCAGCAGCGCCGAGATGACATCATTCAGGTTTTCGATCATGGGTGAACCTCTTTCGCATTATAGCGACAATTGTTTGGAAATTCAATCGGAATAACTGAGGAAACAGAGCCGGATTCCTTCGAATGTTATAGCGGCCATCACGATGACCGATCCAATCCCGTAGACCCAGCCAAAGCTTCTTATCAGCGTGACGGCTGCCAGCGTGTCGGTGGAGTTGAAGGCCAAGTTCAAGATCAGGGCCAAGCCCAAGGTCAACAGGATCTCCACACTCAACACGATGCGCAAGACGATTGGAGTCGAGTACGGCTCTGTTTTTTGAACCAAGAGCACGGCCAATAGGATCATAATGACCTCTTCAAGACGCACTTGAGCCAAATACCTGGAGAGATCCACCCCATAATCCAAAGTGGTCGCCACCAAGCGCGTTAAGAGGGTTTGATTAGCTAAACTCGACAAGACCGTCAGATCGCTGGCGCCTTGAAGTTGAGTCAATGGCCACGCCAAGGCAGCCTGCTGACTCAGAATGACCATCGCACACAAGGCAAACACCACATAAAAACTGAGGTATCGGTGATGACGGACACTCAGCCACGATAAGAGCTCATTCATTTCAATAACCAATCCTCGCCTTTGAGGACTTCACGGGCAGATAAACCCGGAAAGCCGTTTTGACGTAACAGTTCATACATCACCACAGCCACTGCATTCGACAGGTTCAGACTGCGGGCACTGGCGACCATCGGTAAGCGCAGACAGCGGTCCAGATGGGCACTCAGAATCGATTTGGGGATCCCGGTACTCTCTTTCCCAAACATCACAAACACCTCGCCAGAGGCTTTCAAATCCGTCTCATACGGGGTCTTCATCCCGTAGCGCGTGATCATCCACATCGGCATGGGGTACTTGGAGAGATACGCCTCAAGGCTAGGGTGGACTTCATACACCAGGTCATCGATGTAGTCCATTCCGCTCCGTCGGATGCGCTGTTCATCGAGTTTGAACCCTAAGGGTTCAATCAGATGCAGTTTCGCACCGATCGCCACACACGTGCGCATGATGTTGCCGGTGTTCTGAGGAATCTCCGGCTCATAAAGCACCACATGGATCATCGGGCCAACCACGCCAAGAGCGCAAAATGCAGCGGATAGTAGAAATAAAAGAAGTATTGATTGATCTGACTTAAGATCGATTGTTTGTCTTTGGGAGCCTTGTAAAGGTAGAAAAACAAGGGAATCACGGCTAACACCGCATAGAGCTGGACCACATAGATACCTAATCCTTGGATCCCGCTGGTCCACAACAGGTTCAATCCGTTACCGCCGTAGAGGGCGAAATGATTGCCCAGCGTGTAAAAAACCGTCAACGCCGCAAAACCCAAACCCTGAGCCAGCTTTTGTCCGTGAAAATGATCAAAGATCAAGATCGTGAAGATGCCGTAGGCTCCATAATCCACCCCCGCCAACTCTGCGATGATGGCCACCAAGAATCCAACAATGGGATAACCGTGATCCGAAGCCATAAGGGCAATCCAACCTAGCGCAAACAAGAAAAGGACATTCACAAATCCGCTGACTCCAGCCGTGATGATGAGCACTTGTCCTAACACCGCAAAGCCCAACAGACGACCCAAAAACTTATTCCGGTTTTCGGTATACCGGAAACTCTGGGTAAACAAATACGCAAAAATCGGGAACGTTAAGCGTCCGATGATCCGTAATAAGCGGATTTCCGGAAACAAGAAGAAACCGATATGGTCGATGGTCATGGTGACGACTCCGATCCATTTGAGGGTGTTATGTGAAATTCCTTTGTCGGCTAAGCCCTTAAGAAGGACGACGACACTGCCTAAAGCCACGATAAACACCGTCACGATAGTGACAATGAGGTCGATAAAGAAGCCCGTCGGAACCAGATTGATCAGATTATCCGTTCGCGGATCCAAAAGCCAAAGGTCGTTGGTGAAGAAGACATGATGAAATTGGGTCCAGAAGGCGTCAAAATCGAGGATAGCGTAAAGTCCGATGGCCATCAGGATCGCTCCCAACACCACAGTAACCCCCAGGATTCCGTAGAGTAGGCGCTGTGCATCGAGTCGCTTGTCCAAAAGGAAGGTCGTGATGAGGTTGATGATCAAAAAGAGTCCCAGCACATCGCGAATCAACAACACATTGTGATATAAGACCCGTACATCGACCATGTGATCGATCTCCCGCTGATTGAAGAACGGTTGAAGGGCTCCATTGACTTCCACGGTGATGTCCAGATTATCGCGCGCTCCGGCGGTATAATCCAAAAGAACCTCCGTAACGCTCATCAAGTCATTAAACGAAACTCCGATTTCTTCGGCGGTACCGCGATGCAGGTATTGTTCACGATAAAAATCCGGATGGAATCCGATGACTTGCAATGACGTGATGACTAAAACGATCCAGATTACCGCACCAATCATCACCGCGTTTAATTTTTCAAAGCGCATGGGATTCTCCTTCGATCAAGACTCGGATTGCTTTTCGAAATGCCTGTCCGCGATGGGATACCTTATTCTTTACGTCCGTGCTCAACTGGGCATACGTTAAGGTGTGTCCGTAAGGAATAAAGATGGGATCGTAGCCGAATCCGTTGGAACCCAACGCTTCAAAACCGATCGAACCTTCCATGATCCCTTCACTCACGATTATAGCAGTGTCTCCTTCATTGTGCATCGACTTTGGATAGGCAATGGCAACCACACTCACAAAGCGAGCCCGACGATCGGATTCCTCTTTCAAGCGATCCAAGATGATCGCATTCTTTAGGGTGTAGGGTGTATCTTTACCCAAGTAACGGGCTGAATAGACGCCCGGCTCTCCGTTGAGCGCATCGATTTCCAAGCCGGAATCATCCGCCAGACTGATCAGTCCGCTGCGTTCCATCGCCCATTGCGCTTTTAAAATCGCATTACCTTCAAACGACGGCTCCGTTTCTTCCGGTTCCTCAGCGATGTTCAAATCATTGAGCGTCAACACCTCGATTTCGGGATGATCGGTCAGTAGAGCCTTCAGTTCAATCACTTTATTGGGGTTATGTGTAGCGAGGAGAAGTTTCATGCGAGGTCCTTTTCGACTGGAGGTAGCGAGTCAATCGTAATCGGGGTTGGGGTTTGCGGTGGCGTGCCATAGCACCACACCAGTTGTCCGGGTTGATCGTCGATACGATCGGTAATGATCAGATGTTTGACCGAATCCGGCAAGTTCAACTGTTTTCTGAGCGCGTTCAGCATTCGTTTATCGGTTGATGTATCGATAAGCTTGGGTGGCAATGTATTGGCGTTGCGAAGGTAGGCATGCATCACCAAGGCGGTCGCTTTTTGAGGATCGATTACCAAACTCATAGCCTCCAAGACCGCTCGATAAAAGGCTTGATTAGTGTATGGTTTTGATAATCGTTGAAGTTGATTTCCGATGCGGGCCATGACGCTAAAGGGGTCCGCCATTTGAAAAACCAAATCCAACTCCAGTCGGAGTTTTTGACTGTTGTAGGCTTTCTCGGTAGCCAAGGCAACCGCTTCAACGATCTTCAGATCTTCTTCACTCATCCAGGGGGTTTGACGGACCGTATACGGCGCTGACTCTTCCACACGATAACCTTGGGCATGACGCAGATTCTCCAGAGCCGAACCATGGAGAACCTTCAGGATGCCCACTTGCACTTCATGGGGATTCAAACGGATCAAGCCGTTGTAAGAGACTTGAAAGGACTGCAAGTCTTCCTGGGGTAAGCCGGCGATGAGATCTGTGTGCTGCAGGACGTCAGCATGCGAGAATCGATCGATCACGGTCAACAGTTTGGGAAGATCACTGTGCCTCCCCACAGATTTCAAGGTACTCGGTTTCAAACTTTGAACACCGAGTTCCAAGCGGAACCGTTCTGGATGTTGCGCAAAGAGCTGAATCAAGCGCTCATCTAGGCGATCCCCCACCAGTTCCACATGCACATTCATCCCTTGAGGTAAATCCAGGCATTGCTGAGCCAAACGCAAGGCTCGGTCTTTATTCAGATTGAAGGTTCGATCCAAAAACTTGACTTGACGCACCGAGGTCTGACGTAATCGTGAAAAAAACGTCGTCATATAGTCTTCCGAGAACAATCGGACGTGAGGGTCTTGGGCCGCTAAACAATACGCGCATCCAAAGGGACAACCGCGTGAACTTTCTACGTACAGATAACGACGATCCAGGTCGGCTTGATCAACATCCAGAAAATAAGGCGAACGAAGCGTCTCAAGCTCAGATAAATCAGCCCGCAACACGTCAGCCGAATCTTCAGGATGATGCATTACGCCACCAACCTTATCTCCGTCCAAGTCTTTCCAAAACACCAGTTCGGCTTCCCCTCGATATAGTCGATCGATTCCGGCTTCCCACAAGGGTTTAGGGTTGTAGGTAGCTTCCGGTCCTCCCGCAACGATGAGCAGCGTGGGCTGTTGTTTTCTGAGCGCACGAATCAGTTGAAGGGTCGCTTCGATATTGAAAATGTAGACACTCAACGCCACCACATCCGGGGCATAATCCAAGATCGGCTCAACCAGATCGAGCGGGTCTTTGGTGAGGCCTTCGAAGATTTTAGCCTCCTGGTAATCCGGTTTGGTCACCAATAGCCAGCGTAAAGCCAAGTTCTTGTGGATGTAACTGACGTTAAGGGCGACCAGAGCGGTTTTCATACCTCCCATTCTATCAAAGCTTAGGGGGCTGTGCTATGATTATCCCTGAACTTAAGGAGGACCTGCGGGATGAAGCCTTCAATCAAATCAACGATTCTCTTACTGGTCATCTATTTATCCTTCATCAGCCTCGGTCTTCCGGACGGGGTTTTAGGGGTAGCCTGGCCCCTCATGCGCCTTCAATTCCAACAACCCATTGAAGCCGCTTCCTGGATCATCTTGATCGTCTTGCCGTTGTCTGCCCTATCCAGCATCATGGCGACCCGAGTCGGTGCCAAGATCGGTTATGGATCAGTCACGGCCGGCAGTGCTTTTTTGACCGCAGCATCCCTAATCGGGATCGGCTGGTCCAACAGTTTTGGGGGATTGGTGCTCTTTAGTCTGGGACTCGGCATCGGTCAAGGAGCCGTGGATGCCCTGCTTAACGATTACGTTGCTAAGCACTACAGCGCACGTCACATGTCGTGGCTGCATGGATTCTGGGGGGTTGGGGCAACGTCCGGTCCTTCCCTGATGGCCATTACCCTGGCTGCAGGAACCGTGTGGAATCAGGGTTATTTCCGCATTGGTGGACTTCAACTTATCATCGCTTTAGTCTTAGTACTCAGTTTTACTCTGTGGGATTCCTCATCGAATACATCAAAAGCAACAACAAAACACACCGGTAAGTTTAAACCGCGGATGTTGTTTGGGATTGCCTTTTACTTTCTCTATGTCGGTGCCGAGTTGGGTGTTGGTTTGTGGACTTCCACGGCGTTTGTGGTGGGACGCGGCATGAGTCCGGCTCAGGCCGGAGCGTATGTCGGCTTGTATTATGGTTCCATCATGGCCGGACGCTTCCTGATCGGTGCCTTAGCCAACCGCATTCCCCAACACACCTTGATTCGCGGAGGACTCAGTCTTTCGGCGTTGGGTGTGGTTGGGCTGATTGCGCTAAATCATCCCTTGCTTTGGGGAATCAGTTTGATCTTCGTTGGGGGCGGATTCGCACCGCTTTATCCAGCCATGATGCATGAAACACCGAAACGCTACACCCCGCAGGATGCCGGATTGGCCGTCGGTTTACAGATCGGTTTCTCCTATTTGGGCGGAACGATCATCACCAACCTCTTGGGTCGCTTGATGGACATGGGACTGGTCAGTTGGTTGTATCCCATGATCTTAGGATTGATCGTGATCATGATGATTGTGGCTGAACGTTACCGCAGCGCTGCGCTCCATGCCCTTCAGCGGAATATGCTATAGTGGTGATGATGGATACTCACGCTTGGTTGTCAAATTACTTTAAAACGAGCGACTTCACCGCAACTGACCTGAATAAAGGACTCACCAATTACAATGTTCTGGTTACTGTCCGCGGCGAGACTTTTATCGTTCGTTTTCCCAAGGCCGATGCCGATCGGATCGTCAATCGAGACCACGAAGCCAAAGCTTTGGCTCTGATCAAACAAACCGGATTGGATGTCGAGACCGTATACTTCGATTCAAGTACCGGCATCAAGATCACACGCTATGTGAAGGATCTGGAGACCTTTGGGGAAACTTCGTTACCCGATCGCATCGAACGCACTGCAGCGTTGATGCGTCGCCTGCACGCCCTTCAAACTCCGATCGGTGAACCTTTTGACCCCATCGCCCGTTACCGTCAGTACCGGGCTCATGTCAAGCATCCGCTGATCGAGGATGCTTCCGCGGAAACTGTGATCCAAGCCGTCGATCAACTGCCTACCCGCTTGACCCTTTGCCACAACGATTGGGTTTCGGGAAACATCGGGTTTTCCCCATCACGAGATTACCTCTTGGATTATGAATATGCGGGCGACAATGATCCGTTCTTCGACGTGATGAGTTTCATCACAGAGAATGACTTGACGTCCGATGAACGGCAACGCTTCCTCCTCGCCTACTTCGGTCGCATTCCAAACACGGATGAACAACGTCGTTTGGATCGTTATGAGACTCTGCATAACCTTCTGTGGTGTACCTGGGCGCAGATGATGTGGGAATCCCGTCAGGAACCCATCTATCAAAGCATCGCCATCGATAAGCTCAATGCCTATAAAACAAAAAAATAAACGCCGGAAGGCGTTTATTTGTTGAGGGCTTTTTTGGCTTTTTCAACCAGGGTGCTGAACCCTTTGGCATCATGGATGGCCATTTCGGACAACATCTTGCGGTTGACCAGAATGTTGGCTTGTTTGAGGCCGTTCATCAGACGGGAGTAGCTGATGTCGTTCATGCGGGCCGCGGCGTTGATACGAGCGATCCACAGTTTGCGCATTTCGCGCTTCAGCTGACGACGGTCACGGTACGCGTATTTCAGCGAGTGCATGACCTGCTCGTGAGCGGTCTTATAAATCGTGTGTTTGCTGCCGAAATAACCTTTCGCCAGCTTCAAGACGCCTTTACGGCGACGACGGGTGACAAATCCACCTTTTACTCTTGGCATGGGACTCCTCCTAGCGCTGAATCAGCAACTTGATCCGTTTGAAATCGGACGTGCTGATCAGGGCAGACTTTCTGAGATTACGCTTTTGTTTGTGCGTTTTGTGGGCGGCCATGTGGGAAATGTACGCGTGGTGGCGTTTGAGTTTCCCGCTGCCGGTGACTTTGACGCGTTTGGCCAAAGCACTTTTAGTTTTCATCTTGGGCATATCGGCTTCTCCTATTTGGTTTTCTTCGGACTTAAGACCAGAATCAAGGTGCGGTTGTCCAACACCGCAGGCTTGTCGATGACCGCCACATCACTGATTTGACGCGCAAATTCATCCATGACTTTTTGTCCCACTTCTACGTGCGTAATGAGACGACCGCGGAAACGCATGTCGATTCTGACCTTCTGCCCTTCGGCGATAAAGGTCCGCGCATGCTTCATCTTGGTGTCGAAGTCATGTTTGTCGATAACCGGTGAGAGTCGTAACGGCTTAACTTCCGTGGTTTGCTGATGGCGTTTGGCTTCTTTGGCTTTCTTCTGCGCTTCGAACTTGAACTTACCGTAATCCAAGATCTTGCACACCGGCGGATTGGCCGTCGGGGCAACACAGTAGAGATCCTGCCCATACTCATAAGCTTTCTCCAAGGCTTCACGGCGCATCAGACGGCCGAGTTGTTCGCCGTTGGGTCCGATGACCAGCACTTCCTTGAAACGGATGTTTTCATTCACCAATTCATCATTTGTGCTTCGTTTTGTGATATAAGGTTCCTCCTGGATTGAAAATAAAAGCGGGTATGAATTTCCCGCTTAAAGTGCCAAAACAAGGTGATTGCGGCAGTGACCCATGACATCGGCCATCGGGTGAGAAGCAGGAACTTCTTCTTTCCACAGTTATTTGCAGGGTTAGTTTAGCATGTCCAACCCGGTGTGTCAAACAAAATCGGGTATGATATAATCGTAAAGTATCAAAAGTAAGGTGTCCCATGAAACTCAAGTCCAGTTATTTCTTCACCCTCCGCGAAAACGTCAAAGACGAAGATTCCGCCTCCGGCAATCTGCTCGTCCGCAGCGGGATGATCAAGAAGAATTCCTCCGGGGTCTACATGTATCTGCCCCTGGGGTATCGCGTCCTGAAGAAGATCGAAGCCATCATCCGTGACGAGATGAACAAAGCCGGTGCCCAGGAAGTGCTCATGCCTTCCCTGATCCCGGAAGAAGTCTACGAACAGTCCGGCCGACGGGCTCTCATCGGTTCCAGCATGTTTTCCCTGAAGGACCGGTTCGGTAAACCGTTTGTCTTAGGTCCGACGCACGAAGAGCTCTTCTTGATGGCAGCAGCCAGTTACGTCAAGTCGTACAAGGACTTGCCTTTTAACCTGTATCAGTTCCAAACCAAGTTCCGCGATGAACCGCGTCCGCGTTTCGGACTCATCCGCGTTCGCGAGTTCATTATGAAAGATGCCTACTCCTTTGACAAGGATCTAGCCGGACTCGATGTCTCCTACCAGAAAATGTTTGATGCCTATAAGGCCTCTTTTGACCGCATGGGGCTCGACTATAAGATCGTTCGGGCCGATACCGGAGTCATGGGTGGCCTCTTGTCGGAAGAATTCCAAGCGGTTTCCGAAATCGGCGAAGATAAACTGGTGTTGTGCGATACCTGTGACTTTGCCTCCAACCTGGAAGTCAGTGCCTGTGTCACGGTTGATGAGCCCTTGGAAGCCTTTAAGCCGTTGGAAGAACTCTACACGCCCAAAGTCGGCAAAATAAAAGATCTGGTCGACAACTATAAGATCCCCGAATCGAAGATGACCAAATCGATGATCTACCTCATCGATAAACAACCTGTCCTCATCATGGTTCGCAGTGACGATGAAATCAACGAAGTCAAACTTCAGAAACTCTTTGGTGCGACGAGTGTCGAACTGGCCTCCAATGAAGTCGTGGAGACCTTGACGAAAGCCCGGGTCGGGTTTGCGGGTCCGGTCGGATCGAGTTTAAAGATCGTGGCCGATCACCGGATCCGGTCCATGAGCAACTTCCTGGTCGGAGCCAACAAGACGGACTATCATCTGGTCAACGCCAATGTCGGTCGTGATTTCACGGTCTCACAGTTTGCGGACATCCGCAACATCAAACCCGGCGATACCTGCCCCAACTGCGGCGGGACCATACACTTCAAGAACGGGATCGAAGTCGGTAACACCTTCAAACTCGGGGATAAATACTCCCAAGCCTTAGGCTTGGAATATCTGGATGCGGAGAACACGCTGCATCCAGTGATCATGGGTTCGTATGGGATCGGTCCGGGACGCTGCCTGGCCGCCATCGTCGAACAACATCACGATGAGTTTGGGATTGTTTGGCCCAAAGCCTTAGCGCCCTTCCAAGTCGCTGTGGTCGTCATCAACACGAAGATCGAGGCTCAAGTGGATGCCGGAAATGCCTTGTACGATCAATTGACCGCAGCCGGAATCGACGTTCTGCTGGATGATCGCGATGAGCGAGCCGGAGTCAAGTTCAACGACATGGACCTTGTCGGTATTCCCCTGCGCATCACCGTCGGGAAAACCTTGGAGAATGGTCAAGTGGAACTCAAAGCCCGCAATGACAAAGCCATTCACCTGGTTGATCTCCACGACGTCGTCAACACCGTCAAATCGCTGCGCTAAAACAAACGGCTTCCACCAAGGAAGCCGTTTTATTTTTGGATAAAAGATTCTAGTCGATCCCAAAAGGGCCGGTTGTGATCCAGTTGCGAGTAGAGTTGGCCATCCAAGAGCGCATTAGGGCCAACACCACACGCCCCCAGACATCCGCTGGGGGTGATCTGTAAGACCTCATCGCCACAGCGTTTCTGGATTTCCTTCAATCGTTCCATGAGTTCCGGATGGCTCTTCCAACACGGTTCACACACGGTGAGCTCATGGGCGGACAGCGGTCCGGATTTGAGTTTTGGAAACCATCGGGTGATCTCCGCAAGTTCATCGTCGGTACAGTGATACACTTCTTTGACAGCAACCATCATTGATTCAGAGATGCCGCCGTACTTTTGGCGAAGATCCATCAGACAGCGTTTGAGGCTTGTCCCCTTTTCATGGGCATTTCGAATCGTGGAAATCAAGTCAATCACGGGACTTCTTCCATAGGCTTAAGCCTTTTTCGATGACAACCACCACTAAGATCATCCACCCGGTGTACGCAAAGAGGGCTGGAGTATCCACATCCTGACGAGCCAGATGCATGAGGTACCCTAAACCGGGCTGAACCTGTCCCAACAGTTCCGCCATGACCCCGACTTTAAATCCCAACGCAATGGCCGTCTTCACCCCTTCCTGGATGTGAGGGGCAATCAGCGGCAAGATCACATGGCGGACGCGATGGATGAAGCGTTCCGGATAGAGTTTGGAGAGATCCAGATAAGCCGGCATGACCGTATCGATGGCCGTGCTGAGGTGACTGTACAAAACAGGAAACAGAATCAACAGCGTGATGACCGTGACCGTGGTTTCCCGGGAGAACCAGATCAGAACCAAAAGAATGTAGGTGATGTTGGGGATGGTTTTGGTGACTAAGATCAAGGGATGCAGCCAGGGTTTGAGCCCGACGAACCGTTCGGCAGAAACGCACAAAACGATCGCGGTGATTAAGGCAATGACCGTTCCCAGCAGGACCCGACCCAGAGTATGTCCCAAAGCGATCCATAAGACGGATCCGAAAGCTTGTTGGGTCATAATCGTAACGACCCCGCTGAAGGACGGTAAAATGATCGCACGATTCACGATCCGTGCCGCCACTTCCCACACCAGCGCATAACTCAGCCAAATCCCGGCTTTTTTCATGGTTTCATTATACACAAAAAAAACACCGGTTTTGGTGCTACAGGTGGGAATCCATGATGTGCAGACAGTCCGGTGGATCAGCTTAACTCAGCACAATCCACCGAAACGGTTGACACCCCACAACGCTAACCCATCATTGATCGATGACAGCTTGACTCATCCCTACAGTACTTATTTTACGGCTATTGCGTGATAAATCTACACTATATCGTGTGCATTTTCATTAAAAAAGCACGCTTTTAGCGTGCTTAGGGTTGAAAGTACGTGGAGTCACTGATTGATAAATTGAATCGAGTCAGGAAGGCTTCGATTTCGGCTTTCACTTCACTGGCATGTCGTACTTCGACATTCAGTTTATCCCAAGCCGAGATGACGACGGCTGCTGCGGGTAAGCCGAGGGCTGCCGGTGTCCAGGTGGTGATGTCCGCTGTGATCAAGGACGGATTCGCATCGATGGAGGTCACATAGTCCGCCATCAAGGTAATGCGGTCACTCACCGTAGCATCCTTGTCCAAGTCTTTACGGACAAAGAGTGCGGCTTGCGGGTAATTGTCGAAACCTGTCACTTCTTTCCAGAGCTCTTGAAGATCGGTAATGACGATAAACGGTTTACCTGCAGCGGTTGACGCGGCGATGGTGGCACTAGCTACCGGTTCAGCCAAGAGTCCAAAGCGGTAGGCATCCGCCAACAGTTGTCCGCGCACGTCAGCCACGCTGGCAAACGGAACGCGTTCGAAGCGAAACGGCAGCTTCTCGTTAACGGTGTTGAGAATCATCTCAGGAACTGATCCGACCCCAAACATCGCCAAGGGCTCCGGATCAAAAATCGCTGAAACGGCTGGGCGGGCATCGACGATGTAAAGGTTACCCCAGGTCAGTACCGCCGCCAGTTCATAGTTGGCATTCCCCTCTTCGATAAGTTTGACCCCTAAGTTGATGGGAGCGATGATCAGATCCATCTCCCCCTTGATGAGTTCGGCGGTCAAGAGCTCCGTCCCATCCACCAAGGTGATGCGGTCTTCCGTGTCGTTGAGGAGCGGAATCAGGGTGACGGCCGGCGCTCCTTTGGGAGCCATGACACTCAGTTTGACCTCAGGTTGAGGTTTGGGTGTACAGGCGCTCAGCGCCAGTAAGGCTGCAAGGATCAAGAATTTTTTCATGCTTTGTCGACGTTCTCTTTCGTAATCATGGCGATAAAGTCGTCGACCGGCATCGTCACGGAATCATTCTTTCCGTAACGGCGGACATTGACGGAACCTGACTGGATCTCCCCGTCACCGATGACGAGCTGAATCGGAATCTTCTTGACTTGAGCTTCACGCATGCGGTAACCGAGTTTTTCATTGCGGTTATCCACATGGACACGGAACTTGAGGGCTTCCAAACGGTTCTTGAGCGCTTCACAGGCTTCGTCATGGACTTCACCGTTGACACCCAGGATGGCGATCTGAACGGGAGCCAGCCACAGCGGGAAGGCCCCGGCATAATGTTCGATGAGGATCCCAATGAAGCGTTCCACGGAACCGAAGATAACGCGATGCAGCATAACTGGGCGTTTCTTTTCCCCGTCCGCATCCACATAGGTCAGATCAAAACGTTCCGGCAGGTTCATATCGAGCTGGATCGTTCCGCACTGCCAGCTGCGTCCCAAGGAATCACGCAGATGGAAGTCGAGTTTGGGCCCATAGAAAGCCCCGTCGCCCGGATTGAGTTTGAACGTCTTCCCGGCTGCCGTCACCGCTTTCTGTAAGGCGGATTCCGAGGCATCCCAAACCTCAATGGAACCGATGTATTTCTCCAAGGGACGGGTTGAGAGTTCGATCGTGTAAGAGAGTCCAAAGAGCGCATAGACGCGATCAAAGAAGTTGATCAAACGGATGACTTCGCTTTCGATCTGATCAGGACGCATGTAGAGGTGGGCATCGTCTTGCGTAAAGGTACGTACCCGGAAGAGACCGTTGAGGGCTCCCGAGGCTTCATGACGGTGCACCAGGCCCAATTCACCCACCCGTTGCGGGAGGTCTTTGTAGGAATGCAGGGTGTTTTTGTACACCAGCATGCCTCCCGGACAGTTCATCGGTTTGATGGCGAAAAGCCGATCATCGATCTCCGAAGTATACATGTTTTCCCGGTAATTGAACCAGTGTCCCGAGGTTTCCCAGAGTTCCTGGTTCAGCATGATCGGGGTCTTGATGAACTGGTAGCCTTCTTTGGTGTGTTCCTCATACCAGAAGTTCTCCAGGATATTGCGCAAGATCATCCCGTTGGGGAGCCAGAACGGGAAACCGGGTCCATACTCGCTCATCATGAAGAGATCGAGTTCTTTTCCGAGTTTCTTGTGATCGCGTTTCTTGGCTTCTTCCAAGAGGTGCAGATGGGCATCCAAGGCTACCTGCGTATCAAACGCAATCCCGTAGACGCGTTGAAGCATCTTGTTTTTCGCATCGCCTTTCCAATAGGCTCCGGAGACTTTCAAGAGTTTGACATGTTTGAGTTCTTTGGTGCTTTCGGCGTGCGGTCCGCGGCAAAGGTCAATGAATTCGCCTTGACGGTACGCCGAAATCAATGTATCGGCATCCATGTTGCTGATGAGATCGATCTTGTAGGGATCGCCCGCAAACAGCTCAAGGGCTGCTTCCCGGGTCAGTTCTTCACGTACGATGCGCTTGCCGTCTTTGGCGATCTTGCGCATTTCAGCTTCGATCTTGACCAAGGCTTCGTCGTTGAGGACATCCTCTCCCAGATCCATGTCGTAGTAGAACCCTTCAGTGATGACGGGGCCCACCCAAAACATGGCGTGCGGGTAGAGCCGCTTGACGGCTTGGGCCATCAGATGGGCTGCTGAATGATTGATGACACTGAGTTTTTCGTTTTCTTTGATGTTGACCATAGTTCCTCCTGGAAAATAAAAGACACCCGTCGTAAGGACGAGTGTCTCGTGGTACCACCTTGTTTTCACACGCAACACGTGTGCTCAATCGCCTTAACGCGGCGTGATCGTCACTTTTCAAAGTGCCCTGACGGTTGGTAAGTTGTGACCGATGAAAGCTTTCACCCTGCGCTTTCTCTCTGGGATTGGTTCAACCCGTGTTCCGTGTGCTTGGTTTATGGACTAATGATACTCAAGAACACGAACCTTGTCAATTAGAAGACAAAGTTTCCGTTCTTGAAAACCACGACGTCATTGCCGCCTTGCGTCAAGCCGATGATGGCCATATCGGCGGAGCCAAACATGAAGTCGACGTGCGCCATGGAGTTGTTGTAGCCTTTGGCTTCCAAGTCTTCCAGACTCATCGACGTGCCGCCTCGGACGTTCATCGGATAGGCTCGACCCAACGCCAAGTGGCAAGAGGCGTTCTCATCGAAGAGCGTATTGTAGAAGAGGATGTTACTGTTGGAGATCGGAGAATCGTGCGACAAGAGGGCAACTTCGCCTAAACGGCTCGATCCTTCATCAAACTTCAAGAGGTTATCAAGGGCATCTTTACCGGATTTGGCGTCGAAGTCGATGACTTTGCCGTTTTCGAAACGCAGCCAGAACCCATCGATCAAGGCCCCATTGTAGTTAAGCGGCTTGGTTGCGACAACTTTTCCGTTGACCCCGAACTTGTGGGGCATCGTGAAGGTCTCTTCGGTGGGCAGATTGGGATTGAAGGTAATGCCTTTGGTGGAGACTTCTTTCCCGCCGGCCCAGACGTGATCGGCTACCAGTTCGATGGTCAGATCGGTACCCAAGCCATTCTTGAAGTGCAAGGACTTGAAGTTGTAGTGGTTGAGCATCTCGTTGTGATGATGCAGGGTTTCGTTGTGCTGAGCCCATTCCGCGACCGGGTCGTTATCGGCCGTGATGCGGACTGCTGCGAGGATGGCATCCCACAGTTTGTCGACGGCTTTGGCCGGACGTTCCTGCGGGAAGACTTTGTGAGCCCACCCCTTGGTCGGGACGGAAATGACGCACCATTGGGAGCGGTTGCCCATCATGTGTTCGCGCCAGAACTTCAGGGCTTTGTTGGCCGCGATGCCGGCGGCTTGCAGTTTCTTGGGGTCGATGTCGGCCATCAAACCCGGCGTATCCGCAGACACGGAGATCGTCGCGTACCCTTTGTCCATGAAGAATTTCATCTGTTCGATGAGGTATTGCGGGACTTCGGTCAAGACATCCATCTTGGCGTGCTTATAGGTGCTGTGGCTGACGTATTCATCCATCCAGCGAACCGTAACTTGTGCTGCTCCAGCTTTGTAAGCTTCTTCGGCCAATAAGCGGACAAAGGGTGCCGTATCGGTCTGAGCCGTAATCATGAGGCCTTGGCCTTTTTGAACGTTGGCTCCGGTACGAACGGCTAAGCGGGCGTATTTCTTCAGTTGAGTTTTTGTTGGCATAGGGATCCTTTAGTGGGCATGGGAGACCGGCAACATGGCTGCTCCGAGAATGCCGGGTTCATCAAGCTGAGCCAACAGGAACGGCACGTCGCGCATTCCCACATGGACCAGCTGGTTGTAGTAAGCTTTGATTTTATCGAAATAGAGGTCATGCGATTGGCTGACGCCCCCGCCGATCACAAACGCATACGGATCGCACACGTGGCCGATGGCGGAACACATGGCCGCAAAGTCATACGCCATCGTATCGACGATCGAATTGGCCACCGGATCACCGGCTTGAGCCTTTTGGAAGAGGCCGTAAGCACTGTCGATGGAGGGATCCAGGTGCTTCTGTGCGGATTTGACCAGGGCGATCCCGGAAGCGCGGTTCTCAACAGCCCCGATGTTGAGGTGGTTGATCTTTTCTCCGTCACGGGTCACGATGATGTTGCCGATTTCGCCGGCGTATCCGTTGCGGCCGGAAACGACTTTGCCGTTGACGATGAGCGCTCCACCGATGCCGGTGGAATGGGTGATGTAGAAGACCACGGGTAAGCCTTTACCGGCTCCCAAGAGGGCTTCGGCTAAGCCGGCGACGTTGGCGTCGTTATCCAGATAGACCGGAATACCAAATTCAGCGGAAATCTTGTCGCCTAAGGGATAATCGGTCATTCCGGGGATGTTGGTGGACATTTTCATAACGTTGCGGATCGTATCCACCGGTCCCGGAACGCCGATCCCGATGCCTAAACAATCCTTGACGCCTTCGATCTTATGCAATTGCGCGATGATGTTGGCACAGACTTTGTCCGGACCTTCCAGCGCATACGACGGACTCTTGACTTCCTGAAGGATCTTTCCGTCCTGCGTCACTTTGGCGACGCGAACGTTGGTTCCGCCTAAATCAATGCCGATAACAGCTTTCATTTATTTGACCTCCACGATTTTCATCATGTTGGCCGTGCCTTCGCCGGTCGGATATCCCGCGGTGATGATCACGAAGTCTCCGGCTTTGAGGCCACGGTCTTTAGCGATGATGCTGGCGAGTTCGTCATCATTGGTCATGGAGTTTTGAATGTCCGAGAAGACCGGAATGACACCCCAATGCAGAAGCAGTTTACGTTCGACGGTGTGCGTGAACGTCACCGCGAAGATGGGCACGGACGGACGGAACTTCGAAATGCGTCGAGCCGTCGATCCACCTTGAGTAAAGGCGATGATGGCTTTGACTTGATCGAGTTGCAAGGCGGAATCAGCTACGGAGATCCCGATGGCATCCTGGATCGTCTTGCGGGATGATTTGATGGCGGCATCCAAGCGTTCACGGTACGGAATGATTTCTTCCATGGCTGTGGCAATGATGTCCATCGTTCTGACGGCTTCGATCGGGTATTCCCCCGCGGCCGTTTCACCGGACAGCATGATGCAGTCGGAGCCATCCAAAACGGCATTGGCCACGTCTGAGGCTTCGGCACGCGTAGGACGCGGATTGCCCATCATGGATTCCAGCATGTGGGTCGCGGTAATGACGGGTTTCCCCATGTCATTGGCTTTCTTGATGATTTTCTTCTGGTAAATGGGAACCAGCTGGGTCGAGACTTCGACGCCCAGATCTCCACGGGCCACCATTACGCCATCCGCAACTTCCAGGATGCTTTCGAGGTTATCGTAGCCTTCCTGGTTTTCGATCTTGGCGATGATTTGGATCTTGGACTTCCCTTCATCCAACAGGATGCGTCGGATAGCCAAGACGTCTTGAGCACGGCGCACAAAGGATGCCGCGATGAAATCGATGTCCATCTTACAGCCGAAACGGATGTCGGCTTCGTCTTTTTCGGAGATGAAGGGCATTGACAGCTTGACGTTGGGCACATTGACCCCTTTGCGGGTCTTGATGATGCCGGAGTTCTCAATGCGACAGTTCAGAACGCCGGGTTTGACGTCAAGGACGGTCAAACGCATCTTGCCGTCATCGATCAGCAGGGTGTTGCCCACTTTGATGTCATCGAAGAGTTCCGGGCAATCGATGTGGAAACGTTCTTTGGTTCCGACGACCACTTCTTTGACGACGTTGACAGTTTCGCCTTTCTTAAAGGTCAAGACCCCGCCTTCCATCTCGCCGCAGCGGATTTCCGGTCCTTTGGTGTCCAGCATGATGGCCAGGTTATACCCGGCAACGGTGTTGATCTCATTGATCAGTTTGATGCGGTCACCATGGGTCGCATGATCACCGTGGGAGAAGTTCAGGCGAACGATGTTCATGCCTTCTTCTGCCAGTTTGATGATCATCTCCCGGCTTTCAGTGGCCGGTCCAAGCGTACAGATGATTTTGGTTTTACGGATGGGATTCATGGGTTCCTCCTCTAGATGAGTCGCTCATGCAAAGCATGCAGCGCTGTTCGGTCACGACGCGGTAAAGCTAAGGCGTCATCAATCGGCATCGACGTGATCTCGTTGTCGATCATACCGACGCAGTGTCCCCCCACCCCATTGGCTAAGAGTTCCACCGCATAATCCCCCATGCGGGTGGCCAAGACGCGATCGAACGCGGTCGGCGATCCGCCGCGCTGGATATGACCCAAAACGGTAGCCCGTCCCGAAAAACTGGAAACGGTACTGATTTTTTGAGCCAAAGCATTCGCATCGGTGATCTTTTCACTGATCACAACAATGGCATGACGTTTCTTGCGGACTTCGTCCAAGTGCCGGATCTTTTCCAAGACCTCACTTTCAACATAGCCCTGTTCAGGGGTGATGATGAGTTCGGCCCCGCAGCTGAGTCCGGCAAACAGCGCCAGATCCCCGCAATGATTTCCCATCACTTCGACCACAGAACACCGGTGATGCGACGACGAAGTGTCGCGCAGTTTGTCGATGGCTTCGATGACAGTGTTGAGGGCCGTATCGAATCCGATCGTATAATCCGAGGAAGGCACATCGTTGTCGATGGTCCCCGGTAAGCCAATGCAATTGATGCCCATGGCGGTTAAGGCCATGGCACCGCGATAGGTACCGTCCCCGCCGATGACGACGACGGCTTCGACACCGTTGCTTTTAAGCATCGCAACGGCTTGTTCACGGACGGCCAGTTCTTTGAATTCGGGTAAACGGGCCGATCCGATGATGGTTCCGCCGCGTAAAATGATGTCGCTGACATCCCGGCGTTCCATTAAGCGCATCTTCCCTTCCACCATGCCTTTATATCCATCTTCGATGGCCATGACTTCAATGCCGCGTGCCAGTGCGGAACGCACGACGGCACGGATGGCGGCATTCATCCCGGGGGAATCCCCGCCTGAGGTCAACACTCCGATTCGTTTGATCATGGTAAGTTCTCCCCTATGATTTTAACACTCGAATGCGGCTTTGTGAGGGGAATTATCCCGGATTGCGCCGGTTTTTTCCGCGCACCAAAAGCGGATCGCTCAACGCTTCGATGCGTTCCATCAACCGATTGGCTTTGAGGGCTTCATCATCGCCTTTCAGGTTGTACCGGAAATGGGAGCGGCACCCCTCCATCGTCAGATTCGAAGTGAACCAGGTTTTTTTCTGATGGTCCATCCGGTAGTTCAGTAACGGTAAGAGAATCTCATCGCGAAACCATCCGGAGGGTGATTCGGCACCCAGATCGTCAAAGACAACGACCTTGGCCCGTTTGATCGTGGCAAGCATCGATTCGATGTGATCCGGGGCATCAAAACTCTGTTTCAACGTGATGGCTAAGGTCGGGACATGCACCAAGGCCACCGTCTCTCCGCGTTTGGCGAAGTGGTTGAGCACGGCAGCGGCCAAATAGGTCTTCCCGACCCCGCTGGGTCCGTACAAGAAGAAGCCACGGAAGGTGGGATTCTCTAGCCACGCGGTCAGCGGAGCCAACGCAGAGGCATAATCAGGTTCAAACGGCGCATTCAAGAGCTGACTCATTTCCGCCAATAAAAACTCCTGTCCCCCGTCACGCATCAGATACGCTTTGGCGTGAGCGGTTTGCTGATCGAGTTGGGCTTGATAGGCACAGGGTTTTAGAACGGGTTGTAGGTAACCGTCCATGTCCAGATCGAGCACGAAACCGGTTTGTTTCTGCCGGCAGGCATGTAAACCCGGACAACCGACACACAGGGTTAGTTCAGTCGACCAATCCGCAAAGCGTTGCGCATGGGCACTGATAAAGGCATCACTGAGGTGATGATTTTTCTGAAAAGCCTGGACCCGGGGATCTTTCAAAACCAGATCGATGAGTTGGGCCCGGGAAGCTTTTTGTTGTTCCGTCAGGTCAAAGCGAATGTTAATCTTTTCCATGCTTGTCTCCCAGATGGCGCAAACGCGCCTTTAATGCTTCGAGTTCAGGATCGCTGAGGGTCTTGGAATCGGTGGTGTACTGCGGAACCGGTTCGACCTTTCCTTTGGCTTTAACCGGGGTTTTAGCGCTGGATATGTGGGCCAGGGCTTGTTCCTTGGTGGTGATGTTAAGACGGCTCCACGAGGCTGCAATCGTCTCGACATAGGATTTCTTGAGGGATTTATCGTTGCTGGTGGCCAAGGCATGTTCAATGAGCACATTGACGACTTCCGGATTCAAACGCTGACGCACCACCAACCCGCTCAAGAGCCGCTTCTCGGTATCCGTGGGTTCCATCCCGTTTTGAAGGTGTTTTAAGAATAAGACCGGTTCCAAACGATACGGATCTTCCGGAACGGTGATCGCCGGAGATTCTTTGAGCAGGGATTGTTCCAAGGCTTTCAAATCCAGTTCAGTGGCCTTAGGAGACATGACTTTCCCGACATGGCGAACCATGGCCACCGGACTGATGCCGTAAACCGAGCCAAGTTCGGTAATTCCGGCCATAGCTTGCGGAGTGCGCAACGCCAACGGAAAAACCAACTCGGAACACCGTCGACTGAACTCGCTCAGGTTGAAGCGTAATCCGCTCACCGGTTCTGCCGTGGTTTCGAAAACGGCTTCCTGGGTCGCATCGTAACGCTTTAAACGACCCACATCGAAGGATTTGGTCACCCGCTGATAATCCTCATCCGCCAGATTGGCACTTACTTTTCCCAAAAGGGTCGCATATGCCGTTTCACCGACCACCTGAAGATACGCCCGGCCATAAACCGGATGCAAAAGCACATCGCTGATGGACAAGGGTTGGCGCAACACATACCGGTAGGATTTCTTCGGATTGGAATACAACGCATCCACCAGATTGACTTCTTCCAGACTGACCAACGCATCGCATAACTGATCGTGGGTCACACCCAGATCGCTAGCCAATTGCTCATGGGTGGAAGACCCGGTGAGTTCACCCTGCATCAGATAACCGTAAAGCCCGATGGCGATCGGACCGCACAAACGCTGATATACGACAAAGAGACTGGTCAAATCAGCCAGTCCGATGAGGGGGGTCACCGTGAAGGAAGTCTCAGGAGCTCTGTGCATGGATTGCTTTTATTTTATCACTATAGGCCTGCACCTGCTGTGCAAGCGTATGCAGGTCAGCGTTGTTTTCGATGATATCGTCCGCCAAGCGCCGTTTCTGGGCTTCATCGAGTTGTCGAGCACGGCGCAAAGCAATGATCTCTTCGGTTAGGTGACGTTGGGTGATCAATCGGTGTTGGGCGATCTTAGCGTCGCTGGTGATAAGAAGCACCCGATCGAAATGGGATTGGCCACCGGTTTCAAACAAGAGCGGGACTTCACTGAAAACGATCGGTGCCTGGGATTCCTTAGCCAAACGCATCAAATCGTCATACACCAGCGGATGGATCAGGTGTTCCACAAACCGCAAGTCGTCCTGGGCTCCAGGCGCGAAGATCAACGCAGCCAAAGCCATCGGATCGAACTGGCCGTTCGGATAGAGATCCTCGGAAAAGCGATCGATAAGGGCCGCTTTAACCGGAAGATCCGAATAATGGGATTTAGCCCAGAGATCGGCATCAAAGACGGGATAACCCAAGTCGTAGAGGAGTCGGGCCACCGTGGATTTTCCGCTGCCGATGGTTCCGGTGATCGCAATGTGCATGGTTATCCTTTCTGACAGTGCTCGCAATAAACGCTGCTGCGCTGTCCAATAACGGTTCTTGTCAAAGGGTGTCCACATTCGATGCAGGACTGGTTGGATCGCCCATAGACCCTTAGTGACGTCTGAAAGCGTCCGGTAATGCCCAGAGAAGCCGTATATGTTCGTACGGTCGCTCCCCCGGCCAGAATGGCTTCGCTCAACACCATACGCATCAACCCGATCAACTCCTGCCATTGCGCAAAGGTGATCGTCGATACAGGTTTCAGTGGAGAGAGTTTAGCTAAGAAACAGACTTCATCGGCGTAGATGTTGCCTAATCCGGCGATCATTGACTGATCCAACAGAAACGTCTTCAGAGGAATGGTTCGGGAGCTTGCTTTAGCCAAGCAGTAGTCGGGTGTCAGCGCCTCATCGAAGGGCTCAGGCCCCAGCGTCATTAACTCGCTCAACACCGGATCTTCGACACTGTATTTGATCCGTCCAAACTTCCGGGTATCGTTGAATTCAAGATTGGCTTCATCCAGTTGGAAGATGACATGCGTATGCTTCTTGGGTTCTTCACCCAACGGCGTCAGAAAGAACCGCCCTTCCATGCGCAAATGCACACTGAAGTACCCGCGTTCCAACTGAAACACGAGGTATTTGCCGCGTCGGGATATGGACACGATCCGTTGTCCGATGACCTTATCCCCAAACTGCGGATCCTCATAGACAGTGCGCGGCCACACGACAGTGACCTTTTGGATCCGTTGTCCGATGATTTGGGTTCTCAACGTTCTGACAACGGTTTCAACTTCAGGAAGTTCAGGCATTATTTCGCCTCATACCAGGTTTCCCCAACAGCCTCGGAGACCTCCATGGGGACATTCAGATGGACCGCATGACGCATCGCATCCAAGATGCGGGGAGCAACTTCCGCCAATTCAGACTTGGGCACATCAAACACCAGTTCATCGTGAACCTGTACGATCATGGTGGTTTTATAATGGTTTTCCTTCAGTAAGCGATCCACATCGATCATGGCCCGTTTGATGATGTCGGCTGCCGTACCCTGGATCGGAGCATTCATGGCGGCCCGCTTTCCGAATTCGCGCTGGGCATAGTTTTTATCGAAGATTTCCGGGATCTCCCGACGCCGTTTAAACAACGTTTCCACGTACCCCTGACGCTGACAGCCCATCACGGTATCATCCATATAAGCCTGGATTCCGGAGTAAGTTCTCAGGTAATCCTCGATGATCTGTTGGGCTTCTTTGCGGGAAATGCCTAACTGGGCTGCCAATCCGAAGTCGCTGATCCCGTAGATGATCCCGAAGTTCACGGCTTTGGCTTTACGTCGGTCGGCTGAAGTAACCTCATTGGGTGCTTTATGGAAAACATCGGAAGCAGTTTTAGTGTGGATATCGATGCCGTGGGTGAAGGCGTCGATCATGGCCGATTCATTGGCCATGTGCGCTAAGACCCGCAGTTCGATCTGCGAATAGTCCGCTGCGAAGAGCACATGGTCCGTATCGGAGGGTAAGAATGCTTTTCGAATGGCGCGCGACTCTTCATCCCGAACACTGATGTTTTGAAGATTGGGATCAAACGACGACAAGCGTCCCGTTTGAGCCGTGGTTTGAGAATAGACCGTGTGAATGCGGGAATCCGCTTGGATGTATTTCTTGAGGCCCTGGGCGTACGTTGAATAGAGTTTTTGGTATTTGCGGTAATCGATCAGCACTTGGATGAGCGGATGAGTTCCCACTAAGCTTTCTAAAACATCGATGGCGGTGGATTGTTTGCGGTTGGAGGGTAGACCCAACTCATTGAACAAGACATCGGCCAATTGTTTGGGCGAGTTGAGATTAAAGGAATGCCCCACCAGTTCCGTGGCAGTTTGTGTCAGGGCATTGAGTTTAGCCAAGGTTTCGACGGAGATCAGTTCCAAAACTCCTTCATCGACTCGGATCCCGGCTTTCTCCATCCCGTAGAGGATACGGATCAAGGGTTCTTCCAGTGTTTCATAAAGCTGATCCATGGCTTTCATTTCGACCTTTTCCAACAGCACCGGAAGGTCCTGAGCCAGCTGATCGGCAATGCGACGGCAGGTCGCTTTGGTTTCTTCGGTCAAAAGGGCTTGCGGATAATCCGGCCAGTGGTACTTGACTTGAATCTTGGCGTAATCATTGAGACCGGAATCATCGAGATACGCTAAGATCATGGCATCGTGAAAAATCCCCCCTAAAGCGATGTCCAAGGCATCACAGGCGTGCAAGAAACTTTTGGCATCGTAGATCCGTTTGGGTTGATCGGCGCTTAGATAAGCGCGGATCGACGCATCGCTGCGCAAACGCTCGGCCTCTACGAAAACGCTCTGTTTTCCATCAGAAAAGGCCACCCCAAAGACCGGATGGGGCCATGAGCCATCCAAGCGGTAATGGGGAAACATCGCGATGGAATGCACGTTAAGGCTCGCAAAAGCCGCATCAGCTTCCAACGGAGCCGCTTTGACTTTCTCCGCTTTCATCAGTGACTTCATTTCGTAGCGACCGAAAAACGCATTGGCGCCAGCCGTATTCAGCTCAAACATCATGGTGTCCAATGGAACATCCAGGGTCGCATCGGTTTTGATGGTGGCCAGCCACTTCGAGAAGACGGCTAAGTCACCCTGCGTCTCAACGGTTTCTTTGAGCTTGCCTTTGAGGTCGCTCAAATGCGACAACACCCCTTCCACGCTCCCGTAATCCGCCAACAGTTTGAGGGCGGTCTTCTCACCAACTCCCGGTAAACCCGGAATGTTGTCGGAGGCATCCCCCATCAGTCCCTTCAAATCGGGAATCTGGTCAGGGCGCAGATTGAGTTCCTGCATCAGTGCGGCTTCATCCATCTCGACGATTTCGGTCAACCCTTTTTTCATCAGCCAGACCGAAGTGGTCTTGTCGATAAGTTGAAGCAGATCACGGTCGGAAGAGAGGATGTTGATGTCCCAGTCGGGGTATTGCTTCGATAAGGACCCGATAATGTCATCGGCTTCCAGTCCATCGTGCTGATAATAAGGCAGATTGGCCGCCTGACAGTATTCCCGCACAATGGGAAACTGCATAATCAGTTCTTCCGGCAAGGCCTTGCGGGTTCCTTTATAGTCTTCATATTTGTCATGGCGGAACGTCTTCTTGCCGCTGTCAAAGGCCACTAAAAGCGCCTGGGGATTTACCAGTTCGATGGCTTTGTTCAGCATATTGACAAATCCAAACACCGCATTGGTGTACACGCCTTGACTGTTGGCACTCAAGCGGGTATAGGCAGTCGCATAATAAGCCCGAAAGAACATCGAATTTCCGTCAACCAGCAACATCTTTTTCATACGAGCTCCTTGTGTTAAAAGTGAATCCGAATCGGATTCACTGGGTCAATTCAATCAGTGCGTTCAGGTTTTCATACATGATGGTCATGTAATCTTTCTGCGTACTCAGATCGTCTTCGGTTAAGAAACTTAAGCTGTGTAGGACCACTTCGTCGAGTCCCAACTGCGTCTTGATGGCTTCATAGAGGACACGCATGTCGTCGCTCATCAGCGGATCGTTGATGATGTGGGTCACGCCATCAGCCCGAATGCGTGCGATGATCGCTGCCAACTGGTCGGCATTGGGCAAGACCCCGTATCGAGACAAGACCACCGGATAAATGTGGATCCCGTAGGCTTTCTGCCAGGATCCGAAACTGGGGTTAAGGCTGACCAAGGCAATGCTGGAATTCTTGAGTGCCTGATAGTTGGCATCCATGTTGGCCAATTCGACTTCCAGTTGGGCGAAATTGGTCTCAAAGAAGGCTTTCTGCTCCGGATAGGCTTTGACCAACCACTTGGTGATGGTGGAAGCCATCGACGTCATGGTGATGGGATCGAGCCATAGGTAAGGATCCGTGGTGTATTGGTCGATGGTTTCGAAGAGATCCCCGTCGTAATAAGGATCGATCACGGTGAACTCCTGATTGCCCACATAACTCACGGTGTACCGCTTAAACGCATACACACCGGCCTGACCGACCAGATCGATCACTTGAAGACGGCTTTCACTGAGATCACTTAAATAGGCACTGACATAGGGTTCAAGTTGACCCATCTGAAAAAACACATCGAGTTTTTCCAGTTGATCCGAAAAATCGGCAACCGGTGTCGCGCGGGTCATGACGGGCCCCTGACTTAGCATGACGACATTGACTTTATCTTTCGCGATCCGATTGACTAAGTACTCCACAGGATAGGCTGAAACACCGATCTGGGGTAAGCCCAATCGACATCCGGTAAGGCTGCCAAGTACAAGACTCAGGATCAGGATGAGCAGGATTTTACGCATAAACACTCCATTTCTTCCCCATTATACCACATCACCGTTTCTGACCCGGCCGCCACAATGCGGTCTCTTGGAAGCGTCGATTGGCTTCGGCGTGGGCCACCAAGGTGTTCTTTAACCGATTGACGCCTAACCAGGCCCATAGAAGCGGAATATGCACGATCAAGGTCAGGAAGACCCGTTTCGCAAACCACAGTTCCGGAGTCAATCGCGTCACTCCGATCCCCAAGAACCAAAGGTAAAGTCCCAGTTCTCTTAAAAAAAGTGCCACTACCCCAATGAAGATAGTTTCAACGACGGAATCGTTAAGATGTTCGGACCAGTTCTTAACCGCAAACACCACCAATGGAAACACCAGGATCGTCACGGGTTGTTGGTACTGCAGCGCATCGACGATAAATCCGATCAGGACACCCAACGCCAAGGCTTCCCCTAAGGAACGTTTACGAATGGTCAGAACAAACGACAAATACCCCAGACTGGGTACCCAGACAATGGTTCGCAAGGCTGGATCCAAAGGAAAAAACAACGACAGGATCGTATCCATAAAGAAACCGGCCAATACAAACAGGACGTTATAGATCATCCTAATCGCCTCGTTTGACGACCAGAACATAATCGAGTTTTGAGAAATCTGCCGCAGGACGTGCCAAAATCTGGATCCCTGACGATCCGGTTTCGAACTCGGTCCCTTCGATCCACCCCACCAACAAGCCGCTGGGATAGGTCAATCCAAGACCGCTGGTGATGACCGTCATATTGTCCGTGATCGATGAGGTACTGTTGAGCAGCGTCAACACGAATCCGCCCCGATTGACATCGTAGTACTCTAAGAGCGCGTCGGCTGTCGTCGTCGCATTCAATTGGATCTTGACACTGACTTTGTTGAGAGCTTGTTCGGTGGTCAACAGCAAGACGTCACACGTGTGGGATTGGACACTGGTGACTTTACCGATGAGTCCACCTGCGTTGATTACCGCATCCCCGATCTCGACCCCTTCCACCGTTCCCACATCCAAAGTAATGGTGTGCGTGTAGGTTCCATAAGGTCGGTTGATGACCGTCGAGGCAATGACGGTGAAATCGGTCATGGCCAGTTTGAGGTCATTAAGTGTTTTTAGGTCGTCGATATCGCGATACGCTTCCTCCAACCGGGCTTGGAATTGAGCCAACAGGTCGATTTGTAGCCGTAATCGGCGATTCTCTTCACGGAGTTGGTAGAGGGTCGCAAAGTCATTCACCAACGACGCCATGGTCTTGAATGGCGCATCGATCAGCGTGTAACGGACGCTGGAGAAAAACCCATACGCTTCCGAAGCTCCCTCCTGCATCCACGGACTAAACCGGAAAGCGGCCAAAAAGAGGGAACCAGCCAAGAGGACCCCTCCGATTTTCAGTAAGAAACGGTTGAACTTGTTCCAACGATTGAACATCACCCCTATTATAAAGACGAGACCCCCGTTCTTCAATCTTTTTTAAGGATTTGCTTGAGACTCGTATATGCTCCGGACGATACGATCAAATGATCCAAGAGCGGGATCCCCATCGTATCCCCCGCCTGCGTTAGGACTTCCGTGACCCAATGATCGTTCTCGCTGGGGGTCACATCCCCGGAAGGGTGATTGTGAACGGCAATGATGCGCGCTGCGCTGACCTTCAGGGCTTCCCGATAGACTTCACGCGGATGGACGATCGATCGATCCAGTCCTCCCTGAAAGAGCACCTTGTGACCGATCACGTGATTCTTCGTATTCAAGAACACCACCATGAAATACTCTTGGGGTACACTGCCCAGTTCTTTGCGCAACCAGTGAACCAAAGTCATCGGTTGATCGATCACATCGACTTCCTGACTCTGAAGCAGGGCCATGCGGCGGCTTAATTCAACGACTGCCAAGATCGTGAGCGCTTTGGCGGTTTTGATGCCTTTTAAACTGGTCAATTGATGCAGATCCAAACCGGCCAAGCGTTGGACTCCGCCGGATAAGCGTAAGATTTCAGCGGCTAGATCCAAAGCGGATGAACCACTCGTTCCGCTGCCCAAGACCACGGCTAAAAGTTCTGCCGGACTCAAGGATCCCGGTCCATAAGTCACTAGTTTCTCTCGAGGACGGTCTTCCGGGGGGATATGAGTAATTTTGCGCATAGAAAAGAGGACTTCGTCCTCATTTCCCCCATGTCATTTCGATTCCGGGGATACTGACTCGGCCGCGTCCGGAGGTCAGCACTTTCAGGATGGCGGCTATTCCTGCGGCAACCGCCACATACAGCAACAGCGTCGATGTAGTCATGGACACCTCCGCTCCTAGTTATGCGTTGAAACTAAGACTCCCTAAAGCATTGACAAAGTTCATCGACCAAGGCACTCAAGCGATTTGCCTCTTCAAGCACTTCGGCATCCGATGCTCCTTGTTTTCCCCATTGGAAATGTTCCAAGAGGGTTCCGGTCTGCACGGCGATCGCCTTGATCAACCTGTTTTTCGTTTCATAATCGTTCATAGTTCAAGTATACCATGCCCTTAAAATAGGGTATACTGAGCATAACGAGGAACCCTCATGACACATCGACTCACCTGGTTTGAAAAGCTGTCGTTCAGTTTAGCCGGTATGGGACAAAACATCATTTACAATTTCATGGTTAGTTTGGTTTTGTTCTATTACACGGATGTCGCTTTTATCTCTGCGGGTACGGCAGGATTGATTATGCTGGTCTCCCGCATTTGGGACGCCATCAATGACCCCATCATGGGATTGATTGCCGACCGGACCCACACCAAGATCGGGAAACTACGTCCCTACCTGTTGGCTGTTCCAGTCCCCATTGCTATTTTAACGGTAGTGGCGTTTGCTGTTCCGGATTGGGGCGTGACTGAAAAAGCGCTATTTGCGTTAGTGACGTTCAATTTGTGGAGCATGACTTACACAGTCAGTGATATTCCTTTCTGGGGTCTATCCGTAGCAATCACGGACAACCCGAAAGAACGTTTGAATCTGGTCACCATGGTCCGGATCTTCTGCAACATTGGGATGGCCATTGGTATCTTGGTTCCCCCAATCCTCATTGGACTTTTAGGTGGATCGACGACCGTCGTTGAAGGCGTTACTCAAGCGGATAATGCGAACGCTTATTTGTGGACAGCCCTCATCGTCGGGGTAGTTGGTTCGGCTTTATTCTTAATGGCCGGGCTTTTCAATAAAGAACGGGTCATTGCACCGAAAGGCCAATCTCCCAAATTCTCGATTCTGCTAAAAAACAAACCATTGCTGATCCTTCAACTCAGTCGCGTCTTAGGTGCGTTCCGGATGGTCATCGCGACGGTCGGGCTTTACTTCGCCAATAAGAACCTCAATGATCCGGCTCAATACACCATCCTAGGCGGCGTCTTGATTGCCTCCATGATCATCGCGATGTTCTTTGCACCGATGCTGATCAAGCGGTTTGGAAAGAAATGGACGTACATCTACGCACAGATCTTAGGTTTTAGTGCTCACATCATCATGTTTGCGGTAGGCTACGCGCAACTGGGGATCCTGTTTGGCTTATTGTTCCTGGCTGGCGTGTCGTTGGGTATCGGTGATGTGGTTTGCTATTCTTTGACCGGAGATACGGTGGATTATCTGGAACACAAGACCGGACAACGCGCCGAAGGCTTGGTCTTCTCGCTCAACACCTTCTCGACAAAGCTTCAAAGCGCTTTAGGACTATGGTTCATCGGTTTGGTTCTAGCCTTTATCGGTTACCAACCGGATGCTGCAGTACAAACCGCCTTTGCTTACCAAGGCATCTTCGCTTTACTTTCGTTGTTTCCTGCCATTGCTTGTATTCTCAGTATTATCCCCATGCTCTTCTTCGACTTTACTGAAAAAGAGCATGAACGGATTCTGTCTGAACTGCATCATAACTGAAGGCACCTAGCGGTGCCTTTTATTTTCTTCAAGAATGTGGTTGACGAAGACTGCGAGTCCCGCATCATTGACGTGAGGGACCAGTTGATCGACCTGTTGTTTAACCAGCGGTCGCGCATTGATGGGGGCTGCAGAGAGTCCGGCGGCGGCCAAGAGTTCCAGATCGTTGATCCCATCGCCGATGGCGGCCGTTTCTTCCCGACTAAACCCGTGCAGGTGACACAGGGCTTCAAGTCCGGAAGCTTTCGTAATACCCTGAGCCATGACTTCCAAGAAGGTCGGATGACCCCGGCAGATGCTGTACCGTTGCGGTAAAGCGGCCAGGAAACGATCGAGTTCGACCCCGTTACGGTGCGGAGCCTGTTTGATTTCCAGTTTATGCGCTCCGGTCGATAGCTCATTCAGTAAGCGTTTCGATGCCTTGACAGGGATATTCACCACATCCCGATCATACGCCACTGAATCATCGGGGCCTTGGTAAAGGACCGTCTCGTGTTGCTCAACAGCCATATCCAGTCCCAGATTACTCGCCAGACCGACGAGTGCTTTGAGTTCATTCAACGGAATTAACGCTTCATGAACCACGGTTTCATTGAGACACGCCACCGTTAATCCCCCGTTGGAGGAGATCGCATAACCGCCGTACACATCCAGTTTCAATTGTTTGGCGATCTCACGTACGCCAGGATGAACCCGTCCAGTCGCAACGGCGACTTTAACTCCGGATGCCTGAAGTGCCCAAATGGCCTCAAGATTAGCTTGAGGGATACCCTTCTCCGGACTGAAGAGCGTATGGTCGATGTCGGTAATGAACAGTTTAATCACGGGGACCATTATACCACAGTCTTTGATATAATCAGGTCATGAACCTTCCGCGCATGCTTTTCTTTGATATCGACAACACATTACTGGACACCTTGACCCATACGATCCCAACTTCTACCGTGAGTGCGCTCAATGCCCTTCATGATCGCGGATATGGGATCTGCATTGCCACCGGTCGCAGTCTGGAACTGGTGAAAAGTCTGGATATCGAAGACAAAGTTCCCTGGTCCCTGTACATCCTCAATAATGGACAGATGATCCTCGATCAGCATCAAACCGTCTTACGATGGCATCGCTTTACGCCACAAACGGTCAATGCCGTATTAGGACGAGCCCAAACGTTATCGATCTGTGTCTTTTTGGGATCTCCGGAAGGCAACCTTTTAGTTGGTAAACAAAATCACTGGGTGACCACCGCCAACGGCTTCTATAAAGAACCGATTCCTCCGATGGGTTACTATGATGGTCGACCCGTGGATAAAATCATCCTGTATGAAACCATGGGGTACGATTGGTCGATGTTTGACGACATCCCGGGCATCGATATCCATCCTACAATGACGACATCCGCCGATACCGTGGTGGCCGGTGTTTCCAAACACGCCTCCATCCTGGAAGCCTTGGACCTGCTTCATCTGCCGGATTATTACATTGCGTTCGGCGATTCTCTCAATGACGTAGAAATGTTGAAACATGCCCCGATCAGTGTCGCCATGGCCAATGGCGTGGATGAGGTCAAAACAATTGCCCACTACATCGCCCCTCCCGTCCATGATGATGGAATTGTTACGATCCTGACTCAACTCGGTTACCTGTAAAAAATCCGCTTGAAGCGGATTTTTAGATGCGACGGGCTTTCCCCGTGATGGACTCGATGGATAGGCGGATGACCCGGGTCTTGGCTTGAGATTTTTCAATGTAGGCCATTCCTTCGGTTTTGAAGGCCGCGGAATACTTGTCGATCAAGGCTTCCAGAGCGGCTTGTTTCTCACTGCCGAACACTTCGGAGGCTTTGGCGCTGACGATCACGCTTTCGAAAGCCGTCGTAAATCGGGCCGGAAGAACTTGCGTGTTTCCGACGATACAAAAGGAAACACAGGGTTGATTGGTGAGGTTATCCAGTTTTCGCCCTTCCATGGCGCTGTGAAAGTACAGGGTTTCGCCGATTAGTGCAAAACTGAGCGGAACCCCATAGGGACATCCGTCTTCCCCGACGGTTGAGAGAATGCCGTATTCGGCTTGTTTAAGCAGGATCAGAGCCTCATCACGGGATATGGCCCGATCACTGCGACGCATCAAACGCATAGTCACTCCTTGGTGTGCAAACACACCGTTTCATTATACCTGCTCAGAGAGGTCGGTCAAGTGAAACCCCGCTTTAAGCGGGGTTGTTGGAGGATGGAGTGATGAACTGAAGCAGACGATCCTGCATTTTTTTGACTTCTTGAGGCCGTTGGGCCGAAAACAGGATCACACCGTTCCCAAAACGCTGTTGAAGCTGATTTAGCGTCTTCATGCGTTCGGATTGGGTCAGTTTGTCGGATTTAGTAGCCACTACCATGAAACTTAACTTCTTCTCTTGAATGAACGAGAGCATGTCTTCATCATCCGGCATCAGTCCGTGTCGACTGTCGATGATCAGCAGCACACCGGCGATGGATCGGGTCGTGAAATAGTCCTCCATGAGTTTTCCGTAAGCAGCGAGTTCGGTGCGGGAACGCTTGGCGTAGCCGTATCCGGGTGCGTCCACCAAACTCAAGGTCTCCGGAATTTCATAGAAGTTGATCAATCGCGTCTTTCCGGGACGTTTTCCAACATACGCCAAGTGCTTTTGTTGGCACAAGGCATTGATGAAGGAGGATTTGCCGACATTGCTGCGTCCAGCCAACACCACTTCCGGAAGATCCGTGGCCGGATATCCGATCATGGCAGCCGCTGACGTCACAAAGCGAGCGTTTTGAAAGCTCATCCGTTGACCAGGGCCTGACTCAGGACCTGTTCCATGGATTCGACGGGGACAAATTCGATGGATTGCTTGACGACTGGGGCGATTTCATCCAAATCCTTCACATTGAGTTTCGGAATCAGGATCTTCGTAATGCCAACTCGGTGGGCTGCCAAAGATTTTTCTTTGAGTCCGCCGATCGGCAACACCAAGCCGCGCAAGGTGACTTCACCGGTCATGGCTAAGTTGGCAAACACCGGGGTATGGGTCAAGGCAGACACGATAGCTGTGGTTAAGGTAATCCCGGCACTGGGTCCGTCTTTGGGAACGGCTCCTTCCGGAACGTGGATATGAATATCGTGTTCTTCGAAGAACTTGGGATCGATCGAATACTTGCGGGCATTTGATTTCACATAGCCCAGCGCGATCTCAGTGGATTCCTTCATCACGTCGCCCAACTGTCCGGTGACGATCAAACGGCCCTTGCCTTCAAAGGTGGTGACTTCGACCGGCAACACATCACCGCCGAAGGACGTATACGCCAAACCGGTAACCACGCCGATCTGGTTGGCGGTTTCTTTACGGCCGTATTCGAAGATTTCTTTCCCTAGCCACTCCACCAACAACGCATCCTCGATATGAACCGAAGGCTTGTTGTCTTTGAGGATGGTCAAGACACTCTTGCGGCACAAAGCAGCAATGTGGCGTTCCAGTTGACGGACACCGGCTTCACGGGTGTAGTTACGGATGATGTGCAACAGCTCCGCTTCACCCAAATTGAACTGACCCGTCGACAAGCCGTTGATGGCGACTTGTTTGGGGATCAGGTGGTTGGTCGCAATATTGACCTTTTCATCTTCCGTGTACGAGGACAGGTTGATGATTTCCAGACGGTCGCGAAGCGCGGCCGGAATGTCTTCGAGGTAGTTGGCTGTCGCGATGAACATGACCTTGGAGAGATCATAGGGTTCTTCCAGGTAGTGGTCCGAGAACATGAAGTTCTGTTCGGGATCCAACACTTCCAGCATGGCTGAACTGGGGTCGCCCTTGTAATCGGAAGCCATCTTGTCGATTTCGTCGATGAGGAAGACGGGGTTAATGACTCCGGCTTTCTTCATGCCTTGGATGATGCGTCCAGGCAAGGAACCCAGGTAAGTCCGACGATGACCGCGGATTTCCGCTTCATCCCGAACTCCACCCAGGGAGGCCTTCACAAACTTGCGCCCCAAGGCATTGGCAATGGACTTGGCCAAGGAGGTCTTCCCGACCCCCGGAGGACCGACCAGACACAGGATCGGCGCATGCAGGGACTTGGTCATCAACTTAACGGCCAGGTACTCCATGATGCGGTCTTTGACTTTATCCAAGCCGTAGTGGTCGTGATCAAGCACCCCACGTACAGCGTTGAGGTCTTCGTTGTCCGCCGATTCCTGCCACCACGGGGTCTTCAGTAACCAATCCAGGTAAGTACGGATGACGCCGCTTTCACCGGAAGCGCTCGGCAGCATTTCATAACGTTGGATCTCTTCCAAGGCCTTGGCTTTAATATTCTCCGGATAAGGGTTTTCTTCCACCAAGCGACGCAGATCTTCCACATCGTCTGTTCCGGTCGGCACATCGCCTAATTCTTCCTTGATCGCACGCAGTTTTTCACGCAAGTAGTACTCGCGTTGGTTTTCTTCGATGCGTTCACGGACTTTTTCGTTGATGCCCTGTTCGATCGAACTGAGTTCTTTTTCTTTCTTCAAGTTCCCGATGATGAGGAGTAGACGCGCATTGAGGTTGAGTTCCTCCAACAGCGCTTGTCGGTCATCGATCGACATCGGAAAGTACTGAGAGACTTGATCGGCCAACTGACTGGCGGAAACGCCCTTGGTCAATTGATTGAACACTTCCTGCGGGAAATGATTCTGCGCATTGGAGATCTGCTCCAAGGCTTTGCCGACTTGACGAACCAAGGCGATTTCTTCGGTGCTGTCACCGGCGATGTCCTCGAGGGGTTGAACCGTCGCAAACAGCATCTTCTCATCCTCGCTCAGACGGATGATCTTGGCACGTTTGACCCCGGTAAAGGTGACGCGTTGAAAACCTTCTTTCTTGCGGGCGGTTTTGATCTTACAGAGGGTCCCGTACAGGAAGAGATCATTCTCGTGCGGTTCATCCACCAACACATCGCGTTGCGACACGATGAAGACTTGGCCGTCGAAATAGTTGAGGGCCTCATCCACCGCATTCATGGACTTCTCACGCCCGACTTCGATCATCACTTCTTGGTTGGGAAAAATCAGCACGCCGCGGGTGGCGACGGCTGGGATATTCACTTCATTTAAGCTGGTCATAGGTTGTCTCCTTTCTCAGGATGACGCGCTGCTTATTCTCCTTTAATTAAATCAAAGGCTTTGCGCAGACGCAAATCATACACTACGGTATCGCGATCCAACAGTTCTTTGACTCGCGCAATTTCCAAATTGTAGTCGGTGCCGATCTTGGTGTATTCGGCTTCGACTTCTTCATCGGTCGCCGACAAGTTTTCCTGATTGGCGATCGCATCCAGCACCAGGCGGACTTTGACTTTGCCCGCCGCATCCGGGGTCATCTGTTCACGCAGCTGCGCTTCGGTTTGTCCCGTGATCTGGCTGAATTGTTCCATCGTGAAGCCCTGTTGTTTCAAACGGGCCGCGAAGTCTTCCACCATCCGGTCAGTTTCTTCGTTGATCAAGGATTGTGGGACCTCCAACGTTGCGCCTTCGACCACTTTGGTCAGCACTTCGTTGGTGAATTTCTCTTCGGCTTCGGCCTCTTTGTCTTCACGCAGATGGGCTTCCAGGTGTTCCAGAAGGTCCTTCATCGTTTCGGTGTTGTGGTGATTGACCGTCTTGGCGAAGTCATCGTTGACTTCAGGAAGTTGTTTGGTCTTGATTTCATTGACTTTGACTTTGAACACCACTTCTTTGCCGGCTAAGTCAGCGGCGTGGTAGTTTTCGGGGAAGGTCAACGGAATATCCTTGATTTCTCCGGTTTCCATTCCGATGATGGCTTCTTCAAATCCCGGAATGAAGCTATTGGATCCGATTTCAAGGCTGTAGTTCTCGCCTTTACCGCCTTCAAAGGCCACATCGTCTTTGAAGCCTTCAAAGTCGATCACGGCCGTGTCCTTATCTTCGACTTTACCGGTTTCTTTCAACACCAGTTCGGCGAACTGATGACGGAGTTCTTCCACTTTCGCGTCGACTTCTTTTTTGGTGACGCGCACTTTGTCTTTCTTGATGCCGAGGTCCTTGTATTGGCCCAGTTTGACTTCCGGTTTTACATCGTAGGTGAAGGTCAACGTCGCGGCTTCAGCGCTGAGTTGTTCAACGCCCAGTTCCGGACGGCTGATCGGTAAAGCGTTGGTTTCTTTCATCCCAAACTCGAGGGCATCTTGCGCCACTTCTTCGACGGCATTCAGCCAGAGCTCCCGTTCACCAACGGCTTTCTTCACTTGGTCAATCGGGGCTTTTCCTTTGCGGAAGCCCTTGATTTCCGTTTTTTCGGCCAGTTTCTTTAAGGCTTTCGCTTGGGCTTTGGCCCAGGCTTCCCCTTCCAAACTGACACTCAATACTCCATTCGATTTTTCCTTCACTGTCCACGTTGCTTTCATAGGACCTCCTCAATTGCTCCACTATTATAGCACAGGTTTTAGCACTGTCAATTAATGAGTGCTAAGGGGATGTGCTAACCCCTTTTCGGTTAAGAACTGCTGCCATTGGCTTGCATCGGCCAGTTGGATGTAGATCGGTTTGAGCACCTCAAGGACCAAGTCCAATGCTTCATCCGTATCGACCGGCTCCGGCAATTTGAGCAGTACGGTGTGATCGAGTTGTTGCATAGCCAACATCAATAAGGATGGGTTATCGTTCTCAAGCCAGTCGATCAGGATGGTCTTCGCTGCCCCATAGCCTTCACACTCCTGCGGAGCCGTTAAAGCCGCCGGAATAAACGTATACGTAATTCCCTGATCCGTGAAACTGAATTCCTCGGTCAGGGCTTGTTCGATGCAGACATTGACCAGTAGACTCTTCAAGATTCGGGTCGATAACACCTCAAAGGCTTCACGGATCAGCGGCAGTTGCGCCCGAAGATTCAAGGCACTTAAGGCAACCACTGCTGCCAGTTGGTGCTCTTCGTCCCCGTTAAGATACGCCAGAATCTGACTTGGGGTCAACACGGATGCCCGAGGGGCCGGGGTTTGCTGAGCTTTGACATATGCATCAAGCTGGCGCAGGATACCTTCCACTTCAGGCGGAATGTAAGGCATGCGCAGCTCTTGATCCAAAAGACGCTGCGCTTCGTTGAGTTGTCTGTCATCGATCAAGTGTCGGATGGTTTGAATCACATCCTGATAAGTGTCCTGATTCATGATTCCTCAAAAAACAAGCCGTCAGGCTTGTCTAAAGTCCATAATCCTGCTGATAGGAAACCAGGTTGACCGACTCCACACCCCGGACCGCTTTGATCGGATCAATCAGATGATCCTGACCTACTGCCAATTGCACATCCAACGTCAACTCCACGGTGTTACCCACCAGGTGTTTGTTGCGCAGCGATTGCTTAGGTAACTTCTTCAGTGCCGCAATAACCAAGTCATGGGCTGAGGCTTCATAACGGACGATCAAGAGGTACTGCACCGAACGTTTGATCTCGACGCCGAAGATGACCATGAAGAGCACCCCCAACAACAAGGAACTGATGATGGCAATGAGATAAAGCCCGATCCCCGCCATGATCCCCGCCATGATCGCCCAGAAGATAAAGCCGGTATCCAGCGGATCTTTGACGGCTGTCCGGTAACGGACGATCGACAAGGCCCCGACCATGCCCAGGGACAAGGCCAGGTTTGAACTGATGGTCCTCACGGCCAGCGAGGTGACCATCGCCAACAGCACCAGAAGCAGTGCGAACGATTTCGACATGACGACACCGTTGTACGTACGGCGATACACCAGCACAATGTACAGCGCAATGACAAAGGCACTGACTAACGAGAGCAGCATGCTCGTTAACGTGATGGTTCCGGTAAACTGCTGCACCAGCAACTGCTGAATCTGTTGAATGATGTCCATAAAGACCTCCTATTTTTTGTTGTACCCTAAGGCGTATTTACTGACGGCCAGGCGTTGCATCGTCATCGGACGCAAGAGAAGCGCGATGACCATCGGTAAGACTTCGTTGTACTTCACTTCCACGACGACGGATTCCTCGTCAACCACCGGAATCAGGGGCAGATCCGGTGAGAACACATCCGTGGTGTAACTACCCATGCTGATCTGTTCATCAAAGGTAACCCGCACATCCAGATCCTCACTGACCAAGGCCGTCCGTTGATACTGGATGATGACTGAAGGTTTCAAATTCATCATCGTGATTTCACGCAGGAACCGTTTCGTCAGAGGACCTGCTGTTAATTCAACAGGTCGCACCTCCGATCCATTCATGAGTGCTCGAACCAGCTCAGGATCGATCGTCTCGGATTCCTTGGCCGTCCAATCCTGGAGCTTGTATTTGCATTCCAGTTTGAAGAAGGAACGATTGGCGTTGTAGGCTCGGATGCGGTACTTTCGTCGGTACTCGATCCCATCGAGTTTATCGAAGAAGGCAGCCCCATCGATCGTATCGTAATAGAGGCTGATGATTTGATAGGCTCCCTCGGCATTTCCATTGGGATCCTTATCCATCAAGGCACTGAGCGACGAACGCAAGGCCTGAGCCCTTCCCGGTGTCGTTACGTATTTGAGTTCATGGCGAAGGTTCATGGGAGATCTCCAAAGAGGTCATCGTATTCGCTATCCGAGAGACCGAAATAGGCTTTGGTATCTTTGAGGACTGAAGCAGTCCTACGTTGAATGAAATCTTTTAAGTAGTCCACGTTATTGTCATACGTCGAGAAGTCGAATCCCCACCGTGCCCAGTCCCGCTGGACTTCCGGCAACAGAAGGCTCAAATGGGCATCCAGGCGATCCATCACCAGGTCCTCAGTCCACTGGTTCGTTAAGAAATCACTCAAACGTTCCAGGAACCGTTCACGGAAGATCGGGCTTTGCACCATCGCAATGCCCAAGGCTGTAGTGACTTTACGGACGGCCATGCCTTCCGGATTGGTCATGTGGCTGTAGTAGTTGAGATCGGGCCAATACCACGCGTAATCCAAGTCATAAAAGAAGAGGTTGATTCTGCCGTTGTCGTAATCCGGCGACCAGAAATAGCGGGTATTGAGGGTATCGTAGTTGGCGCACATCATCTCGGCCAACCAGTAATCGATGTAGGAGTCGATGTTGAGTTCGGCTTCCATCGCCCGGTAGTTGGCTTCCACGCTGAAGTCCAAGGTTTTGGCCATCGTTAAGATATGCCGGTACTTGTCGATGCTGCCTGAAGTCACCACGTTATCGATCCGAACAATGTTGATGTTCTCACGCGGGATGTTGAGTTGTCCCCCCACCATGTCTTCATCGATTTGCTCGCGGATGTCGTAGAGACCCCAGTATTTCCCGTTGATGTAAAGAACGATCGACTCATACGCCTGAACCAACACCGTCTCCGAGGACTCCATCATGTCCAGCCCCAGGATGTCACGAATGATGGTGGTGTTGTAGTCTTGTGAACCGGAACGCAGGATCAAGGAATCAAACACAGCATAGTCCCGGTTCTCAAACATCGGATAGGCCAGTTTTGAGGTGCCGTACTTCCCTTTAAACTTCACCACGTAACTGCGTTTGGGGATGTATCGAGTCACGCCTCCAAAGAGCTGTAATCCGGCATCCAACGAGAACCCGGGACCGTCCGAATCAAAGTAAGTGATGTGAGCCGGAATCTCCAGAGTGGCACTGTTGGGATTGGCGTTGAGGTAAGCCAAACGTTGAGGATCCACGGTCAGGGAAACGACGTTGATGTCGTGCAGATCATTAAGCAGATACGTGTATTGGGCGACGGGCGAATCCCACTGCCCTTCGCGCACAGAAACCGCCTTAACCACGGCGGTTTGATTTAACGTAATGGGTCCGGTGTAGCGTGGACTGGAGGTCGACGGGGTGGTCCCGTCGGTGGTATAATAGATGGTGGAACCGCTTTGAAGGGTCACGGTCAGTTGCTGACTCCGGTAGCGTCCTTCACTTTGAAGGGACACCGGAGCGGCACTGATCGCGAATCGTCCAGAACCGTTGGGGGTCCCCAGACTGGGTTCCGTTAAATACAGCCAGGCTCCATTGGCATTACGGCCATAACTTTGATCCATTTCCAGTATTCCTGGATAGACCGCATCCACCAAAGTCTCCTGACGCATCAGATAAAGCCCTTCATCCTGGGCTAAGCTGACTGCCAGATGCGTATATCCGGGGACCGACAGGTTGGCCTCTCCGGACAAAAAGAACACGATGTATTCCCCGGGTTGAAGTGTCACATTCGGCAAGCTGACCGCATCCGAGAATCGGGCACTGTCATTGAGCGCATAGTCACTCAAGGTGATGGGCTGTGCAGAATCGTTCTTCAGTTCGACCCAAGGGTAAGCCGACGCGCCGTTGTGTAATCCGAAGGACACGTTATTGGCCATGACTTCACTCAGGATCAGCGTTCCGGATAAGGCAGTGGATTCCCTGAACGCTTGGATTCCGGCTGCGGTGTTAGGATATCCCGGGGAGAGATTGACCGAGCGTTCGATCACTCCGTTGACGACTTGAAGTCCCATCCCATCACTGAGGGCATCATAATCGATCCGATCGATGATTTTACCGAGCGCGTTGGTGAGTACGACACTGCCGTTCTCTGAATCGAGTGAAAAACCGGTGTTGTAAGGAATGTCGAAGCGGGAACGGGATCCGGTCAGAATGACGATCTGTTCTCCACCATCCAGCATCACATCGGGAAACTGCCATTTGTACGGAATCTGCGCATCATCGCTTAGCGCATAGCGCTTGAGGGCGATGGGTTGCGATCCGGTGTTGGTGATTTCGATGAATCCGGGCAAGTCACCCTCGCTGATGAAGTTGCCTCGGTTGCGCGGCAGCACTTCACTGATGCGTAAAACTCCCGGTTCGCTGACCAGCGAAGCCAGATAGGCGTCATAGCCCGCCGTCGTGTTGGGATAACCCGGGGTGCCTTGCTCGATGACGACCCACTGTCCGCTCAGGTTGCGTCCCATAACGGTGTCGGAAGCCAAAGGTTGGGTCGTTACCGAGTCGATGACTATCCCTCCCGCATCCCTTAATACGACCGTTTCATCCCCGTCCCGGCTTAAACTGAAATCCGCAAACAAGCCCAGCTGTCCGGGATCCAGCGGAACGACTAAGTACGATTTGGCTTCGATCGTGATCGCCGGAAAGAGCCACTTGGTCACATCCAGCGTATCACTGAGCCCAAAGTTGGTGAGGTTGATGGCCCGATCGGTTCCGTTATAGAGTTCGATCCAATCGGACGTCTTACCGTTGGGATCCATATAGATCCCATCGTTGGCGCTCATGATCTCGTTGATGATTAGGGCGTTGATTCGGGCCTGCCCTTCCGGTTCTAACGGAACCGGTTCATCCGAGGGCACGACGGAGCGTTCAATCCCTTCACTTAAAATCAGGGTTCCGAAAACCAAGGCAATCACAATCAGATACAGGGGGCCATTCTTAAGCACATGGCGTTTCTTTTGGTGAGTAGACATCGATACTATTCTACCACGGACCGCATAAAGTGCTCGTCTTTTCATGACAGAAACCCCTTGAACCTTTATAATGGTCTGTGATATGACGACACTGGTCTTAATTCCTGCTTACGAGCCCAACCAACGGCTCATCGATCTCGTACAAACCTTGGCTGCGGATGTGCGCGTGAACCGCATCATTGTTGTTAATGATGGGAGTTCATCCGCCTGTGACTCGGTTTTTAAGACCGTCTCACTGTTTCCTAAGACCACCTTACTGGTCCATCCGGTCAACCGCGGAAAAGGAGCAGCCCTCAAGACTGCCCTTCAGGAAGCCAAGAATGCTCCAGACAATTCGATCGCCGTGACCATCGATGCGGATGGTCAACATCGCCCGGAAGACATGTTTGCGCTGCTGGAAGCTTTGCAGAAACGCCCTGAAGCCTTGATCCTGGGGGCCCGGCGTTTCGATCTCAGCAATGTTCCGCTCAAAAGCCGTCTCGGCAACACCATCACCCGGGCCATCACCAGTTACCTCATCGGTCAGCGCATCACCGACACCCAAACGGGACTAAGAGCCTTCCACTACCAACACCTCGATGCATTGGCGAAGATCGAAGGTGATCGCTACGAGTATGAGATGAATGTCCTGTTGGCCTGCGGAAAGCTTGGGATTCCCATCATCGAAGTGCCCATCGAAACGGTCTATTTGGACAATAACGCGGCATCGCACTTCAATCCGGTCTTGGATTCCATCCGCATCTATAAGCGCATCTTGCGTTTCTCCGCCAGTTCATTGATCTCCACGGCCGCTGACTTGGGTCTCTTCTCGTTCCTGGTCTATACCCTGAAGGTCCAGGATCCGATCTTGTGGGCCACCGTCTTGGCCCGTCTGGTCAGCGTCAACCTCAACTTTACCCTCAATAAAACCTTAGTGTTCAAGAGTCAGGCGGCCTGGATGAGTGCCCTCATCAAATACTACAGCTTGGCCGCTATTCAGATGATGGCTTCCTATTTCTTACTCAAGGGCGTCTATACCCTCTTCAATCAGAAAGTGGTTCTCCTCAAGATCCTTGTCGATCTCTTCCTCTTTGTGATTTCCTACCAAATCCAGAAGCGTTACGTCTTCGCTCATCCCCATGAAAACACTTAAAGTACCCTTCGTCTACGGCCTCGTCATGGCCGTCCTCATCACCACCGTATCCGCCTTTGTCATGTTGGATGCCTTTGTCATTGCCCGCGGGACCAAGATCATCGACAATGAACCGATTCCCTGCGAGTGTGAAACCGACACCGAAATCATCAAATCCATCGAGGTGTCCGATACGACCTATTCCTCGATCGGTACACAGACCACGGTCTACAAATCGATCAACATCGAAATCTACGAAAAGTACGATGCGACCATTTATGTGGCCGACATCCAGCTCAGTTCCCCGCTCTTCTTTCGAACCGCGCTGGCCTTTGATACCTATGGGCGCAATGTGAAACAATACCCCTCCACCATGGCCACGAATAAAAAAGCCATCTTGGCCATCAACGGGGATTTCTATGGGTATCGGGATGTGGGACTGGTCATTCGTAACGGGACCTTCTTTCGGGATGTTCCCCGCAATGCCCCCGATAACATCGCTCTGATCATGGACAAAGACGGCAATCTGCGCTTACACACTGAAGGCAGTGTCGATGGGGAATCCTTGGTGGAACAAGGCGTCACCCAAGGCTGGAGCTTTGGACCGGTTTTGGTCAACAATGGCGTAGTCGTCGATACCACCAATCAGAAATGGGTTTCCCCCAGCGACAACCCGCGCACGGCTATTGGTCAGATCGGACCTCTGCATTACCTCTTTGTGGTCGTGGACGGACGCTCCTCGACCTCTCGCGGGGTCAATTTGACCGAACTGACCCAGATCTTCTTGGATCACGGTGCTCAGATCGCCTATAACTTGGATGGTGGCGGAACCGCCACGATGTGGTTCAACGGCAGCCTCACCAACAAGCCCACTTATGACGGAACCGGTGTTTATCAGCGCGGAACCAGCGACATCCTCTACATCACGGGAGATACCGAATGAAACCCAACGCCAAACGCGCCCTGATTTTCATCGGACTCAGCCTTTTCACCCTTGTGTTCGGGGTGGTGTATCACTTGTTCTCCCACGGCGTGACCTCTGCCTTGATGAGCTTTGCTTGGGTTCCTGTTGCCGGTGCAGCACTGGGTTACACAGTGGTGTGGCTACTGATTCCGGGACTCTCCAAACGTCCGATGTATCGCTTAACGGTCAACCTGCTCAATACAGCCACGGCTTGGCAGACTCTAGGGATGATTCTTAGCGCCGTCATCGCTATCGCTGGAAGCTCTTCCCCGTACTTGTCGTTCTACTCTATCGTTGCTTTATTGTTCTATGGCTTGAGCGTGCTCAGTCTAGGACTCCTGTTAATCAAACCCAAAGCCTAAAAAAACGATTCCGAGATCATCGGAATCGTTTTTCTTATTCGACTTTATGTAGGGTTTTAAAGCGAAGGACACTCAAGATAAATAAGATGAAGACTCCAGCAACCATCGCCATCATCATGACCGTTGGGGTCAATATGTGGTCAAACATCACCAGATCGATACCTTGAAAGATGCGGTAATCGGATACAAACGTGGCGGGAGCTCCCGCAAACACCTCATCCATGATCGGCGCCAAATAGATCTGTCGCAAAAGCGAAGCTCCCATCGAGACCGGCAAGGCATTGAAGAGGTTTTGGACAAACACCGGCATGATCCCCATGGGCATGTAACACCCGGTCACAAACCCGATGAAGGTTCCCGTGATCGAGTTCACAACGCCATAGGTATTGGCACTGGAGATAAACGAGGCAATCAGTAAACTGAGCAGGCTACTGGAGATGATCATCAACAGGATGATGCCCAACACTTGAAGCATCGCGATAGGTTCCATCCAACCGCCCCCTTTGGACCACACCACCACCAGACTCACCCCAAACATCAACCCCGAAATCAAAAACGCAATGATGATCGTCGCCAAAACATAGGATAGGGTCAGTTGCACGCGAGTCACCGGCGACACCATGAAATCCGACAGGGTTTCACTTTGGGCATCATCAACCAAGCGTTCCATGTTGCCTAAGGCCAAGGTCATCGTCGAGATGGCAATGGCTCCCGGCAACATCCACGCAAACACCAAGGCATCGATCTGCGGGATGTCCCGTCCGATCTCACTGCGGATGTTTTGAACGTTGATGTCCCCCAAAAACAAGACATAGAGCCCAACCACGATCATCACCGACAACAGACTGAAGAAAACCAAGGGCTTATTGCGGATAAACAACCTCAGATTCCGTTGAGTCAACGCGATAACGCTTTTCATTGGGCATCCTCCCGAATGACCTTCCCGGTCAAGGCTAGGAACACCGTATCCATCGTTCCTTCCAGGACCTCGAAACGTTCGATCGACGCTTCATGCGGACTCAGTAATCGTAAAGCTGCCTTCGAATCCGGAATAACCACATCATAACCGTCATTGACAGCCGTATACGAATAACCAGAATCCTTTAAGATCGATTCAAAATCAGCGCTTGCTTTAACCCTAAGCAAGGTCGGGGCATATTTGACTTTCAAATTGGAGGGGGTATCCATCTCCAGGATGAATCCGTGATCGATGACACACACCCGGTCACAGCGGTTGGCTTCTTCCATGTAGTGGGTAGTTAAGAAGATCGTCATCTTGTGTTCGGTTCTTAAGCGTTGGATGTAGGTCCAGATGTTGTGGCGGGTTTGCGGATCCAATCCAGTCGTCGGTTCATCCAAAAAGAGTAAGCGCGGCCGATTGATCAACGCTCGTGCGATATCCGCCCGTCGACGTTGTCCTCCCGAGAGCTTCCCATAGGGCCGCTTGAGGAACTCCTGTAGCGAGAGTTGCTCCGAAAGCTCGGTAATGCGCGCATGGGTTTCTGCTTGGCTCAATCGATAAAAAGCGGCTCGAACAGCCAGATTCTCTTCGACCGTCAACAGATTATCCAGAAAAGACTTCTGAAAAACGACTCCGATGACTTTTCGGATCGCCTCATCATCCTTCCCTAAGGTCAATCCGTTGATCGTGACTTCCCCGCTGTCTTTGGCCAACAAGGTACACACCACATTGATCGTGGTGGATTTCCCCGCTCCGTTCGGTCCTAAAAACGCAAACAGTTCCCCTTCATTAACCTCCAGGGAAACCTCTTGGACCGCTCTCACCGTACCATAGGATTTCGATAAATGATCAATTCGCAAAATAGTGCTCATAAAACCATTGTAGTCGTTTGACCAACAACACACAATAAGACCTTGGTCTGCTCTTTTTAGGGGTTCTTTGGTGAACGAAAGACCGATTGACCTATAGCACCTTCAACCAGTTTCAGGGCCAAACAGAACAAGACAAACGACTGTGGGAACACGATCACTGCATCCGTCAGCCCATTCGCAAGTCCTAAGGCCATCATCCCCAGCGTAAGGTCATTCTTGGATGATCACCACGCCGACATTGACGATAAGCATGACTTGATCTCAAAGAATCCGTCAAGAGCCGAATAGAAGCCCTACAACGTGTGGCAACTTACTCCCCTGCTCAAGATAGCCAAATCAACTTATTCGCTTACGACATCTTCCTAGCGCCGTCGTCAATCAAGCGCAAACAAGTTGATGCATGTCAACGAGCTGGAGTCAAGATCATCCGGATCCACGACTTCCTCCACTCGCACGTATCGCTCTTGGTCAATATGGAGTTCAACCCATTTGAGATCGCGAAACGACTCGAGCCTACGGTTGAAATGGTTAACAACGTTTACTCGCATTGGTTCATGGAAAGCCAACTCAACATGGTTAAAAATTGGATGACAAGAAGCAATGGCAACTCGCAGACCTATGAGTTAAGCGCGGCAAACACCGCGCTTTTTTATGTTTTCAAATAAAATGTTGCACTTAGCGATCGACCATTAAAAAACCCTTCATTTGAAGGGTTGATCTCAGATGGCGTCCTCAGGGGGGCTCGAACCCTCGACCGTGCGCTTAGAAGGCGCATGCTCTATCCAACTGAGCTATGAGGACAAGGCCAAGACATTATACCAAATGTTCATCTCATTCGACAATGGCTTGGAGTGACAATAAAAAAGCGACCACCCGAGGATGGTCGCACACGTTATTCAGCCTGAGGACGTTTCGTCAGCCCCAGCAGGATCAACCCACTGATGACAAACAACCAGCCCAGATTCCCGGCATCCCCCGTATTCGGTAAGGCATCGGGATCCGAGTATTGGATCGCATACGTGGAGAACTTGTCAGCTGTAAACGTCAAAGTAAACTTCTGCGCGTCGTAGGTCGGTTCAATCACACTGACGACTCCGTTGTGCACCCGAACGATTTTAAATGAAGTCATTGAGCGCAAGGATACCGGGATCGTAATCACAAAGGTGATCGGTTTCAGTGTCGACGTCACCGCAGAATCAAAAGCATCATCCAACCATTTCTCACCCGAAATCGACAGGTAAGTGAATCCAATCGCGTTCTTATCCGCTAAGCCTTGGTAATACGCATCCAATAAAGCTTTATCATCCGTAGGGACATTCGCCGAATCGAGCAGATTGATCGTGATCAACAGCTCAACCGAGTGATCGGCTACCAGTTCATCAAAGACATCCAGAACACCGCCTGGAATCGTCACCGTCGGCTTGGTCGGCAGATCACTCACAACAGTCGCATCCAAAACGGCATTGTGAATGTTTTCAATCGTCGGTTCTTCCAAGAGCGGCCACAGGTAGTCGGCAATCGCCGCAACGATTTCGCTCATGTTTTGCGGGTAACTTGCATACCCGAAGTACGCTCCTAAATCATTATTGGCCGTGATGATTGCTTCATGCATCACTTGCGAGGCACTTAATCCGATTCCGATGTACGTCGCTTCATCCGCTTTGAGGGCTTCGGCGAAGTCGTCGACGATCAATGTCGCATCATTCGTATCTTCCAGGTTGATGTACACGTGGAAAGCGCCATCTGCCCATTGAATCGTTCCGACATTGTCTTGAGCCTTGGAGACGACTTTGACTGACGTTCCCATCTTCAAGTTGTCGTAAACGAACCATGACAACTGTGAACAACCGTGTGAACCATACGACACCAGCGGTCCAAACCGATTCCCAACCACATCCAGTGTTATCCCGTCAAACGCCAAGACATCATTATCCATAACAGTCAACACGTTATTTACGACATCGATCTTGATGGCGTGTTGGTCGCTGGAGGTGTCTTTGTCACCGGATTGAATCAGCTCAACACCGGAAACATATTCCATTTCATCGCCTTCCGTATCATGGAAGGCTTTGACATTCACCTCGGTTAAGCGATACAGATTTGTACCTGATTCAGTAAAGAGCACACTGTAACCGCTCATCGTGTCATCGTCTTCGGATACGGTATCTTGATCATTGAGAGCAATGCTGAAGAGGAATCCTCCGCCTTCCATCGAGTGATAATCCACTTTCGATTCATCCAGATCAAAACTAAAGTGCTTGTCGGAAACAGCATCGTTCACCGACAACATGAAATCCTTAAACGCTGGGGAACCATAGCCATAAAATACGACCTGACCGTCATCATGAATGACAATGTGAGGATCGTTGGTCCAGTCGACTGGATTATCCCCATCCGGATTTTCATCGGGACTGGGGTAATGCGACGGCTCTTGACCACCGTATTCAACCGGTGAGAAATAAACATAAAAATAATCATAATTGGCCGCATCGTACAATTCAAAGCAGCCGTAATCATCGTAAAAGCTAGCATCGGACATCTGTAGACTCGCCATGAAACCCGTTTGCGTCAAGTAATCTTCGTACGCTTGGAACGGGGTTTCATACCAATCATAATTCGTGGCATCATACCATCCGACATAGGCTGTCGAATCCGTCGGATCATACCACATATCCTCGATGACATCGATGCCTAAGGCAGTACCTTCCGGTGTGGCCACGATCACAGCTTCCGCTTCATCGAGCAGGTTATTGACCCATCCGTCGATTTCAAAATCAAGCGGGTTGGTTTCAATACGTGTCACCAAACCCGAAAGATCCTTAAAATCGATGACAGCGTAATCGGTTCCATCGTAGTATTCCAGTTGCAGCATCGAGGTTGCTTCATCGAGAAAACTGTCATTCAAATACATCGTCGACGAATCATAACCGGTCACGTGTGACTCCACATAGGCCTCGAAAATGCCCCAGATATTCGTCAAGCCACCCACTTCTTCCCACCAACCAAAGTGATCATAGAGATTCCAGTTGGTCGGATCGGTCACTGAGAAGTCGGTGTCGATCGTTCCGGCATAGCCGACATCGATCTTGGAAACCAACACTCCACGGGCTTCCAACGCATCAATCAGCGATTGCAAGAAGGCATCATCCTCGAACTCGGAATTTCCCACATTGACTTTCACTTCAACGATAGGTAAAAACTTGGCCGGATAATCTTCCGTGGCTGCGCTGACGTTCAAACTCGGCCACAAAGCCAGACTTAAGACGACTGCCAAAAGACTTGTAATGATTTTACGCATAACTTCCTCCTATATAGAACCATTATATACTATGTTGTATCTCATATATACGCAATTATACTTTTGTGTATATAAAATGAGCCGAATTTGTTAAGTTCGGCCCTTGTTTTCACATTTAACTACTTCACAGATGGTGTGCGCGGATAATTGATCCGCTCGATCTCAATCTGTTCATCAAAAACGGTAATCAAGGCATAGGATTCAGGAGTAAAATCACGATTTCGCCACAAGGAACCCGGGTTGACCAAGGTGATCCCATCGACGGTTGTCACGCTGTAAATGTGGGTATGACCATAGAACACCAGTTTGGCTCCCGCCTTCTTGGCCCGAGCCACCAAACCGGGAATCCGATTCGCATTGTGATATTGATGGCTATGCACCATCAAGACCCGTACTCCACCCAAATCCAAGACCAATTGGTCGGGATGGGAGCTGTAGTAATCGTTATTGCCTTGGACCGAAGCAAATCCATCCAGATTGATCGGATCGGTTTCCGAATCTCCGGCATGCAGATACGCGTTGGCTAACGGATGACGTTCACGCAATTGGGCAAACACCTCATTGCGGCCATGGGTATCACTGACTAAAACAATTTGCATGCGGAACGCTCGTCAGAGCGACCTCCACGGACGACTGAAACAAGACCTCGATTTGATGTTTGAGGTAGTCGGGATTCTTTGTGGTATAAACCCTACATTCCCCTTGGGGAAGAACTCGGTCAGCAAACAGCGATACGATCGGGTCGATGGAATCGACCAAAGTTCCATTGAAATAGCGTTGCAGCGTTTCGTGAACCAATGGATAATGCGTGCACGCCAGAACCATCACGTCTGCCTTAAGCGGATTGATGAGCGGTTCGAGATACGCCTCAATCGCCTGACGGTCAGCCAATCCTTCGATCAGCGGAACCAGTTGAGGCAAGGCTACACCTTCCACGCTTGACTGCGGATTTATTGCGGTTATGGTGATCGGATATGCTTGGGTACGGGTGGTTCCTGTAGTGGCGATAACAGCCACGCTTTTCGCGCTCAGCACGGCTTCTTGATGCGCCGTCAGTTCGATGATTCCGGTCAAGGTCATGGTCGGAAATAAAGGCTTGATTTCAGGAAGGACCTGCGCACTGATCGTGTTACAGGCCACTACCACTTCAGTGATCCCTTGCGTTTCAAACCAGGCGATCGCATTGATCGCGATCGATCGGATTTCATCACGGGATTTATCCCCATACGGTGCGTTGGCTTGATCGGCCAGAAAGACAAACGACGCGTCAGGATACGCGCGATGGAGAGCATTGAAAATGGTGTAGCCGCCTAAGCCGGAGTCCAGAATCCCGATTGCATTCATACGTGGGAAATTATACCACATCCTGCGGATGGAGCGCGTGATAAAGGGCCGTTGCGACGGCTGGGGGGATCAAGGTTTTAAGGTCGTCCAGCGAGGCTTCCTTAATAGCGTTCACCGTAGTGTAGCGCTGCAGGAGAATCTTCTTGCGGGAAGGACCCAGTCCCGGCACATCATCCAAAACACTGTGCACTTGCGCTTTCGCCCGACGGCGTTTGTGATGACTGATGACGAAGCGATGCACTTCATCCTGCATGCCCGTCAAAAGGAAAAACAAGGCTTTATGTTGACGCAGATCGACCGGATCCCCTTGTTGGTTGAGCAGTTCCGCGGTGGTGTGCTTGTCGTTCTTGCGTAAACCGGCGACCGGAATATCCAAGCGCATCGACGCAAGCGTATTCTGCACCGCATGCAATTGGGTCAAACCGCCATCCACCAGGATCAGCGAAGGCTTCTTCCCCTTCTCTTTGAGCATACGGTAATAGCGGCGATAAATGACTTCCTCCATGTTTTTGAGGTCGTCTCCACCTTGATGGACATCATAGAGGCGATAATCTTTCTTTGAAGGTAAACCGTGTTCATAGACCACGCACGCACCGGAGGCATAGGTTCCGCCGGTGTGGGAGTTATCGTAGACTTCGATGCGTTCGACCTCCGGTAAGTTCAACAGTTTCGCCAATTGGTCCAAGGCTTCCTCGTGATCACCGTGTTTACGGGCCATCATGTCGAGGTTTTGATCAAGGTTCTGTTTGGCGTTGGCTTTGACCAGATCCAAAATCTGTTTCATCTTCCCCTTCTGGGGTTGATGGATCTTAAGGTCATCCATGGTTTCCAGCCAACTCAGATCAAGACCGGTCGGCAGCAGCAACAACGATGGCTTGGGATGATCGGCGTAGTATTGGAGAATGAACTCGATGAAGGCTTCCTGGGCGTCATCATGCAGCTCTTGAAGTACAAAACGCCGATCCAGAAGCTTTCCGCTGCGCATCAAGAGCCCTTGGATGGCGATGTAGCCTTTATCTTCGTGATAGGCAAACGCATCCGTATCCTTTTCGTACGTTTGCGTCACGTTTTCGGGATCGGAAATATAGTCGAGGAACTTTAAGTAATCACGCATTTGAGCCGCCCGTTCGAAATCCAGACGCTCGGTGGCTTCTTCCATGTCGGTCTTGAGTTTGTTGCGCAGGCCTTTATTGTTGCCCTTGAGGGCCGTGGTGATCTCGTCGACCATGGTTTCATAGACCTTGGGATCCACCGGGTGTTCACAAGGCCCCAAACATTGCCCCAGATGATAATACAGACAGACCTTCTTGGGCATCACCTCGCATTGTCGCAAGGGGTAGATCGCATTTAAAAGGCGACGCAGCTCATAGGCTGCCGTCGCATCGGGATAAGGCCCGAAATATAGCGCCTTCTTGTCTTTCTTAAGATCCCGCACGACTTTTAATCGCGGATAGGGTTCTTTGGTGATCTTGAGGTACGGGTACGATTTGTCATCCATGAAGAGGATGTTGAACCGCGGACGATGCTCTTTGATCAGGTTGATTTCCAGAACCAAGGCTTCTTTTTCGGTTCGGGTAACGATGATGTCGAAATCGACGATGCGGGAGACCAGTTTGGTGGTCTTATAATCGTGGGCTCCGATGAAGTACTGGTTGACCCGGTTCTTGAGTTTTTTGGCTTTGCCGACATAGATGATGGTGCCCCGTTCGTCCTTCATCAGGTAACACCCCGGTTCCATCGGTAAGGTCGCCAGCTTTTCCTTCAGGTTCACTTTGAACCTCCCTTAAAGTTCACGATGGTTGCACCGACACCACCTTCACCTTGACCTCCGACGCGATAGCTTTCCACGTACTTGTTGGATTTGAGGTAGTTGTGGATGGCGGAACGCAAGGCACCGGTCCCATGGCCGTGGATCAGGCGAGTAAAAGGCAGATTAGCCCGGATGCAGTCATCCAAGTGCTTATCGACATCCGCCAAGGCTTCATCGACCGTCAAGCCGATAACATTGAGTTCCAGCGGCACATACGCGAGTTTCTCGGTGGTGACCGTGATGGATTTCGCCTTTTCCGGGGCTTTGGCAGGACCCAGCTTGGTCAGCGGTACGTCCATTTTGACCCCATTGACGATCACGGAGGCGACGTTGCGTTTGATGGCGATGATCTGGCCGATCTGATTGGTCATCGAGATCTTGACCCATTGACCCAGCTCGGCCTTCTCGAGTTTGGTCTCTTCTTCCTTCTCGGTGATGAGTTTGTTGAGTTCGGATTTGCGGGCGATGTTTTGATGGATCGGGGCATCCTTGGATTGACGCATGTCCGTCAGGATCGTTTCTGCTTCCTCCAACACCGTGTTCAAGTATTCCTTGGCTTCATCATCGATGGCTGCCAAACGGGCTTTGCGGGTCTTCTCGAGGTTGGCTTCTTCGACTTCGAGTTTAGCCAACTTGACCTTGACTTCGGCTTGTTGAGACAACAGTTGGTCCTGAAGAGCTCTGTTTTGGGCGATGGCTTCCTGTAAACGTTCAGTTAAGCGGGCTTGTTCGGTTTTGGCGGCTTCCCGATACGCCAACGCTTGAGAAATCACTGATTCCTTCAATCCGTAGCGCTTGGCGATTTCTAGCGCATAGGATGAACCCGGCAAGCCTTCAATGAAGCGGTATGTCGGTGTGATGGATTCCAAGTCAAAGGCCATGGAGGCCACAGTAATGTCATCGTGTTCCAAGCCATACTCTTTCAATCGGGCATAGTGGGTGGTCGCAACGACCCAAGCCTTGGCTTGACGCAGATCATCGAGTACGGCCATGGCTAAGCATTCCCCTTCGATGGGATCGGTTCCCCCGCCCAACTCATCCAAGAGCACCAGGGAAGCCTCATCGGCAGCCTGAGTGATCGTGTTGAGCTTGGTCAAATGCGCGGAGAAGGTCGACAAGGACTGCATGATCGACTGATCGTCCCCGATGTCCACGTAGAGTTTCGTAAAGAGCGGCACGGTTGCGGAGTCGGCCCACACAGGAATCCCGCTGTAGGCCAACAGACAACTCAAGCCGATGATTTTCAGGGAAACCGTCTTACCACCCGTGTTGGGTCCCGTGATCAACAGGACGCGTTTAAAGGGGTCTAAGCGGTAGGAGTTGGCGATGACGGTTTTGGGATCGATCAAGGGATGACGGGCACCCAAGAGTTCCAAGTGTTTACCCAGTTTCGCCACGGTCGCATTGGCGTTATTCCCGTAACGGGCTTTCGCAAACACCGCATCCAATTCTGCGCACGTCAAGAGGTCCGCTTCCAATTCCACAGACAGGGGCTTGATGCGTTGACTGAGCTCAAAACAGATGCGTTTGATTTCTTCCTCTTCATCCATCTTCAACGAAGCTAACGCATTATTCAGTTCCACCAAGACCGGCGGTTCCACATACGCACTCTGACCGGAAGCCGATTCCCCGTGGATCAGCCCATTAAAACGGTTCTTATCAGCGTTTTTCGCCAATACTACCACCCGATCGTTACGAATCAGGGTGATGGATTCGCTGAGGAAAGACGCATTACGTTGAATAAACGAAGCTGCGGTGTCGTTGAGCTTGGTTTGCGTCAAACGCAGATGACGCCGGATGTCTTTGAGTTTGGGAGAAGCTGTATCCAAGACTTCGTTGGCCGCATTAAAACACTTTTCGATGCTTTCGGAAAGGGTGGGATGCGGATTCAGACTTTCGACCAGATCGGCCAAAGCGCCTAAGTCGGACACGTTGGTGAAGTAGGCCTTGACCAACACAACACCCCGCACAAAACGGGCCACATCCAAAAGATCCGGAATGGACAAGGTTAAGTCTTTGGAGGCTTCCTGCAGGATCAAGCGAATGTCGCTCATCCCCTGCATGGGGACTTGCCCCAACAGACGATCGCAGGTCATGGCGGCCTGCGTACGGTCATTTTCGCGTTGGATCTCCAAGCGTTTTTGAAGCGGTGTGGTTTCTATGATCTTGGTCTTGGAGAGTGAAAAGCGAGCCTGTTTCGCAATCGACTCCAAAATCAGATGAAATTCAAGGGAATCATTCATAGGGTTTAAACATCGATAAGAGGTCCTCGATTGCCTCGTTGCTGAAGCCGTTGGCTTCCAGCCAAGTTTTTAAGATGACTAGATCTTCACTGCTTAACGCTGAACGCCGGATCAGTTTCGAGACCGGAGAAACCAGTTCCGTTTCGAGTCCGCGTTCACTGAGCCACGTATCAAGCTGAACCGTGTCTTCCGTACTGTAGGGTTGCCCATCCAGCATCTTCGCCAAGACGCCATCTGGATCGACCCGGGTCGAGATTTGGGCACTGATGGAAGCCGTCACCGGAGAAACGACTCGCAAGATCCCAGATTGAACCAAGTCGGAACCGTTGGTGAAAAGCGACGATTCCAACAGCAAGGTCAACGCCGCCAACAGCAACGCCGTCTTTAAGAGCGCAAACAGCATGCCTAAGGCATGATTGAGTTCTTTTAAGATCGGGATCTTCCCGACCGCTATGAGTACGGGTTTTAACAGTAAACTGAGCAGCAACATCACCACGACGATGATCACAAACCAGATCACCGCATTCACGGCGGTGGTGATCAGCGGTCCGATGATCGGCAACTGGGCTACGGCAGCATCCGGAGTCAGAATGGGCAGGACTTGGGCCAACACCGGGGCCAAGAGCCACGACATCAGAAAGATCGTCACCCACACGGTAAAACTCAGCAACTGAAGCAAGAAGCCTTTAAAGTAGCCCCAGATCACCATGAGAACGACCAAGGCAATCAAAATCAGGTTAACCAGTGGAAAGAGGGACGCATCAAGAGTCATAGGATCACCTTGTTCACAGTATACCTAAAAAAGAGTCAAGTTTCCATGATACACTGGGAATATGACGATTACCTTGACCTTAACGGATAAACAGATCCGACACCTTCAGACCACTTACGCCAATCAAAAGGTCGATAAAACGATCCCCTATGTTGCGGCTCAATACAAACTCTCCGATACGACTATCACGGTGTACACTTCCAAGAAAGTCGTGTTCAGCGGGGATGGGGCGGCCTATTATGCCGAAGCCTTCTCAAAGCCGTTTAGGGCTCATGGCGGATCGGATGAAGTGGGCACCGGGGATGTCTTTGGACCTGTGGTCGTGGTGGCTACGTATGTCGATGAAGCCGCCTATGCCAAACTGAAAACGTACCCCATCCAAGACTCCAAAGCCATGAGCGATGACGTGGTTCGGGAAATCGCTCCGGTGTTGATGCAACAGATCCCATACAGTTTATTGATTTTGACCAACGAAAAATACAATCAGGTCCAAACCCAAAACAACCTCAACGCCATCAAAGCCAAACTGCATAATCAGGCGTATTTACACTTGGTCAAGAAGGTAACCTTAGGTTCCCTCAACGTGGTCGATCAGTTCACCCCGGAAGCCCTCTACTACCGTTACTTGGATCAGGAAGCGGAAGTCTATCGGAACCTGCATTTCGAAACCAAAGCCGAATCGAAATACTTCGCCGTAGCCTGCGCATCCGTCATCGCCCGCTATGCGTTTTTGATGGAGTTGGATGCCATGGGCAAACACTATCAAACCACCTTCCCTAAAGGCGCCTCAGCGACGGTGGAAGCTTTTGCGGAAAACTTTTTAGCAAAGAATGGCCTCAAAACCTTAAAAAAAGTGGCCAAAGTCCACTTTAAGACGATTCAACGATTACTCGACGTTCACACTGACGGAAACTCGATGCGGTAGTTGGCGCAACACGACTCCGGCACTGTTCAACATCCGTTTGCTCGCCTTCACGATGTCCGTGTCGGCGTATTTGTCGTCTTCATAAACAATTTCAGCGATCCCCGATTGAATGATGGCCTTGGCGCATTCATTGCAGGGAAACAGCGACACATAGATCCGGCATCCCTGGACACTCATCGGCGCATTCAGGATGGCGTTGAGTTCGGCGTGCACAACGTACACGTACTTCGACTCCAAAGCGCTGCCTTCGCGATCCCACGGGTACTCGTCATCGCTGCACCCTTTGGGTAATCCATTGTAGCCAATGGAAACGACTTTGTTGGCCGGTGACACGATCACGGCCCCGACCTGAGTGGATGGATCCTTAGAGCGTAAAGCTGACAGGTGGGCCATCCCCATAAAGTACTGATCCCAGGTAATCACATGTTGACGTTTCATTGGAGTTCCCTCGTGTAATAGTCGATGAGGTTGGCTTCCAACCCCTGAGTGTACCAATCAAATCCGGCCCGATCCAAGAACTCGATGATTTCCACATCTGTATCGGGATAGAACGGTTCCCGTTTCGTATCCAACGCCATTAAAACCCCAACGGCCACGACCAAGATCGCCGAGGCGATCGTGACGTGCAAGCGCAAATCTTTCCAGGTCGGTCGGCGACTGAAGTAGATCGCCAAGAGGATCCCCGCCACTAATCCCCCGACATGCGCCATGACGGCGATCCCGGGCATCAGACTGATGAGCCCGTTGATGATGACCAACTGCAAGAGCTGCATCTGTACCGCCCGCTGTTTGATGAGTCCCACTTCAAACTGAAAGACGATGATCGATCCCAAGATGGCGAAGAGTCCCCCACTGGGTCCCACCGCCAGGATGTTGCCGTTGGTCACATACATGAACGCCGAACCGCTCACGATACCGGTCAATAGCGTAATAACCATGCGTTTCCACCCAAACTGGTTCTCGAAGAAGATGCCCAGATTGTAGAGCGCATACAAGTTAACCATCAGATGAACCAGACTGATGTGGATAAATCCTGAGGTTAAGAAGCGCCAATATTCATAATTGGCGACGATAAAGGTCTTGTAGTAAGCCCCCAAGATGATGGCGGCACTTTCGGGTTGGATCCCGAATTCGCTCAAAATCCCGACCGCCGTATGGATAATCAGACTGAGGATAATGATGGCTAACGTGGCGACCGGTGTTTTTTTAACCGCCTGTCGATCCCGTTTGGGGCGATGTCCATCCAGTCGATTCTGAAGTTGTTCCTGCTCTTGTGGTGTCACTTCTGCACTGGTCAGCACTTCCTGCAGGTACGGAAATTTCTCCAAGAAACGGTTACCGCTCGAAAAGGGACTCAACACGACTTCGATCTTTCGGTCACTCTCGATATAAGACGATTCTTCCTCATCGAACTTCACATCGAAGAGGGTCATCGGTTGATCAAAGGCTTTTTCGATAGCGTCTTGGATGGCTTTTGTGCGTTCATCCTGATTGGGCAGGTTAAAGCCATGCGAGATGGACAAGCGGATAAGTTCATGCAAGCGCTGCGGATGATTAAGCCAAAGTTCTTTACCCAAGACCCGCACATCAATGATGAGATAACCGCCTTGTTCGATGAGTGCCAAAGCGGTTTTGGTCAATAAGGTCTCTTTGTGTTGACTCATAAGGTGTTTCCTTGACGGACGGTATCCAAGGCCTTTTGAAAGGGTTCAGGCAATGGCGCTTCATAACGCATTTTCTGACCACTCGTCGGATGGATGAATTCGACGGCTTTGGCGTGCAGGCATTGGCCTTGCGTATCCGGGGTGGTTTTGGGTGCGTATTTGGGATCGCCAACCACCGGAAAGCCGATGTATTGGAAATGAACGCGGATCTGATGGGTACGCCCCGTTTCCAGGCGACATTCCACAAGCGTGTACTTGTCAAAACGTTCCAACACGGTAAAGTGAGTCACGGCAGCCTTTGCATTGGCAGAAGTCACGGCCATCTTCTGTCGATCGGTCTTGTCGCGACCGATGGGTGCTTCGATGCGGCCGGTGTTGTGCGGCATGACGCCATGCACTAAAGCCACATAGGTCCGTTTGAGGCTGTGATCCTGAAGCTGATCGGACAAACGCTGATGGGCAATATCGTTTTTCGCCACGACTAAACAACCCGAAGTATCTTTATCGATGCGGTGGACGATTCCGGGACGGGCAATCCCGTTGATCCCCGAGAGATCCGTGCAATGCGCCAAAAGTCCGTTGACCAGCGTGTGTTCCCAGTTACCTGCTCCCGGATGAACCACTAGCCCTTTAGGTTTATTGAGCACGATGAGGTCATGGTCTTCGTAAAGAATATCCAGATCCATGGCCTCCGGTAAGAGCGCCATGGCTTCGTTCTCCGGAACATCAAGGGTAATCACATCCCCGGTCAAGACTTTGGCATTGGCTTTGGTTTCTTCATCATTGAGGAGTACGTACCCTTCTTCGATGAGTTGTTGGAGACGGGAACGCGAGAACTCCTCGACTAAAGCCACCAGGACTTTATCCAAGCGTTGTTTATGGTAGATCTCAGGGACAATCAGTTCTTGTTCAGGCATGTTTCTTCTTTCTCAGTTCATCCAATACGGCATCCAGCAGCATGCAGGCCACCCCGACGTTCAAGGAGATATCCGCCACGTTGAACACGGGGAACGGATACCCGAAGAGGTTGAAAGCCAGAAAGTCACGGACGTGACCGTACAGCAGTCGATCAATGACGTTCCCAAAAGCCCCGGCAAACAGAAACACCAAGGCATACCGATACCACGTCTGATTCGGTTTCGCTTTGATCAACAGGGCTAAAATCACGATTGAGGCGACACTGCCCAGTACTGTAAAGAACCACGGGGCATCCGATAATAAACTCCACGCCGCTCCGGTGTTGGTGACATAGGTCAGCCAGAAGAAGTTGGGAATCACAGTGACCGCGTCGCCAAAAGGGATCAACGTGCTGGTTAAGGTTTTGGTTAAGGCATCCAGACCTAACACAGCCAGGATGGTAAGTACTTCCATTTTTTTCATAGTGCCATTATACCAAAGAAAAGCCTTTCCCTTTGAGGAAAGGCTTACGGACTTATCGGTTGGATCCGCGCAGCGTTTCGATGAGGGCCCAATCGACACGCTTCACAAACGCGGTCAATAGGGTGACTGTATCGGCGTAGTCTTTGCGGTGGATGAGTGCCCGGTGCGAATGGATGTAGCGCGAAGGAATGGAGACGGTGCAGTTGATGACCCCGTCGAAGGCTTTATGCATTTCCCCGGAATCGGTTCCACCGGCCAACAAGGTATCGTATTGAACCGTCAGATTGAGTTCTTTGGCCAAGTCATCCAAATAGGCCAATAATCCGCGATGGCCCAAGTGCGAGCCATCCTGGATGGCCAAGGTGATCCCCACGCCCATCTTGGATCCGGGCTCTGCCCCGGGGATATCGTTGGCGATGGTGACATCGAGCGCAATGCCCAAGTCCGGTTTGACCGCATAGGTTGAGGTCTTCGCTCCACGCAAACCGACTTCTTCCTGGACACTACCGACAGCGTAAACATCCGCCGTGTGCGATACGCCTTTGAGATTCTTGAGCACATCGGTCGCAATCAAGGCCCCAACCCGGTCATCCCAAGCCTTGGCCATCAGGTAATTGGGGTTGGCCAACACGGTGAACTCGGACTTCGGAGAGACCATGTCGCCTGGTTTGATGCCCAAGAGTTCGACTTCATCTTTGGAATTGACACCCAGATCGACAAAGAGATCCTTGACTTCCTGGACTTTGGATCGGACTTCCGGAGCCATGCCGTGCGGCGGCTTGGATCCGATCACACCTACATATTTCTTGCCGCTGCGGGTCGTAATGGTGACCGGATGAGCCGGCAACACATGCCCCCACCAGCCCCCGACCGGTGCCAAACGGATAAAACCCTTATCATCGATCGAACGAACCACAAACCCGATCTCATCGATGTGGCCCGACAACATCACTTTGGGTCCATTTCCGGTTCCTTTCTTCAAGGCAATCAGTGAACCCAGGGTATCGTAACGCAGTTCATCGGCGACCCCTTCCAAATACGACTTCATGACCCGGCTGGCTTCTTTTTCACAGCCTGAAATGCCATCGGCAGACGTAAAGTCTTCCAGCATTTTCAGATCGATCGTCCCGTAGGGGGCTTCGATCGACATCGGTTTCACTTTATCACTCATGTGTTCTCCTTAGTAGCGGTTGCTTTGCCGCGTGTGATTGATTTCGTTTTTACGGACGTAGAAATCGTGGACGTCATTGGCACTAAAGCCCAGAGCCAAAGCCACCGAACCGATGTAACTGAGGGCGTGTCGGTAATGGGTCAGGTCGTAGTGCTCACGCAAAGCCAACACCGCCTCCACCCAGTCACAAAACTGGGTGCTGAGATCCTCCGGGCGTTCGATGAAATCCATCGTTTCCGCCGAGTCCTTGAGATCGATACCCAGTGAGACAATGAAGTGCACGGTATCGCTGAGTTCTTCCAGCAAGGTCTCCTTTTCGGAAGGACCTTTAAGGCTCCAGTACTTGAAACAACGGGTTTCATTGGCCAACTCCCCGATTTCCACCACCAACGCCAAAACCCGCTTGGCGCGGGTCTGGTCACGGGTCACGTGATGGATAGCCATGATGCGTTCATCCAGATCGTTCTGGAGCGCGCGAATGGTCGTGAGCGGAAGGCAACGGGGATTCATTGACACTGATTATACCACATCAATCCTCGTAAGCGAATTCGGTTTCCGAAGCCGTTACCGGGTGCAGATTCAAGAGTTGGTTCTGCAGGTCCTCGTTGAACTGATTGGTGTAGAGTCGATAGTAATAGCCCTTCAAACGCATCAATTGCGCATGTGTTCCTTCTTCTTCGATCTGACCTTTGCGGATGACCAGGATGCGGTCGGCATTGACGATCGTCGATAAGCGGTGGGCAATCACAAACGCCGTACGATCTTTCATCAAGTTCTCGATGGCGTGCTGGATGATCTGTTCGGTTTCGGTGTCGATCGAGCTGGTGGCTTCATCCAAGACGAAGATACTGGGATCGGCAATCAACGCCCGCGCAAACGAAATGAGTTGTTTCTGTCCGGTGGATAAGCGGTTACCGCCTTCACCGACATCGGTATCATAGCCTTTATCAAGGTTCTCGATGAAGGCATGGGCATTGACCAAACGGGCAGCCGTTTCGATCTCTTCATCGGTCGCATCCAGTTTTCCGTAACGGATGTTTTCGCGGACCGAACCGGAGAACAAATGCGGGGCTTGCAGGACATACCCAAGGTTACTGTGCAGCCACCCGACCGAGCGTTCCTTGAGGGGAATACCGTCGATCAAGATGGTGCCCTGAGTCGGTTCATAGAACCGGCAAATGAGGTTGACGATGGTGGACTTCCCACTACCGGTCTCTCCGACCAGCGCAATGGTTTGTCCTGGTTTTACATGCAGGTTAAAGTCGGTCAAGACCGGTTCTTCCGGCTTGTAGTGGAAATGCACATGCTCGAAACGGACCTCCCCGTTCAGGCGATGGTAGGTTTCAGGTTTGGGGTCAAGAATGGAGCCATAAGCTTTGATGACGGCTTCGGAATCCACCAGATCCGGTTGAGTTCCGACTAAGGTCAACACCCGTTCGGCACTGGCTTGAGCCATTTGGAATTCCGCCAACAGGCGAGCCAACTGACGCAAGGGTTCAAAGAAAGACCCGGCATACTGCGTGTACAACATCAGCGTCCCAAAGGACATCGTGCCTACCAGGACCTGTTGTCCGCCCAGCCACAGGATCATGGCCAGAGAGAAGGTTCCCAAGCCCATGACGATCGGCATGAAGATGGCGGAAAGGATGTGCGCGCGAATGGATTCAGCGCGCATCTTGGCGGTCAAGGCATCAAACTCGGCAATCTGCTGGTCCTCCAAGACCAAGGTCTTGGAGGTCTTGGCTCCCGTGATCCCTTCGCTGTAAGCGCCGGTGATCTGGGAGTTGATCTTGCGGGTCTGACGGTATTTATCCAGGATCTTGCGTTGAAACTTCACCGAGATGAAGCCCAAGACCGGAACGACCATGAGGATCAGTAAAGCCATCTGCCAGTCGACAATGAACATGACGATGGTGATGCCGATCATGACGGTAAGTCCCCAGATCATGTCGATCAACGACCAGGAGACGATTTCCGCCAAACGGCCGATATCGGAGGTCATGCGGGCCATGATCCAGCCCAGCGGGGTCTTATCGAAGTAGGTAAACGACAACTCCTGCAACTTGCGGAAGGCGGTGTTGCGCATGTCGTAGGCGTACTCCATTTCGATCTTGCCGGCTTGCTGGATGAAGAAGAAGACCACTAGGCCCTGCACCACGATCATCCCGAAATACAAGAGGGCGAAGAGTCCTAAGGACTCGGTGGATCCGTTGGTGTTGACGAAATTGTCCAAGGCATAGCGGTTGAACATCGGAAAGGCCACATCGATGCTGGCGATGGTGACCATGAGAAAGACAAGGAAAATCAGGTTCTTTTTATACTTCAGTAAGGCTATAAAGATCTTCTTCCACAAGCCGGTATCCAGCTTGTCGGTATTGAAGTCTTGTTCTTCAAAATGGTGACTCATGCGAGTTCTCCTTCGATCATGCGTCCCTGGATTTCCACGATGCGTGCGTAGAGCCCTTCCTGGGCACACAGTTGCTCATGGGTTCCCATCTGCGAGATCTTCCCATCCTGCAACACCACGATGCGATCGGCTTCTTGAGCGGTCGCGACACGGTGCGTGATGATGAAGGTGGTGAGGTCTTTGGAGAGTTCTTTGAGGGCTCGGCGAATGGCGGCATCCGTTTCGGTATCGACCGCGGACAGTGAGTCGTCAAAGATGAGGATCGGGGACTTATTTAAAATAGTGCGGGCAATCGCTATGCGTTGTTTCTGCCCGCCGGACAGCGTGACGCCTTTTTCACCGACCAGGGTATCGTACCCTTGATCGAATTCCTTGATGACACGGTGCACGGAAGCGGCTTTGGCGGCCTGTTTGACGTCGCGTTCATCGGCACCCGGATTAGCGAGTTTGATGTTATCGAAGATCGTCTTGGAGAATAAGAACGGCTCCTGAAGCACGATCCCGATGTTTTTACGCAAATGACGACGTTGGATGGTGCGCAGTTCCGTCCCGTTGATGGTGATGGATCCCTTTTGGTAATCGTAGAGCCGGGTCAACAAATGGACCAACGAGCTCTTACCGGAACCGGTCGGGCCCAATAAGGCGACGGTTTCGCCTTGTTTGACGGTAAAGGAGACATCCTTGAGGACTTCCTGATCCCCGTCATCGTACTTGAAGTGGACGTGATCGAAGACGATATCGCCCGAAATGGCGGGAGTATCCCCTTCGTCGATCGGTTCGACCGGGGTTTGAAGGATTTCCTGGAGACGACCAATCGAGACCAGCATTTTGCCCATGTCGGACAAGATACGACCCACGTTACGCACCGGCCACAAGATCATCCCGACGTACGAGATGAACACGAAGAACTGTCCGGTTGTGAGAGCTCCGGCTTGGGCGTATTGGATCCCCAAGATCACGGTTACTAAGATCTGCGATAAGCAAATGAAGTCGGAGGCTCCCCAATAGAAGCCCAAGAGTTCAATGAGCCGATAGGTCAGATCTTTAAAGGTTCGATTCTTGGTTTCAAACTTCTCCAGCTCATACACTTCACGGTTGAAGGCTTTGACGACCCGTACTCCGGCCAGGTTTTCCTGGATGGTGGTGGACATGTGGCCTTCCGCTTCATCGGACTTCTTGAAGCGCGATTGCATGTTGATGAAGAAGAAATAGGCAAAGAGGAAGATGACCGGCAAGGCGATGATGGATCGCCAGGCCAAAGGCGGATACACGCTGAAGAGGATCCCCATAGCCACACCGGTGACGGTAACGGCATACAGCATCTCCGCAAACTGCCCGGCAATAAAGCGCCGAACGGTATCGACATCTGACGTACAGCGTTGGATGAGGTCTCCGGTCTTGGAGCGTTGGTGATACGCATAGGGCAAATGCTGCAGGTGCGCAAAGAGTTTGTTTCGCAGCTTTTCCGCGAAGTGTTCGGAGATCTCCCCGTTCCACCGTCCGCGGAAGTACTGCATGCCCAAGGTCACCAGGTTGACGGCAATGATCATCAACGCACCCAACCACAGGTTCGACCGGATCAGATCCGTTCCTCCGAAGAGCCCGGCATACCATGCCACGATCGGATTAGCGATCGGAGCCCCTTGGATGACGTTATCGATCAAGAACTGAAACAGTAACGGCGAAAACAGCGACAGCGAGACATACAGTAAAACGACACCCATGAGGGCGGTAAACTTCAGTTTCTGACCTTCCATGAAGGTCAATAAGAATTTTATGGTTTTCATACTCGGTTTCTTTCAGTGACTTTTAAACGTTTCAACACCTGAACGCTGAGGGTTCCCGTGACATACCCGGTGGGTACGGAACTGAACCACAGCATAGGCAACCAATAGATCATCATCACGGTGTTGTTGATGAGGATGAGGGCACCGATCTGTCCGATGCCGTGAAAAGCTCCGGAGGCAACGGATAACCCGATCTTGGATAGTTTGTTTTGTTTGTACAGCAGGATCGTCACCAGGGTACTTAATAGGACACCGCTCAGTGAAAGCCAGAAACCTGTCCCGAACAGGATTCCGCGCAAGAGCGACGCCATAACGACCCGCATGACGTTGACCGTGATCATTTCTTTCACGCCAAACAGAAACAGCGTGATCAGTCCGACGATGTTGGCCAGACCGAGTTTCACCCCGGGAACCGGAATCGGCAAAGCCGGTTCGACCATGTGCAAGAGGATGCTCATAGCCAACAGCATCGTCATCAGCGTCAAACGCCGTGCCGAAGACCGGTGTTTCATGAGATCACATCCGGATCATCCGGATTCAACGTGCCGTTTTGAATGATGATCACGATCTTATTGGGCAGACACACAATGGGAATATTGGCGTACTGAACCCAGCCTTGGATGGAACACAGATGATAGGGTGAGGTCTCCTTCTCGACCCGAATCCGTCCGCCCGCCACTTCGATGAACACGTCGCCTAAAGCCCCATCGACCACATAGTTGCGATCCTCTTTCATGTCGATGCGTAAAACCTCTCTGTCTTCGTAGTAGACCACCGCCACGACCTGATCCGAGGTCGTGGAGCGGACAAACCACTCCAGAGTGCCGTACATAAAGACTGAGGTCACCACGATGAAGATCATCAGGGCTTTGTCGTATTTGTTCATAAGCCATTCTATTCTACCAAATCCACAGTCATATTGTAAGATTTTCAGGGTCGTTTTCACGCAACGGTTTGCGTGGTTTCGAGAACTCTGTTAGAATAGTCCTGTTATGAAAGAACTTGCTCTCGCCCTGTTTGTAGCGACCTACGCGCTCCTCTTATTTTTACCCAAATACCGCACTTACGTGGCCTTAACTTCAGCCACCATCTTTGTGGTCATCGGGATCATGCCCCTTGACTTGGTTCTTCCCGCCATCGATTTCAATGTCTTGATGATGATCGGTGGAACCATGGGAATCGTCTGGCTCTTCATTGAATCGAAGATGCCATCCCTGTTAGCGGACATCATTCTCGATAAAACCCCGAATGTCAAATGGGCGATTATTTCGTTAGCGCTGTTTGCCGGTATCATCTCGGCGTTTATCGATAATGTGGCGACGGTCTTGATGGTCGCCCCGGTGGCCATGACCATTGCCAAGAAGCTCAAGATCAATCCGATCAACCCCATCATTGCGATTGCGGTCTCCTCCAACCTTCAAGGGGCTGCCACACTGGTCGGGGACACGACCTCGATTCTCTTGGGTGGAGCCGCCAACATGAATTTCCTGGATTTCTTCTGGTTTCAAGGCCGTATAGGCATGTTCTTTGTGGTCGAAATCAGTGCATTTCTGAGCACCTTCATCTTGATGTGGTTATTCAGAAATGAGAAACAAGTGATACATCTGGAAGAAAAACAAGTCGTTACGGATTTCTTCCCTTCGTTTCTGTTAGGGGGAATGGTCATTGCCTTGATCACGGCTTCCATCTTCCCCATCGATAACCCATTTGTAACCAAGTATATTAACGGGATCATCTGTGTCTCACTGCTGGCTATTGGGTTGGTGTATGAATTCTTATTCAACAAAAACCCGCAAAACGTCAAAGCCGCGCTAAAGGATATCGATTATCAAACGTTATTGCTGTTGGCCGGATTATTCGTGGTCATTGGGGGCATTACCCAAGTCGGAGTGATCGATGACATCGCCGCCTTGTTTGCTTCCATCTCCGGATCAAATCCGTTCATCATCTTCACGCTTGTCGTTTGGGTCTCCGTACTCTTGTCAGCTTTCATCGACAACATCCCTTACGTGGCGACGATGTTGCCGGTCATGGCCTCCTTGTCGACCAGTTTGGGCATCAGTCCGTATCTACTGTATTTTGGGCTTCTGACGGGTGCGACCTTAGGCGGTAACCTGACTCCGATCGGAGCTTCAGCCAACATCGCCGGGTTAGGCATCTTACGCAAGGAAGGGTATGAAGTGACCCCTCTTCAATTCATGAAAATCGGAGTCCCCTTCACCTTGGTCGCCGTGATCTCAGGCTACCTGATGATCTGGTTCCTCTGGTCCTAATCCACACAAAAACACCTTGTTGATTCAAGGTGTTTTTATTTCTGATATGGGGTTAACCAGGTACGCAATGTGGATTCATCCACCGCAACATGGGTCACTGAAGTCACCGGATCGGTGTCCAAGCGCTTTCCGGTCATGTGGAGTTGTGTGAATCCGGCTTCAATGAATTGCTGCAGGTTTCCACCGTGAAGTCCTCCCCCAGGCAACAGTTCAATCTGTTTTCCATAGGTCACTTGAAGCCGTTCAAGAAGCGGTAAATGATCCTCGATGCGTCCCAACCCTCCGCCGAACAAGACTCTTGTTACTCCGCACGCAATGAGATGCTTCAGTGCTTCATCAAGATCCGGGACTTGATCGATGGCTTTGTGAAAGACCACTTGTTTTCCGTTGGCCAGAGCCACCATCGTCTTGACCCGTTGGACATCGATGGTCCGATGGGAAGTCAACGCTCCAAAGACGATGCCATCCGCGCCTTTGCGCAGAAGTGACACGGCATCGGCTTTCATGATCTCAAAATCGGCTTCCGAGTAATCATAAGGGCCATTATGCGGTCGGATCATCACCATGACCGGAAGCGTTGTAAGTAACTTAACGGCTTGAAGTAAACCGACTGAGGGGGTTAGTCCTCCCAACTCCAGAGCTTGGTTGAGCTCGATTCGATCGGCCTTTACCTGTTGAGCCACTAACGCATCGGCAATCGATCCGCAACAGATCTCGATTCGAGGATTATTCATGATCCGAAACTTTAAACATCATGACGGCGTCAATCGCCATCTTCCAGCGTGCCAACAACGAATCACGAATCTCGGGACTCATGTTGGGCTTGAAGCTTTGGGAGGCTTTCCAGATGCGCGACAGATCATCGGTCGACGAATAGGTCCCGATTGCCAATCCGGCCAGCATCGCTGCCCCTAAGGCGGTGGTTTCACTGATCATGGGACGGATGACTTCCGTGTTGAGGACATCCGATTGGAATTGCATCAAGAAGTCATTGCGGGAAGCTCCGCCGTCGACTTTGAGTCCGGTAACCGGATGATGGGCATCTTTCTCCATAGCTTTGATGACATCCACGCTTTGATACGCGATGGATTCCAAGGTTGCCCGAATCAGATGCGAATCCGTGGTCCCTCGGGTCAATCCAAACACGGCCCCTTGGACATCGGGATTCCAGTAGGGAGCCCCTAAACCGACAAAGGAAGGAACGACCACCACGCCGTGACAGTCTTTGGTTTGTTTACAGATGTGTTCCGTATCTTCCGACTTGCGGATGAGTCCCAGACCGTCCCTAAGCCATTGAATGGCCGAACCGGCAACAAACACACTACCTTCCAAGGCATACACGGTCTTTCCGTTGAAGCGCCAAGCCACGGTAGTCAAGAGCCCGTTCTTCGAGGCCACCCGTTTCTCACCGGTGTTCATCAGCATGAAGCATCCGGTACCATAGGTGTTTTTAACATCCCCTTCACTGAGGCAGAGTTGCCCAAACAGGGCGGCTTGTTGATCGCCGACCAAGGCCGCAATCTTGATTGGAGCCCCAAAGAAACTCGGATCGGTTTCCCCCACAATCCCGCTGGTATCTACGATCTGCGGCAACATGTCGATGGGCACGTTCCAGGCATGACACAGTTCTTCATCCCACGCACACGTATCGATGTTCATGAGTAGCGTACGCGACGCATTGGACACATCCGTCACATACACCCGTCCCTTAGTTAGTTTGTAGGTTAGCCACGTATCGATTGTCCCGACACACAGGGCTCCGGATTCGGCTCGGGTTTGTCCATTATCGATGTGATCGAGAATGAAGCGGATCTTGGAGGCACTGAAGTAGGGATCGAGCACCAATCCGGTTTTCCGTTTGAATAAGGGCTCATAGCCGCGTTTGATGCGTTGCTGACAGAGATCGGCGGTTTGTCTGGATTGCCACACCAAGGCAAAATACACGGGATTTCCGGTGGCTTTATCCCACACAACGGTGGTCTCCCGTTGATTGGTGATGGCTAAGGCTGAAATATCCTTTCCGGATAAGCGGGCTTTCGCCAAGGCTTCCGACACCACGGCTACCACGGATCCGAAGATCTCATCGGCATTCTGTTCGACCCACGATGGATGCGGGTAATACGTCGGAAATTCTTTCTGGCCCAAAGCCAGCATGTTTAACTGATCATCGAAGATGATGGCTCGACTGGAACTGGTGCCTTGGTCGATGGCCAACAGGTAATCACTCATACGGTGGTCCTTTCCCCTTGCGGAGGTTTAATCTCATTATACTCAAAAAAAAGAACGGCGAGTGCCGTTCTAGAGTTTCCCCTGATATTCCATGGCTTCAAACTTGTTGGCTTCGACAATGACCAAGAGCTGGTCTTCCGCCTTGATGACGTAATCCGCATTGATCGAGAAGTTCAGTTTCGCTTCATTGCCGCTGCGAACGCCCAAAATGTTGAGCCCGAACTTGTTGCGAACGTCCAGGTTCTTCAGGGCGAAGCCCACCCAGTCGCCGGGAGCACTGAGTTCCATGATCGAGTAGTCTTCATCGATGTCGATCATATCGACCACGTTTCGGCTGAGCAAGGTCTTAGCGACGCGTTCACCCATTTCCTTCTCGGGACGGATGACTTTGTCGGCTCCAACCTTCAAGAGGATCTGCATATACAGTTTGTTTTTGGCTTTGGCGACAATGAACGGCACCCCCAGTTCTTTGAGGTGCAGGACGGCCATGATCGACGATTCCAGTTGAGATCCAGTTGCCACCACGGCCACATCGACATCCTGGATGCCCAGTTCGCGCAACTGCTCGATGTCGGTGAAATCGGCTTGGACGGCTTGCGTCGCAAACTCAGCCACGCGTTCAACGTTGGCCAAGTCTTTGTCGATGCCGATGACTTCGCAGTGATATTCACTTAAGGTTTTGGCGATCGTGGATCCGAAGATCCCTAAGCCGAGGATCGCATACGTTTTCTGTTTCATGGTTGCTCCTTTAACCAATCAAGATGTTGGCACTGGGGTAAGTTAAGTCGTTGGACTTGAGGTGTTTGGAATGATCGCCGATGGAAAGCACCAGCGTTAGGGGACCGATCCGGCCCAGATACATCAGCATCATGATGATGATCTTGCCCCAATCGCTCAGGGAGGTGGTAATTCCCATCGACAACCCGACGGTACCGATGGCGGATGTCGCTTCAAAGGCAATCGAGAGGAAATCGAACGGTTCAATCAACGTCAACAGAACGATTCCGGTCAACAAGGTGACCAATAAGGCAAAGAAGACAACGAAAGCTTTTCTAAATTGCTCTCGGGCGATCGTATGTCCAAAGACACGGATGTCTTTCTGACTGTTGATTTCTGCCCAGATCATCAGCAACAAGATCGCTAAGGTCGTGGTTTTAATCCCGCCAGCCGTACCACCCGGAGATCCCCCGATGAACATGTAGATCATCATAATAAGCTGGGTCGCTGGGCGCAACACTGCAATGTTGAGCGTCGAGAAGCCCGCCGTACGCAAAGTAACGGACTGAAAGAAACTGGCCATGACTTGAGTACCAAAGTCCAACGGTGCCAAACTGTCAGGGTTTGCGAATTCGATGGCATAAATCAACACCATGCCTGAAAGGATCAAGGATACCGTCATAAAGATCGCCATCTTGGTGTGGGTCATCAAGTGATGAGCAATCCGGCGCAGGGTTTGATTTCGTTTGATCACTGATTTGGATGCCCGGCTCAAATCAAACCAGACCCCAAAGCCCAAGCCTCCCATGACGATCAAAGCCGCAACAGTCAGATTGACGATGGGATTTTGGACATAATCGATCAGGCTGATCATACCGATGTTATCGAAACCGGCATTGCAGAAGGCACTGACGGCGGTAAAGAGCGCTACATAACTGCCTTTGGCCCATCCAAACTCCGGCACAAACTGAATGCACAGGATCAAAAAACCGATGCTTTCAAAGACAAACGTGTATTTGATGATGTTAAGGACGAAACGACGGAAATCTTTCAGTCCGGAGCGATTCACGGCTTCCAGGATCGACAAGCGATCCGAAAGCGTCATCTTGCTCCCCAAATAGATCACAAAGGCCGCAATCATGGTCATCAGACCCAATCCACCGATCTGCATCAGGAAGATCATGACCAATTGACCAAACCAGGTGTATTGAACGCTTGGAAAGATGACCGCTAAACCAGTAACACAGACCGCTGAAGTTGCCGTAAACAAATGGTCCAGGAAAGGAGCTGCTGGAACATCCGGGTTATTGGAAATGGGCAGCCACAACAGAAAACCACCGGTGAATATAACACCGATAAAACTGATGACGATCTGCTGAGCCGGTTTGAGATTCCCGAATGTAAATCGGGACAAGAGTATCTTTTTCATAAGGGGTGGGTGCAAAGCACCAAATCATCATAATCCTTTAACCGTAAAAAGCAAGTCATTCTGTGCGGATTTCAAGCGACATCGAGGCTACATGACTGAGCGTATTGAAGACGGAACAATACTTCTGAGCCAACTCCATGGCTTTGGCGTATTCGGTCTCATGGCCTGAAGGCAAGGTCACGATGATGTGGACCCTTTCAAGCATGGTCGGGACAGTATCCCTTTTTTCGCCTTCGACCTCATATTTCGCGCTCGGTAACGGAATGCGTTTCTTTGTTAAGATATCCAAGAAGGTCGAATGGAGACAACTAACCAAGGCGCCTTGCAGCAAATCATACGGACGAGCCTGATCATCGGCCATGCCGATCCCGATTGATCCGTTGCGTAAGTTCAGTTGACCATCGAATCCGGCCTTAAATTCCAAGGATGCGTTGACTTTGGTTGGCATAGTGTACCTCGAAATCATTGTGCCATAGGGTCAGAGTGATGTCAAACGCGGTTGTGTCAGCGAACACTTTCCTGTAAAATAGGTGCGTCGGAGGACGCCCATGAACCATTATGACGTCATCATTATCGGCGGAGGGATCAGCGGCCTGATGGCTGCGACCCGCCTGGCTGAGCGCCAACCCAACCTGAATATCGCCCTCATCGAGAAGGGTCACGATTTAACCCACCGGTCGTGTCCCATTATTACCGGTAAGGTCCCTTCCTGCATCAATTGCCCCACCTGCGGAGTCATGGAAGGCTTAGCCGGTGCGGGAGCTTATTCCGATGGGAAATACATCATCTCTACCGAATACGGCGGATGGCTTACCGAGTTTTTACCTCCCAAGACCGTGCTTGATTACATCGAACAAGCCGATGCCATCCTAGTTGGCCACGGAGCCACCACCCAACGCTATCAGCCGTCGGATGACTTAAAAACGCTTTGTCTGCGCTATGATCTTCACATGCAGCAAGCTCAGGTCAAACACCTGGGAACCGATGCCAACTTCACGACCATGGTCAGCCTGGTGGATGCCTTACGCGATAAGATCACCTTACTGACGGATGCTGAAGTTACGGAGGTCGAACCGACCACCAAAACCGTGACCTATCGCAAGTCCAGACAACTTACCTCCGCAACGGCCGACACGATCCTCTTCGCGGTCGGACGTGCCGGATCGAAGTTCTTCTCCCACTGGTGCTCCAAAAACAACGTCAAGCTCCTCAACAATCAAGTCGATATCGGGGTTCGGGTTGAACTCCCATACGAAGTGTGGAAACACTTCTCCAGCATCATCTATGAACCCAAGATCTGGTATCGTTCGAAAAACTATGGCGATATCACCCGCATGTTCTGTTTCAATGAACGCGGCCATGTTGTGATGGAAAACACCAACGACATCCTAACCGTCAACGGGCACGCCTTTAAAGAAGAAGAACGCAAGACCCCCAACTCCAACTTTGCCTTATTAAGCACCATCAAGTTCACCACCCCGTTCAACGATCCCATCGATTATGCCCGTCATGTGGCCCATCTGGGCAATCTGATCAGCGGCGGATCGGTGCTGGTTCAACGTTTGGGTGATCTCATGCACGGTCGACGGACCGATGAGAAACGCTTAGCCCAAAACACGGTCCATCCGACTCTAAGGGCTGTCGCCGGCGATTTGAGCCTGTGCATGCCCAAACGTCAACTCGACAACATCATTGAAACCCTGCAAGCCCTCGATAAAGTTGCTCCGGGAACATCGAATGCAGACACCCTCTTGTATGGGGTTGAATGCAAGTACTACTCGGCACGTCCCGAAACCACGCACTTCGAACTGACGCAGTATCCTGGACTCTACGCGATCGGCGATGGCGCCGGGTTTACCCGTTCCCTCTCCCAAGCCGCTGCCCACGGACTCTATGTCGCAGATCAAGTCTTGAAGAAAACCACGGAGGTTCACCCATGATCAAAGCAGTCGTCGGCGCCAACTGGGGCGATGAAGGCAAAGGCAAACTGACCGATGTCTTCGCCAAAGAATCCGACATCGTCGTCCGATATCAAGGCGGCAACAATGCTGGTCACACCATCATCAACAGTTACGGCAAGTTTGCCTTGCACATGCTGCCTTCGGGAGTGTTCTATCAGCACATCACCAACGTTATCGGGAACGGGGTGGCCCTCAATGTCGATGCGTTTGTCAAAGAATTGGCAGCCCTGAAAGAACGCGGGGTCCCTCAACCCACCATCATCGTTTCGGACCGTGTCCAGATCGTCATGAGTTACCACATCCTCTTCGATAAACTCGAAGAAGAACGCTTAGGCAAAGGCGCATTCGGATCGACGCGCTCGGGGATCGCCCCCTTCTACGCCGATAAGTTCGCCAAGATCGGTTTCCAAGTCTCGGAACTCTTCGATGAAGAATGGCTCTCAGCGAAACTCGATCGCATCCTGCCGGCCAAGAACACCCTCTTGGTGCACCTCTACGGACAAGCCCCGATGACCAAAGACGATCTGATGGCAGAACTCAAGCGCTACAAAGAGGCCATTGCTCCTTACGTTCACGATACGTTCAAGTTCTTCCAACAAGCCGTGGATGATCAGAAAGTGATCCTCCTGGAAGGCCAGTTAGGCGCCCTGAGGGATCCTGACTTTGGGATCTACCCCTACTCCACTTCCAGTTCAACTTTGTCGTTCTATGGCCCGATCGGAGCGTCACTCCCCCGTCCGATCGATGAGATCTGGGCAGTCACCAAAGCCTATTCCTCATGTGTCGGAGCCGGTCCGTTTGTGACGGAAATTCATGATGAAGTTGAAGCCCAAGAACTCCGCAAACGCGGGGGCGATGCCGGTGAATACGGAGCGACTACCGGTCGTCCGCGCCGGATGGGTTACTTCGATGCCGTGGCGACCCGTTACGGCTGTCAAGTCCAAGGCGCAACCCATGTTGCCCTCACCAATCTGGATGTCTTGGGTTACCTCCCGGAAATCAAGATTTGCGTTGCCTACGAAACTGACGGAAAACGTCGCGAACACTTCCCCAACATCACTCGCCTCGATCATTCAACCCCCATCTTTGAAACGATGAAGGGCTGGAACTGCGACATCTCCCACATTCGTCATTATGACGATCTTCCTGTGGAAGCCAAAGCGTACGTCGATCGATTGGAAGCTCTCATCGGGGTTCCCATTGCCTTGGTGTCCAACGGACCCAACCGTGAGCAAATCATGGCTCGCCAATCCAAATAAAAACCGCGTCAGCGGTTTTCTTTTTGACGAAGCTGAAGGAAGATGATGAAGTCATGCGGCGAGAGCGGTTTGGAGCGCAGGTAGCCTTGAGTACCGACAAAGCCCAGTTCTTTGACCCGTTCTTCCTGCCCAACTGTTTCGATCCCTTCGGCAACTGAAGGGAATCCACTGAGAGCAAAGGTTTCAACCAGACCCTTGATCATCATCGATGACTTAGGAGAGTTGAAACTCTCCAGGATCACGGATCGGTCGAATTTGATCACTTCCAAAGGCAACTTGACTACGTTGGCGAAATTGGAGAACCCGGTTCCGAAGTCATCCAGGTAGATCCCGATCCCGGCCCGGTTCAGGGCTTGGATGTTGCGCAGAATCACATCGTAGTCGTTGATGAAGATGCTCTCGGTGATTTCCAGCTTCAGAACACTCGGTAAACAACCGGCGTCATGAATGGCTTGGGTGACCTCTTCTGCCAAGTTGGGTTGGGTCATGTGCAAGACCGAGTAGTTGACCGTCAACGCATCCAATTGTAGTCCTTTTGTCTGACATTCCGCGATCAGTGTCAATGCCTTGCGCGTCACGATCCGTCCGATATCCACGATTAGTCCCGCTTCTTCCGCGTACGGAATAAACTCACCCGGCGAGATCGGCCCCAATTCGGGGTCTTTTAAGCGAAGCAAAACCTCAGCGCGATGATAGCGATCGGTTTCAAAGGTGTAAATGGGTTGCAGGGCAATCTCAAATCGATCCATAATCACGGCTTGTTTTAAAGCATCGATGACCCGTGAACGCCGTTTCATGGCTGATACCGAATTCGCATCGGCAATGACCCTGTCGGTGTTCCCATCCGTCTTGATTTTGGCAATCAAGAATTCCAAGAGTGCAATCACGTTATCCGGGGTTTGAGCGTGCAAGGGGAATTCCGCATACACAAACTTCGCTTCCAGTAACGTGGTCACCGTCGGGGTCTCCCATGAGGTTTCAAATCGTTTCATCATCTGATCGAGTAGACGTCGCCCATCCTTGGAAACATCCCGGTTAACCACTAGGAACATGTCGCCGGAATATCGGTACACGGAATCCATAGTGGACAAACCCGTCAAAAAAGTGGCCACCTTCTTCAACATCACATCCCCGATCATCGTCCCATACAGATCATTGACTGTTTTGAAATCCTTTAACGAAACCAAGATCAATTGAGCCGGAAGCCGGCGCTGATCCAGAGTCTTCAGCAGTTCGGTTGCTCCTCGACGATTCATCAGTCCGGTGAGATGATCGATGATGGTGTCTTTGTTTTGAATGTTGAGGTATAGGATCAGAATCGATAAGGCCGATCCGGTTCCTGCCAAAACCAGATTGGGAAAGCGGTATTGCACCAGCAGCACACCAACCATGAGTCCCACATAACTCAGCATGGTGATGGCCAATGAGCGCTGGATCCGTTTCCAATACACCAGGGTTCCGATCCCCACCATCATGGCGTATAAGATTGCAACCCCAAAGATTAGCACTTCCCCTTTACCGGGAATGTAACCTTCTTCAGCGATCCGAAACAGAAAACCGGTGAATGGATTGGCCAAAACAAATGAATCGAAGATCAGTTTAGGGCCATACAGGGCAACCCACAGAATGGATACCCAACGCGGATGCTCTTCAAAGATCACTGCAATCAGGTAATACGTCATCAAGACTGGAATCATGGGATACAGCCAATAGAACAGCGTAGTGATGACCCATCTCACATTAATTGGCGCTAAAGTCGGATCTTGGGATAACACCACCGTCCCAATCGACAACAAGATCAATCCAAAAACCAGTCCGACGGTCCAGATAAAAACCGTGTTGCGCCGGCTGGGTAACAAACGATAACGCAACGAATGGGTCAAGATAATTAACACGAACAATGCTGAGGTGATCTCTGAAAGGTAGTTCCAGTTCATAATACGCTCTTTTGTATATCTTAGCACGAAACCGCATCGAAATGCGGTTTACTTGGCGGATCCAACAGGACACAGCGGACACTGATAGGTGATGCCGTACTTGGCGTAGAGTTGCTGATGCATCAGCGCAAACGTCTTGAACATGCGCACATACAACTCACGGTCATAGCGGGAAATGGAAGCCTCCAGATCCTGCATGCGCATGAAGACGGCTTTGGGTTCTTTATACATGAAATAGGAACGGATCGTATCAAAGACAAAGGATCGCCCATACCGTTTCAAGGCCACATCGTCGGTTTGGTTGAGTTCTTCGGCCATTTCAATCAACTGGCGGGCAAACTCATCCATGATCTTGAAGTAGAGTTCATCCGATTCATACACGTTCCCAAACATGTCGATGCGTTTATCAGTGGCCGGATCGCGGGAGATCATGGCTTGATAGATCGGTTTTTGCCAGAGGTAGAGTTCCACGAACTGATTGATGATCTCGTCCGTCTCCATGGGCTCGACCAAATAGTAGAGTTCCTGATACTCCGCGTAGAGTTCCACCAGATCGATGGTTTCCCCATTGATGACGATGCTCTCGGGACGATTATTGACCACATCAAAGGGATTGGTGATGGTGTTGAGCTTGCGGGTCAGTTGCGGTTGCAACTCCTCAAGCACATCATCGATCTCCACGACCGGTTTTTCGCGTAAGAAAAAGTAGTCGATGGCGAAGAAGAGACTAAGACCCAAGGCCAAGACAACGCCGATTAGAGTGAAGAGACGCCCCAGTTTGAGTTTACGGCGTCGGGTTTTGCGGGGAACATAAGACATGGTTCTATTATACGGACTCTGCGCCTTTCCCGCAAACTCTACGTCATCATTTCACAAAAAAAGCCCGAAGGCTTTATCGGTGTCCGACTACGGTACGTCCGGGTTCGACATCGTGCAAGACAAAGGCATTGGCGCCGATCCGGGCTCCGTCACCGATAGTGACATTCCCCAAGATGGTGGCTCCCGCCCCCACCATGACTTGATTGCCCAAGGTAGGATGACGCTTGACGGGCTGAAGATTGACCCCACCCAAGGTGACATGATGATAGATCAGGCAGTCATCTCCGATGATAGCCGTCTCGCCGATGACAACCCCCATCCCGTGATCAATAAACAAGCGTTTGCCGATCTTCGCTCCGGGATGGATCTCGATGCCGGTCAGAAAACGGCTCAGTTGACTGACCATGCGAGCCAGAAAGAACAAATGAGCACGATAAAAAGCATGCGCCACGCGGTGATAGAGTACCGCATGATAGCCCGGATAGAGCAGGATGACTTCCAACAGGCTTTTGGCTGCCGGATCCCGTTTCAAAACGGATCGCGCCGTATCAAACATATTAATCCGCCAGGATCGATTCCACCAGCCATTTGAAGTCTTCACTGTCGATGGCTTCGATGCGGCCTTCATCGGCCAATTGGTTGAACAGCGGAATGATCGGCAACTGCGCTATCACCGGTAAGCCATATTTGTCCGCCAACTCGTTGAGTTTGCTTTGACCAAAAGGGTAATGACGGTGTCCGCATTCCTCGCAATCCAGATAGCTCATGTTTTCGATAAGACCCAACATCGGCACATTCATCTTGTTGGCCATCTCAATGGCCTTAGAGACGATCATGGACACCAGATCCTGCGGGGTCGTAACCACGATGATCCCGTCGATCGGCAAGGACTGAAACACAGTCAAGGCGATGTCGCCGGTTCCCGGTGGCATATCGATGACCATCAAGTCGAGTTTGCCCCACACCACATCCGTGTAGAACTGCTTCACGGCATTAGTGATGAGCGCTCCACGCCAAAGGATCGGGGTCGTTTCCGTTTCCACCAGCATGTTGCTGGTGATGAGTTTAAGCCCGCTGGGCGTCACATAGGGTTGGATCCCCGCTTCATCCCCAAAGGCTGCCGTATGGACATCAAAGAGTTGTCCCATGGAAGGACCGACGATGTCCCCATCGATCAGTCCGGTCTGAAAACCGGCTTTTTGGGCATGTGAAGCCAACAGTGCCGCCACGGTGGATTTCCCCACACCGCCTTTACCGCTGATGACCGCGATTACTTTCTTGATGGAGGTCCCCTTCTTGGGACGAGCCTTAAAGGGATTAAAATTGGGATCTAAATTGGGTTTTTCGGTCATATATCAGGCAGAAGCTGCCGTTTCCTTTCGTTAAATGCGTTGTCATTATACGCCAAAGTCCTTCACAGTGGTAGTGATACACTAAGAAAAAGACCCGTAGGGTACGGGTCAGCGTTGGGAGGATTCAAACTTCCAGGCATCCAGACAGATCGTTTCGAGGGAACGGGTGGCTTTCCAACCGAGCTCTTTCTCGATCTTTGAGACATCCGCTGTACTCTCCACCAGATCTCCCGCTCGACGCGCAGTAACGACCACGGGAATGCGGATCTTCGTGGCGGTTTCGAAGGCAGTGACCAGTTCCAGGACCGAGGTTCCCTTTCCGGTTCCCACGTTATACACGTGATGTCCCAAAGTCGCCCCGTTGAGGGCCGCCACATGCGCTTGAGCCAGATCCATGACGTGGATGTAATCGCGAATGGGGGTTCCGTCAGGGGTCGGGTAATCGTTTCCGAACACATTCAAGTGGGGGCGTTTCCCACTGGCCACCTGTTGGATGTAGGGCAAGAGGTTATTGGGAATTCCGTTGGGGCGTTCTCCGATCAAACCGCTGGGATGTGCGCCAACCGGGTTAAAGTAACGCAAGACCGTGGATTGAAAGTCCGGATGGGTTTTCACGAAGTCCCGAATCATGCGTTCACTCATGGCTTTAGTTTCCGCATATGGATTCAGCGTTTCCAAAAGCGCCATATCTTCCCGCATCGGTGAAACTTGCGGTCCGTAAACGGTGGCCGATGAACTGAAGATGAGTGTCCTCGTGGCATATCTAGCACACAAGGTCAATACATTCATCGTCGCGTTGAGGTTGTTGTGATAGTACATCAGCGGCTTCTCAACGCTTTCTCCAACGGCTTTATGTCCGGCTAAGTGAATGACCGCATCCGGTCGGATCGACGCGTAAACCGCTTCAAAGGCCGTCAGATCGGCACAGTCTGCCACAAAGACATCCGCTTTGGCGATCGGACAGAGCTGCTGAAGCCGATCGAGCTGTTCCAAAGAACTGTTGGCGAGATTATCGACGATCACGACTCGCCACGACTGCTGTAAACACACGGCGATGTGGGATCCGATGTACCCCAATCCGCCAGTCAATAAGACGGTTTTCATGCGTTCTCCTAACGTTTCCACACCCAGAAGCGCGGTTTCGGTTTCACGATCGGCAGCGGTTCTTCATTTTTAAGGATCCGTGACGGATTCGTGCTCAACAAGAGTTCCGCAACCTGAGCGCTGTAATTCTTGAGTAAACTAGTCTGCACATCATCCAAACGACACACGCGGACACCGGCTCCCTGATGGGCATCCGACGCCACGACATGCGCCAAACCCAGTTTGATCAGCTGATGGCTCAGCTTATAAGCCGTATCCCCATGCAGATTCAAGAGGCTTGTCCGGTTGAGTTCCATGACACACCCGGCATTGACCCACTTCTTGACCAGTTCGATGCCCTCGTTAACGTCATCGAAATAACGTTCGGGATGAACAATGATGATCTTCTTGCCTTGAGCTTTCAATTCATCGATGGCTTGATCCACCAGTTTCGATTGGGCATTGGTGCGGGTCAGTTCGATCTGCACGTAATCTGTCCCTTCTAGCGTCAGGTAGGTTCCTTTGCGGATCACCTCGATCGTATCGGTCTTGATGCGCAACTCTTCCCCCACCAAAAGCTTGACCGGTAACTTATGCGTCGAAGCGAGTTTCTTCAGCGCTTTGGCCGCTTTCAAAATCGTCGCATTATCGTGATCAAAGCGTCCCTTGGGTTCTTTATGAGGGGCTAAAACCAGCACCTCGATGCGACTGTTCACGGCGCTTTGAAGCAGCGCCAAGGCTTCCGGTTCATCCTTGACTCCGTCATCCAGACCGGGCAAGGCATGCACATGCAGATCGATGAAGGTCATGATCGTTTCCTCAGATCCACCGTTTATGGCTTACCGGACTCAACCAGTAACCGATCAAGACTCCGGAGAAATTCAACAGTACGTCATCGACATCCAAGGTTCCCGACATGCTGACGTATTGAAGCAGTTCCATGCTGATAATCAACACCAGTCCAGCCAAAGCCACCCAAATCAACGCTTTCTTCGATTTAGCCGCAAGCGGCATCAAATACCCAAACGGAATCAAAATGATCATGTTGCCGACGACATTATAAAGAAATAAGCCTAAACCGCTGGGGCGATCCAACACGGACAGATACCGGTTGATCGTGGCAAAGGGCATCAGGTTGGTGGTGGGATCCATGAGCGCATGGAGTTTATCCCATCCGCCGGTCACGATCCAGGAAAAATCAAGGTTACGTTGATAAATGACCATCCCGTAAACCAGGATGATCACGTAGGCTGCGAAGAAACGCTGGAGGTTTTTTTGTGAAATCATGGCACTATCATTCTAACATACCCACTCCCAAAAACCGACACCCCTTCCAACAAAAAACCGCCCTGAGGCGGTTATTTGATCGTCTGGTGGAGGTAAAGGGACTCGAACCCTCGACCCCTTGATTGCGAACCAAGTGCTCTACCAATTGAGCTATACCCCCAAAACGCTATTCCATTATAGCATAATCATTAATCAGTTCAAGCATTTCTTGAGGGCTCGTCAGCAAGGTTTTTACCCCCGCTTCACGCAAGGCGAAAGCCGGTCGAAAACCCCAAGCGACCCCCACCATCCGCATCCCCGCATTGGCTGCCGCTTGCGCATCCACTTCCGTATCCCCAACCAGAATCGTACTTTTTGGATCGGTATTCATGGCTTGAGCAGCACTCAAAAGTCCCATCGGATCGGGTTTACGGGGTAAGTCTGTCCGTTCGCCGATCACCGCCTTAAACGGGACATCGGGGAAATGCAAGGCCACCAAGCCATCCAAGAAGATCTGGGCTTTATTGGAAACCACAGCCACCGGAATGCCTCGGGAAACCAAGGTGTTGACTAACTCACCGATACCGTCATACAGCTGCGTTTGATCGCGATACACCTGCGCATAAGCGTGATTAAAGACTTCCAAGGCTTCGATCGGATCGATCTGGGCCTCAGGCGGCAATGCCTTTTTCACCAGGACACTTAACCCATGCCCCAGATAATCCATGACCTGACGCTCTGAAACCCGTCGTACCCCGTAATGAGCCAACATCGCGTTAGCGGCAGTAGTCAAGTCGGGAACCGTGTTAAGCAAGGTCCCATCCAAATCAAAAATTACCCCAAGCATAACGTCCTCCTGTAGCCTGCGCGACTATTCTACCACACTTCCGATGCTTTCAAAAAAGGCAGCGCTTACATTCGTTTTCATCACGGAGGGATGGTTGAGATGAAAACGATTGTGATACACTGATGTCGGAGATTACTCATGAACGACATCAAACTGGTAGTATTCGACATCGACGGCACCTTGATCGCCGAACGTGAACATCACATCGTCCCCTCCGCCGTGGACGCCATTCATCAACTGCACGCCAAAGGGTATAAAGTCCTGGTCGCTACGGGAAGAGCCCCCTATTTCATCAAGCCGCACGTTTTTGAAGTGCTGGACAGTGACTACTACGTCACCATCAACGGTCAGTGCGTGATGGATCGCAATCACACCATCCTCAAACGTCATGATTTGAATCGGGAGCATGTGGAACATCTGTTGACCCGCTGCAAAGAACTCGATCTGTCGTATGGTTGCAAGTGCTCCAAGCAAATCCTGGTTCTCAACGACTACCAGCGTTTTGTGGAGTTCTACGGTCACGGCGAACCCGAAAACGGCCGTTTCCTGGATGCTCAGGATAATATCGCCCTAATGGACAACGACATGGCCATGGGCATTTTCTTGGTCGGCGAGGTGGAACGCATCCTGCCGTATCAGCACGAATTCCCCGAATGGGACTTCACCCGGGCTTTTGCCTGGGGCATGGACATCTACGATAAGAAAGTGCATAAATCCAAAGGCATCGAAGATGTCTTGGAGATCTTGGGACTCACCTGGGATCAAGTCATGGTCTTTGGGGATGCGGACAACGATCTGCGCATGATCACCAAAGCCAAGATCGGAGTGGCCATGGGAAACGGCACCGCCAACCTCAAAGCTGCCGCCGACTACGTCACAGCCGACATTCATCACGACGGCATCGCCAAAGCCCTCAAACACTTCGGCCTCATCTGATGGATCCCCGCACCTTGGGCATTCCCGGCAGTGAGACCTGGGAAACGATCACCCTGATCACCAAAGGCTGGTCCGATGACTTCAAATACACGATTACGACCCCAAGCCGCGGGTCGTTTTTACTGCGCTTGTTTGACCTGGAGCACCTCCCCCGCAAACTGGATGAATACCGGGTCATGAGCCGCTTGTATGAAGCCGGCCTTCCGGTCAATCGCCCCTTGGACTTCGGACCCTGTCAGGATCAAAAAACAGGGTATCTTCTGTGCTCATGGATCGAAGGCGAAGATCTGGAGACGGTCTTGCCGCACTTATCGCCCTCCGAACAAGCCCAGCTGGGACAACAGGCCGGGCACTTGCTCGCCAAGATCCATGCCTGTCCTCCATTGCATCCCCTGACTGATTGGGCAACCCATTACAATGCCAAGCTCGACCGCAAGATCGCCAAAGCCTTGGCCACCTCCATCGAAATTCCCGGCCGAGATGCGTTCATCCAGGTCATCAACGCCAACCGTTTTCGTCTGGCTCACCGTCCTGTCACCCTTCACCACGGAGATTTCCATGTCGGCAACCTGCTCCTTCAACCCAACGGTCAACTGGCTATCATCGACCTCAACCGCTTTGATGCCGGCGATCCCTGGGAAGAGTTCAATCGCATCGTGTGGGATGTCCAAGCCTCAAGAGCCTTTGCCAGCGGACGGATCGACGGCTACTTCGATCAGGCGATCCCGCAAGGTTTCTTTGAACTTTTATCGCTCTACATCGCAGCCAATGCCTTGTCCAGCGTTCCGTGGGCCATTCCCTTCGGACAAGCGGAAGTGGAGGTCATGCAGAACCAGCTGCGCGACATCCTGAGTTGGACACAGCACTTCACGTACACCATCCCGACCTGGTATACCTCAACAAATAACGGATCCTGATCAGGATCCGTTTGTTTTTAGCGTGAGATGGACGACCGCTTCCAAGAGCGGCGTCTGAGTAAACATATCGTAAGGCGTAATGGAACGGATGGTGTAGAGCGACTGCAGGACACCCAGGTTCTTCGCCAAGGTCGACGGATTGCACGAGACGTAAATAAGGGTGGGAATCTTCGCCTTCTGAATGGCCTCCAACATCCCCTCGCTAAGTCCGCTGCGCGGGGGATCGACGACCAGCACATTGACCTTCTCCCGATTTAAGATCGGAGTCAGGATGTCCTGGGCATCGCCCAAAATGAAACGGGCATTATGGATCGCGTTGAGCGTCGCATTGGCCTTGGCACTGGCGATCGCCTCCGGGTTGATTTCCACGCCGATGACTTGGGCCCCCGTTTTCGCCATCATGAGGCTCATGGCGCCGACACCGCAGTACGCATCCACGACCACATCCGACGGGTTAATCAGCGATGCGACCTGAGTGAAAATGGCTTTGGCTTGGTGACGGTTGAGCTGAAAGAAGGCCATGGGACTCAGTTCGAAACGCAGTCCGTTGAGTTCTACGGGCAAGGTCTTCGCCCCGCCGCGATGGACGGCATAGCATCCAAACACATCGTGCGTTTGTCGTACCGTATTGACGGAGATGTATACGGAGGTAAGTCCCGGCAGATTTAGGAGATCCTCTACCAGCGCATCATCGACGCGTTCTTTTCCGATGACCAGGGTCAACTGATACTGCCCATCAAAACCGCGCAATACGAGGGTTCTTATCCCCCGTTGGGTGGTAAAATCAAACGAGGTTTCGCCGTGACGTTCCAAGATCCTTAGGATCTTGGGTTTGAGGGTCTCAAGACCCGGATCATGAACCAGGCATTGCTTGGCTTTGACCAATCGATTGGATCCTTGGGCATACAAGCCGGCCACCAGGCGTCCCTCTTCGGTCTGAACCGGCAACTTGAACTGGTTGCGGTAACCCAAGGGCTGCGGATTGACGACCAAGGGCTTGATCAGGCGGAAGTCCAAACGGCCCACGTACTTGCGCAGGCTTTGTTTGAGGTGTTCCAGTTTGAGGGCGTGTTGGACCTCGACGTCGGCGATCATGAGGGCACAGCCGCCGCATTCGGCTTGGACCGGACACGGGGGAACGATGCGCTGGGGATGATCGCTGATGCGGCGCAGGACTTTGCCGCGGTGGTAAGTGGGGGTGATTTGGGTCAGTTCGATCTCGACGACTTCCGTGGGTAAAACCCCGTCGATGAAGACCGGCTTTTGATCCAGATATGCAATGCCTTCGCCGTTGATGCCGGCTTTTTCAATAGTAACGCGCATCATGAAAAATGTCCGTAACGGACATTATTGTTCAGAGAATCCCCAGGACGGCACTTCATTGCCGCGCCGGATCAGAATTGTTTTCTGAAAATCGGTTTGATTGACGAAACGCAAGATCGCATCTTCTTCCGCCACGCTGCATCCCACCAACAACTTCACTTCGATGTCTTTTTTCAGAATGTCGGCGGCGATAATGACCGTGTTGACCTGATTGTCCGAAAGCGAGCCTTTATAGACGGCGATTCCGGAATCGTCCTGACTGAGCGTATCGCTCAAAAAACCGTAATCCACCGGGTACACCAAGTTGATGTACGTCGGGTGAGAGGATCCGGCCGGCTGGGTGATCACCACCGAGGACGAGAAATATAAAGTGTCGAGTTTCTGCCAGAAAAAGGCATTGTTTTCAAGTTGAGCCATAGGTTTCATGAATATTGTAAACGATGAAAAGGATAATGTAAACAGTTAACCACTACAGGACGATTTCTTTCAAACGAAGATGACGAATGAGTGAGCCCAGATCGTAATCGTTGAGATGGGCCATGGCATTCAACAGGATCAAGGCACTCCCCCGGGCATCCGATAAGGCCTCGTGATGATTGAGGGGAATGTCCAAATAAGCACACACCGTATTGAGGCGATGATTCGGAAGATGCGGGTAGACTTTACGGGCCACTTCCACCGTATCGATGACCATACATAAGGGCTTAGAGAGCCCGTAGAGCGCCAAGAGCGCATTCAGCACACCCAAATCAAAAGGAGCGTGATGAGCCGCCACAACGCCTTTATCCAGCCACGGATACAGCAAAGGCCAGATCGCATCGAACTCCGGTTCATGTTCCACCATTTCCGGTTCGATCCCATGGATCGCGATGTTTTCACGTAAGAAGTAACGGACGCTTTGGTGCGGTTTGATCAGATGGACAGCTTCATGAAGCACCACCCCATCCTCAATCACCACGATCCCGATCGAACAGGCACTGGCTGATGAATTATTCGCTGTCTCAAAATCGATGACACTCAGTTTCATACGCCTAACACATCCAGGATCAAGCGGATCATGAGGAGCGAGAACACCCCGATCAGCAAGGGCTGAATCACTTTCTTTCCAAATCGGATCGCCAACAGCGACCCGGAGAGATTACCGGCCACACTGAAGGCCGCCGCCACTAAGCCCAAAGGGACATTGATTTGCCCACTGAGCCCAAAGGTCACCACGGCCGCAACCCCACTGGCCAGATTGACCACTTTCGCATTGGCCGAGGCTTGCGTGTAACTCATGCCCAACACGGACACAAACCCAAAGATCAAAAGACTTCCGGTCCCCGGACCGATAAACCCGTCATACATGCCCACAAAAAACGTAATGAGTCCGATGCGCAGCCAATCGATGGAGGCTTTTTCAGTCACCTCGACCTCTTTTCGCGGCCGAAGAATGATGACCGCCATGACCGGTAAGACAAAGATAAGCACGGTCTTCAAGACGGAGGCATCCATGACCAGCGCCAAGGATGATCCGATCCACGAACCGATTAAGGCCAATCCGGCTGAAATCAAGGCCACGTTGATCACGATTCGTTTGTGGAGAAGGAAGGTCACCGTGGCACTGAAAGTCCCGATCGATGATGACAATTTATTGGTGCCCATGGCCAAGTGGATCGGAACACCCGCAAACAAATACGCCGGCAAGGCAATTAATCCGCCTCCGCCTGCGATCGCATCGATGAATCCCGCCAGAAACACCAGCGGTACGATAATCCAGACTCCGTCCATCATGACCTCACTGTGCTCTATTCTAACATAATCGGGTATAATGAACCTAACGAGGTAATACCATGAAACAATTCTTAAAAGACTTCAAAGACTTCGCCTCCAAAGGCAACGTGCTCGATCTGGCCATCGGGGTCATCATGGGCTCTGCTTTCGGAAAGATCGTCAGTTCCCTGGTCAACGACATCATCATGCCGGTGATCTCCATTCTGACCGGCGGACTCAACTTCAACGACATCAAGATCGTCCTGGTTGAAGCTGTCGGCGACAAGACCGAAGTCGCTCTTTTGGTGGGCAGCTTCCTGAAAAACGTCATCGACTTCATCATTATCGCCTTATCCATCTTCATGATGGTCAAAGCCTTGGCCCGCTTCAAACGCAAAGAAGAAGAAAAACCGGCTCCGGCTCCGGTCGAGACGGAACTGGATGTCCTCAAACGCATCGAAAAAGCCCTGGCTAAAAAGTGAATCTTTACGAATTCTCCGTGCCGCTGGCTGATGGAACCTTGTTTCCTTTCGATCAGTTGCGCGATAAAGTCGTCTTGATCGTCAACACGGCTTCGCAGTGCGGGTTTACGCCGCAGTTTCAGGGCTTGCAGGCGCTTTATCACCGCTATTGCGAAGAAGGCTTCATCGTCTTGGGATTCCCCTGCGATCAGTTTGGTCATCAAGAACCCTTAGACGGTCAGGGTATTTTGGATTTCTGCCGGATCACCTACGATGTCACCTTCCCCATGTTTAGGAAAGTGGATGTCAACGGAGCCAACGCTCATCCCCTTTTCGTGGCCCTCAAAGCCGCCGATCACGATCCCTTGGCCATCAAGAAGATCCCGTGGAATTTTACGAAGTTTCTGATCGGGCGTGACGGAAAACTCATCCAACGTTACGATCCAACCGTGGAACCAATGAGCCTGATGCATGCCATCGAACACGCTCTAAAAAGAAAATAGCCCGACGGGCTATTTTTTTACGTTGAGGCTTAAGGCAATCAGCGATTCACGGGTTAGCTTGCAAGCCAGTGCCGTGGAGGCTTGGGATTGGTCGTAGATGGGCGAAAGTTCATTGAGATCCATCCCGACCACCTTCAAGTGGCTCATCTTCAACACAGAATCCAAGAGCTCCATGAAGCTGATTCCACCGCTTTCCGGGGTTCCCGTTCCCGGGAAGAAGGACGGATCCAGACAATCCAAGTCGATGGTGATGTAGACCGGTTTCCCTTGGAGTTGAGCCAAAGCAAGGTCCAAAGTCTTACAGCTGTGTTTTTCGAGGATGTCGTGCTCTTGGGCAAAGATGAATTCATCGCGCGCTCCGGAACGCAAACCAAAGTGATAGATTTTCTTGTCGCCCACCAGGTCGTAACAGCGCTTGATGACGGTGGCGTGGGAGTACCACTCTCCGTAATACGTGTCGCGCAGATCGGTGTGCGCATCGAAATGGATCAAGTGCACATCGGGATACTTTTCAAAGACAGCCTTGAAGGCCCCGTAAGTGACCGTGTGTTCCCCGCCCAGCATAAACGGGATCTTCCCGTCATCGACGATGGTCTTGGTACGCTGATAGATTTCTTCCAAGGCGCGTTCGGCACTGCCAAAAGGTAAGACCAGATCCCCAGAATCAAAGATCTTACAGTCGATCAAATCTCCGTCAGAATACGGGGAATAGGTTTCCAAACCGATGGATTCGGTACGGATGGCGGAAGGTCCGAAACGGGTTCCCGGACGATAGGACGTGGTCGAATCAAACGGTGCGCCAAAAAGCACGATCTGCGCATTGTCGTAATCCGTTTTGCATCCGACAAACGTCGCGATGTTAGCGTTGAGTTTCATTGAGTAAGTCCTCCTTGATGGTGTTAGGTAAGGCGAAACACCCATGATGGATGTCCCCATTATAATAGCGGGTACTTAGCTTTAAGGCCTCCCATGCCCGAATTTCCAAGTCATGAAACGGATGGATCGTCTTCGAGGCGAACGAGAAGAGCCAGAGCCCTGAGGGATAGGACGGGATATGCGCCTGATAGACCCGGACAATCGGGAAGAGCTGGCGCATGCGCGCCACCGCCTTCACCATGGCTTCCGCCGTCTTGGGGTAGAACGGGGATTCTTGTTGAGTGACCAGGATCCCATCTGCATTCAGCGCGGTAAAGCAGTTTCCGTAGAACTCCCGGGTAAAGAGCGGCTCATTGGGCCCAAACGGATCGGTCGAATCGATGAGAATTAAATCGTAGACCCCGTTGTGTTTACGAACGTATTTCATCCCATCGGAGACTCTGATGTTGACGCGCGGGTCATCCAAGGATTTGGTCAATTTGGGGAAATGCAACCGACAAGCCCGAAAGAGCTCTTCATCGGCTTCCACCACATCGATACGAATGAGATTAGGGTACTTGATGAGTTCACGCACAACGCCCCCGTTGGATCCACCCACGACCAAGACGTTGGTGATGGCCGGATGGGCCGCCATGGCCACATGCACCATCATCTCATGATAGATAAACTCATCTTTCTCGGTAATGACCACGGAATCATCCAAGATGAGGACTTTCCCAAACTCCACTGATTCAAAGATGTCGATTTGCTGATACGGGGTCTGTCTCGAAAACAAATGGCGCTTGATGCGCATCGAGAAACGGACATCATCGGAATGTTCTTCCGTAAACCAAAATTCCATCAGACCTCCAGCACCTTAATGGTGGTAATGGTGGGGTCTTCGACCCCGGTGATGAAACTGCCGTGCGCTTTGGCGTAAAGAATCGTATCGATGGCTGCCTGGGTGATTTCTTCCCCTGGAGCCAAGACCGGAATGCCCGGAGGATACGCCATCAGCATTTCCGCACTGATGCGTCCCGCACTACTCGCAAACTTGACCTTCTTCTGCGGGGCATAGAACGCCGCTTCCGGCGATAAGCGCACGATGGGATGCAGGTACTCCTGCGTCTTCAACATCACCGATTCTTTTCCATACACATCCCGGATCTCATCGAGGGCACCGATCAGACGTTCCACCTTGGGAATCGTATCCCCGATAGACACCATGGCCAGGATATTGCCCAGATCCCCAAATTCGATCTGGATGTCGTATTTGTCACGCAGAAGATCGTACACTTCGATGCCGTTGAGTCCAATCCCGGCTGTATACACCGCCAGTTTCGTCACATCGAAGTCATACACGGTATCTCCGTTGATGAGTTCCTTCCCAAAGGCATAGTACCCATCGATCTCATTGATCTCCTGTCGGGCATATTCGGTGATCTCCACGACCTTCGCAAACAGTTTGGCTCCATTTAAAGCCAGATATTTACGCGACAGATCCAAGGATGCCGTCAATAAGTAAGAGCCTGACGTCGTGTGCGTCAAGTTGAGCACTTTGCGTACATACGCCGTCTCTTTGGCGTCTTTGATCAATAAGAACGAGGACTGCGTCAACGATCCTCCGGTTTTATGCATACTGACGGCCGACATGTCCGCACCGGCAGCCATGGCACTCATCGGTAGGTTCTTTCCGAAGTAATAATGCGTCCCATGTGCTTCATCGACGATGACTTTCATTCCGTGGGCATGGGCCAAATCGACGATCCCTTTCAGGTTGGAACACACCCCGTAATAGGTCGGGTTATTGACGAAGACTGCCTTCGCATCCGGATGTTCATCGATGGCTGAAGCCACGTCTTTCAGGCTCATTCCCAGGGAGATGCCCAGGTTCATGTCGATCCCGGGATTGACATACACCGGAATGGCTCCGGTTAAGATCAAGGCATTGATGGCCGAGCGATGAACGTTGCGCGGCATGATGATTTTCTCACCGGCTTTGGCGACGCTCATGACCATCGTTTGAACACCGGCTGAGGTGCCATTGACGATAAAAAAGGCATGCCCGGCTTTGAAAGCCTTGGCAGCCAGTTTTTCGGCTTCCAGAATAATGCCGGTAGGATGGATCAAATTGTCCAAATCCCGGCGGCTGTTGACATCGTACTGTAAGGCTTGTTTTCCGATGAAGTCGCGTAAGAGCGGGTTACCCTGCCCTTGCTTGTGACCCGGCACATCGAAACTGACGGTGCGCTTCGCAATATTCTCTTGAAGGGCTGAAACGATCGGGGCTTTCTCTTGAGGTGATTTGTTGGATTTCATAGTGGACCAACATCATTATAGAGCAGATTTCCCAGCGTGCGCATGAGATTTCCCTGACTTTGAGATGACATCATTCGTAAGGTTCTTTTCATTTAGCCCAAGGCCACATCCAAGATCATCATGACGGCAAATCCCAGCATGGCCCCAATGGTCGCGATGTCGGTCTTCGAGCCGCCTTCTTCGCGCTGGGCTTCAGGAATGAGCTCTTCGATGACGACATACATCATCGCTCCGGCAGCAAACGCCAAGGCATACGGCAAGATCGGTTGAAGCCGAATCACCGCGTAAGCGCCCAGCACCCCGGCAATCGGTTCCACCAGACCCGAGGCTTGACCATAGATAAAGGCTTTAAATCGGCTGAAGCCTTCCCGACGCAAGGGAATGGAGACGGCAGCCCCCTCCGGAAAGTTCTGTAAACCGATCCCGATCGCCAAGGCGATGGCTCCGGCCAAGGATGCGGACGTTCCGATCCCCGCCGCAACAGCCCCAAAGGCGACCCCGACGGCCAATCCTTCCGGAATGTTGTGCAAGGTGATCGCGAGCACTAAAAGCACACTGCGCTGCCAATGCGTTTTCACACCCTCCGCTTTATCGGTCTCTAAACCTAAGTGCAAGTGCGGTAAGACTTTATCCACCAGATACAGAAAGGCACCTCCACCCAAAAACCCGATGGTCGCCGTCATGAAGGCGGTTTGACCCAGCTCTTCAGCCATCGAGATGGCTGGAGCCAAAAGCGACCAGAAACTGGCGGCGATCATAACGCCGGCGGCAAAGCCCAGCATCCCGTTGAGCAGAGTCTTATTGATGGATTTAAAGAAAAACACCAGGGCGGCTCCCAAAGCCGTGACGCCCCACGTAAACAGGGTCGCCAAGAAAGCCTGCATCACTGGATTTAATTGTTCAAACGTTGCAAACATCGCCATTCCCCCCTTCAGGAAGGTTATCAAAGACATGCTTTGATTAGAATTTCAACATCAGCCATTCCGGCTTAACAGCCATCAAAACAGCCAATACGATCATCAGGATCCCACCAACCAAGTGCGCCCAACGGGAGTATTTGGTGGAGATTCCACTGAGTTGAGCCGTTTTCATGGCAATCACAAAGATCAGCACGTCATCCAACATGAAGAAAAACAGATACAGCAACAAGTACAGGATGTATTCCACCCCGGTGAGATTCTGTAAGGACAACACTTGCGTGTAAATGACCGGCAATCCGGCTGAACAGATCAGCTCCACCAGATTGACCGATACGGCCAACACCACGACCCCAAACGAAGCCAAGACAAACACCGGCTGATTGAAGATCTGTTTGACGCGTTGTGAGATTTTCTTGCGTTGTTTGTCATCCACCACTTCACAGCCCGGAGGCGTAATGATGTACTTGCGGATGTTGGCGATCCCGCCGATCAAGGCAATGGCGGCGATCAAGAGTCGAATGTAGGAGATCGTCCCAAAGAGCAAGGTCACATTCAACCACGCCAGCATGAACATAAAGTACATGATCCCGCTGGTAGCCAAGAAGAGCCCACCCAAGAACCATTTTTTCCACGTTTCTTCCAAATGGAAGAGCATGCTGATGAGCAGCAGTAAGACCCACATCGCACACGGATTGAACCCATCCAGGGTCCCTAAGACGATACCCAAGAGCGGAACCGAGACCGTCTTAGCATTGATTTCTCCGAAGAACGGCAACGTGATGATCGCATTGTCCGGATCGATATCGACTCCTTGTCCGGGTTCAACGATGCCTAAAAGTTCACCCACCACATCCCGGACATTGTTGTCGCGGAAGTACTTGATGGCGGCTTCGATGTCGTTTTCGGTATTACCTTTGGTGAACCCAACGATGGCTTTGCGTCCGATCAACAGGGTCGGCGTTGAACGGATCTTGATACCCAAGACCTTTTCGATTTCTTTCACCATCGCTTGGTTTTCTTGATCGAAGGCAATCTCATACCGGTGGATGACCAGGTTCTCGTCGGTAGCTTCCAGCTCATCCAGATACACTTCTTCCGCGGCACAGGTCATGCACCCTTGCGAGTAAAAGAAATAGACGTTGGTTTCCCGTACCGCTTGGGTCGGGACCATCACCATCGTCAATACGGCCAACAGGGCCAATGCCCCGATAAGAAGTTTACGCATTCAACAGTTCGCTTTCTAACGCACTCAGGCTGTGTTCACCGACGATCCGTTTGACCTCGGTGTTATTTTTTTGAACGATAAAGACCGGAATGATCTTCCCGATTTTAAACGGAGCGACTTGATCTTCATCCAAGTCCAGATCATATTCGATCCACGTCCATTCCGGATGTTTGGTTTTGATCGCGTTGATGGTTTTACGCATGGAGAGACAGGCGTGACACCATACCGCGGAGATCACAATAATCGTCATAGAGTCCCCACATAGTCCGCTAGGACGCTCAAGAAGGTTTCGATTTCTGTTACTGTCGTCAAATGCGATAGTCCCAAGCGATACGAAGAGATCGCCAAGGCTTCATCACCGGTGATGGCATACACCGAAACGGATTTTTCATCCTGACCGCTGCAGGCACTTTTCGATGAAAAGCAGATCCCGTGATCGGAGAAGTATCGCAAACCCTCTTCGGGTCGGGTTCCCACGATCGAGAAATTGACGAAATGCGGCAAAGCCTGCGATGCCTGGTTGATCGTGACGCGGGATTGTTGACGTAATCCAGCGATCACCTGATCGTGACGGGCTTGAACGATCGCCAAGCGCTGATCGGCTTCGTCATGCGCCAATCGCAAGGCCTCCGCAAACGCTGCCAGTAAACCGTTGGGCGGAGTTGACGCACGCCACGGGGTAACGCTGTGTCCCCCGTGCAAGAGCGGGACGATCCCCACGTGAGGCTTCTTGATCAAGAGGCCGATGCCTTTAGGTCCGTAGACTTTGTGGGCCGAAACCGTCGCCAAATCGACATGGGACAAATCAAAGGAACCTTTACCCACCAGTTGGGTCAGATCGGTATGAAAGAAGACATGGTGCAGACGACATCGCTCAGCACAGGATTCGATGGGTTGCCGGCTCCCGGTTTCCGAATCCACGGCTGTCAACGAGACGACCAGGGTGTCCGGACGAATCAGGGTATCCAGTGCTTCCACATCGTAGAGGCCTTGCGGCGTCAAGGGCAACGTATCCACGTCATACCCTTGATGAGCCAGATAACCGGCAGCACCAATCAGTGAAGCGTGTTCCAAGGCGGACACGATCACATGCCGTTTCTTGGGGTATTTCAAAGCGAGTCCCTTTAACGCAAAGTTATTGGCTTCCACGGCCGAAGCTGTGGGGATGATCGACTCGACGGGTACACCAAAGAATCCGGCCATCACCGCCAACGACGCATCATTGATGGCTTTTGAAGCCAATCCTAATGCGTGGGCACTGTTGGCATTGGCGTAGACACGGGTTTCCACGTCCATCCATTTCGCCGCGACCCGGGGATCCAGCGGAGTAGTCGCACTGTAATCAAGGTAAATCATACGGACTTATTGTAGCACACCCTCAACGAAAAACGGGCTATGACGATGCCCGTTCGTGTGAGGAGATCAAGTAGGCTTTAGCCGGTTCATACACCGCATGCGCACGCACTTTGATGAGGGTACCCGTATCGGTATTCACCAGGGACACCACCGGATACGTTTTCTTTAAGGCACTCACTAATGCCATGTGTTCATAGGGAATGTGATAACTGAGAATGGGTTGCAGACGATCCATCTGTCGGATAAGTTCACTCACCAATTCAGCGATGCCTTGCCCATTCAGGGCACTGATGGCTAAGGCTTCGGCCGGAACGGCCGACCAGGCTTTATCGGACTTGTTGTAGACCGTGATGCGCGGTTGTTGATCCGCTTCGATTTCTATCAGTGTTTCCAACGTGACTTCGGCTTGTCGTCCGGCTAAGGGCGACGAACCATCCACGACATGCACCAACAGATCCGCATCATTGACTTCTTCCAAAGTCGAACGAAAGGCTTTGACCAACGTGTGCGGCAAGTGCGATACAAAACCAACCGTATCGGTAATGATCATGGGTTGACCGTTAAGGGCAATCCGTCGGGAGGCCGTTTGAAGCGTTTCAAAGAGCCGGTCCTTCATCGACACTTGCTTCGATTCTTCCTCTCCGGCATACTTCACCAGGGCATTCAAGAGGGTCGATTTCCCGGCGTTGGTGTACCCCACCAAAGCTACGGTAAAGAGTTGATTCTTTTGACGCTGACGGCGTTGAACCGCCCGTTGATCTTCCATCTCGGCCAGTTCCGCTTCAGCCTTGTGCAGCTGGCGTTCAGTCGCCCGTTTCATCAGTTCCAATTTCTGTTCGCCGGAACCGCGGGTACGAGCTCCGCCCCCCTGTTGACGTCCCGCATACGAGGTGACGTTGATGAGGGTGCGCGGCAACAAGTACCGCATCGTGGCGACTTGGACCTGCAGTTTGGCTTCACGGGTCTTGGCCCGGGAGGCAAAGATGGCTAAAATCAGCTGGGTCCGATCGATCACATCGACCCCTAAAGCCGATTCCAGATTGCGGTGTTGAGACGGGCTCAGTTCATCCTGGGTGATGACCAGATCGATGGATTGGGCGTCAATGTGATGGCGAATCTCATCGAGTTTTCCGCTCTTGACGTAGGAAGGGACATTCTCTTCTTCCATCGCCTGGATGACTGTCAACGCCAACGAAAAATCCGCCGCTTCGATCAAACGCACGGTTTCCGCTAACCGGTCTTCATAATCCGCATCGTTTTGATGGCGTACTGCCACCAGTAAGGTTTCAGTCAATGACACGCCACTCCAGTTCTAACGTAATGTCAAAATGATGCTTAACGCGATCCATGCATTCTTTGACCAGCGAGGTCATCTCGTTGGGGGTCGCATGGCCCAAGTTGACAATGAATCCCGGATGTTTTTCAGAGACTTGCGCATCCCCGATGCGATAACCGCGTAAACCCACTTCATCGAAGAGTTTCCAGGTGTAAAACTCCTGGCCGTCTTTCTTGGGACGTTTGAACACGGAACCGGCATTGGGATACTTCCGGGGTTGTTTCAAATAGCGTTTCTTTTTGATGTCGAGAATCTTATCCAAATTCTTCTCTTCATTGCCCGGCACGGCTTTGAGTCCGGCCCGCAGAACGACCTGATGGGAGGCCAATTCGGAATGACGGTAGGTAAAGAAACCGGGGTTCGGTTTGATGCAGTGTACGGTATTGTCGTAGAGGTCGAACACTTCGATCCAGTGGACCAAGGGTCCGATCTCTTCATCGAATTGCCCTGCATTCATGATGAGAGCTCCACCCACGGTTCCCGGAATATCTTCCAAGAAGGCATAACCGTCCAAGGCTTGTTCCTGGGCAAACCACGCTAAGCGATTCAACGATAAGCCCGTTTCCACGACCAACTCGTGATCATGGACTTGCAGATCATCCGCCATCGTGGTCACAATAAAGGCATATGATTCATCGTAATGATCACGCGATAAGAGGATGTTGCACCCTTTACCGATCAAAATGCGTTTCTTGGAGGCGGTCAGCTTGAGTACTTCGATCAACCCTTGGGTTTCCAAAGGCAAATACACCGTCGCTGCGGTGGAGTTCAACCCTAAGGAATTGAAACGTTTGAGGGAAGTGTTGGTTAAGGTCAGATACGTCATGGTCACTCTTTGATGCGCACGTACTTGTGCGTGATGTTGGGGTTGGGGGTCTTACGGGACTGCACTTCAAAGTTCTTGAACGAAGAAATGAGCGGTGTCAGTTTGGGGTAACCGTAGTTACGGGTATCGAATTCCGGCATGCGCTTGGAAAGAATGTTCCCGATTTCACCCATGAATACCCACCCGTCATCATCGCTGTTCTCCACGATGATGGAGGTGATGATTTGGTTAAGTTCGCTCTTGGATGCCTTGACGTTCTTCTCGTCGTTGGGTTCAGTAGTCTTGTCAGTCAGGAGGATCTCCAGATACTTGAATTTCTCACAGGCCGAGATAAAAGCCTGCGGGGTTTTCTTCTCACCCATCCCCAAGACAAACTTGCCGGCTTCCCGCAAACGGGAGGCTAATCGGGTAAAGTCGCTGTCGGAGGAAACGATGCAGAACCCGTCGACATTGCCCGAATACAAGATGTCCATCGCATCAATGATCAATGCTGCATCCGTGGCATTCTTGCCTTGAGTGTAAGCATATTGCTGGATGGGGGAAATGCTGTAATTAAGCAGCACATTCTTCCATTGGGCGAATTGGGGTTTGGTCCAATCCCCGTAAATGCGTTTGTAGGTGGCTGTTCCATGATTGAGGACTTCATCGAAAATAACTTTGACATACTTGTCCGAGACGTTGTCAGCATCGATCAGTACCGCGATTTTGAGTTCTTTTTCCATAGGCTCCCTTTGTCCCACTTATTATACATCATTCCCCCGCCAGTGTTTTGACGGCTTGTTGAGCGATGAGTAGGCCTGCACTGGCCGGAACGAAGATCATCGAGGGTACGATGACCTTTTCACCCGGAGATCGAACCTGAAGAGAGGTGAGCGGCAACTCGTCCGAGGTGATGACCTTCACATCCTGCAGTCCGGCTTTCTTGGCCAAGGATCGCACCTTCTTCGCCAAGGGATCTCCGGAAGTTTGATACAGCGTGGTGACCTTGAGCTGGGTCGGATCCACACGTTTGCCGGTTCCCAAACTCATGATTTCCTGGATCCCGGCAGCCTGACATGCCGACATCAGGGCGATCTTGGAGGGCACACTGTCGATCGCATCGATCACCAGATCATAATTGCCTACGTCAATGCTCGGATCGGGAAAGAACACGGGATACGTTCTCACGTTGAGGTTTGGATTGATGCTCAAACACCGATCCCGCATGAGATCGGTCTTTTTTTGACCCACCGAAGCCATCGTCGCAATGAGTTGCCGGTTGAGGTTGGTGATGTCGATCACGTCATGATCCACCACCCCAAGGGTTCCGATGCCGCTGCGAACTAACGCCTCACACACGAAGGATCCTACCCCACCCAACCCAAAAACCAACACTTTCGATTGTTGAAGGCGCTGGAATTGCTGATCGGAAAGGACGTAGGTAATGCGCGTAAAGGGTGAAGTCATGCTTGCGATTTCCGCATTCATTATATACAATACTCCCGTTAAGGAGTAGCCATGAAACAAAAAACTCGTCGATGGCTGATCATCGCCATGATCGGTGCCCTCTATACCGCTTTATCCCTGGCCTTGGCTCCTTATAGCTTTGGACCCGTCCAGGTGCGCATCGCCGAAGCGATGACCCTTCTTCCGCTGCTCTCTCCGCTGGGCATCGGCGGTTTGACTTTAGGTTGTGCATTGACCAACCTCATCGGAGCCGCCACCGGCCTCAATATTCTCGGGTATTACGATGTGGTGTGGGGAACCTTGGCGACCTTCATGGCAGCCTTGATCACTTACAACTTCCAACACCTAAAGGTCAAGAAGATCCCGATCATCTCGATCGCAGCGCCCATCGTCCTCAACGCGCTGATCATCGGTGCCGAACTCTCCGTCGCCTTTGGACCCTTGACTTGGATCGGCTTTGGGTTTTATGCCCTCAGCGTCGCTGCCGGACAGGCCCTCAGTGTGATCCTTCTGGGGATTCCACTCCTGAAGGCCATCGAATCCACGAAACTCTTCACGAAAAACCCGGGTTAACCCCGGGTTTTTTGAACATTGGCAATGATTTTGGCGGAGATCGACCGAGGCACCAGTTTCATGGCGACACGTCCCAGTTTGAACGGCAGTCCGGGTACCGTCACGGAATGATTCCGCGCTAATCCACGGATCGCTTTACGGACCACCGGTAAGCTCTCCAGCGTGATGGCACCCATTAACCCATTAGGTGTATTGGCTGCCACCTTGAAAAATTCCGTGTGGACCGGTCCCGGGCACAATGCGGCGACCTTGATGCCGTAAGGTTTCAGCTCTTCGCGTAAGGCCATCGAAAAGGATAACACATAGGCTTTGGTGGCATAATACTCCGTCATGTACGGACCGGGCGTAAAGGCAGCCATCGAAGCAACATTGAGGATCTCGCCTTGACGATTGGTTTTCATCGCGGGAATCACGTGATACGCCAGTACACTGAGTGCTTTCACATTGACATCGATCATGGATGTCAGCGTTTCCGGATCACTGTCTTCGTACGAACCGTGCCACCCGAATCCGGCATTGTTGATCAGCCGATCGATAAACCAGGCGGGATCCAAGTTATCCAAAAACGTCGATACAGCTTCCGCTTGAGCTAAGTCCACCGCAAACACTTCGACCCGTACGTTATACGTCGTCCGACACGTTTCAGCGAGTTCGTCCAAGCGGTCTTTCCGTCGGGCAACCAGAATCAGGTTCTGTTTGGCCTTGGCGTACTCCAAAGCGAAATCTTTACCTAAGCCGCTGCTGGCTCCGGTGATGAGCGTAAAGGTGGTCATACGGTAAACTTGCGCTTCAACGCATTCAAGTCGTCCGCACTGACCCCGATACCTTCGAGGTAGGCTTCGATGGTGCCGTAGTGTTCACGCAGATAAACCAGGGTTTCTTCCATGAAATCATTGACGGAATACATCATAGCGTTGTGATGCTGGGCGTTGGCTTTGAAGTAGGCATTGCGGCGCAGATTCGTGTAACTGACTTCATAATTGGATACGATGTCGCGGTTGGGGACATTGACCAGTCCCAGGATCAACGCAGCCAAGATCCCGGTGCGATCCTTTCCCGCCGCGCAATGAAACAACGTGACACCCCGACTTCTGGCCAAGATCTCAACCGCGGCTTTGATTTGCGGTTTGGATTGTTCAAGGATAATTTTGTAGAGGTGTTTGAGCGCATCGTAAGGTAAATCCGAGGGTGGTGTCTGACCGGCCGCTTCATGCAGGGATACATGATAATAGCGCACATCCGGGTTCTTGGCGTAAGGATTGGGCCGATCTTTCAGTTCGACGGTCGCACGCAGATCCAAGACCGTGGTCAACCCGTACTCGTGCAGAAGCTCTTTGTCTTTTTCGGTGATGGAATGAAGATCATCCGAGCGCAGGAAAACCTGCCAAGCGGTCGCATGACCGTCTCGGGTGGGATACCCGCCCAGATCGCGGGTGTTGGTGGTGCCTTCCAAAGGCAATCGAATCAAGGGGTTCATGGGTTTATTTTACCGTGATTGTGCGCATTATGCCTCAAAACCACTTCTTTCGCCTGAAGTAGAGAATCATGGCCAACGCAACTCCAGCCATCAGGATCAACGCAAAGGCGTAGCCATAGGGCCATTCGATTTCCGGCATGACCCTGAAGTTCATCCCGTAGACCCCCGCAATGAATGTCAAGGGGATGAAGATCGTCGAAATGACCGTGAGGACTTTCATGATTTCGTTCATCTTGATCGAGGCGTTGGAGAGGTAAATATCCACCAGCGACGAGAGCACATCGCGTAACGTTTCAACGGAATCCAAGACCTGATAGAGATGATCCTGAACATCGCGCAGATAAAGCTGAGTGTTCTCGGAAATCTTCTTCTCCCCGTGCGATAAGCGGGAAAGCACGTCGCGTAAAGGCCAAATGTGTTTATGCATGTCCAAGAGATCGCGTTTGAGGGTACGGATATCGTGCAGGATGGTGGAGGAATGATTCATCAGGACCCGTTCTTCCAACGTCTCCACGTCTTCTTCGATCTGATCGATCACATCGAAATACGCGTCCACCATGCGATCCAAAAGCGTGTACAACAGATAATCCGAACCTTGATCGCGTAGAGGATCATCCGGATTCATCAACCGTTGACGGATGGGATCAAACACATCGCCGGCATACGTCCCCACGGTAATCAAGACGTCTTTACGGAAGATCAGCGAAACCTGTTCAAAAATCAGGGCTTCTTTTTCGTAATACATCATCTTTCCGACGATGAAGAGGTCATTCCCGAACTGGGTCAAGGACGGACGACGATCCTGTTCCTGGGCTTGTTCCAACACCAGCGGATGAAGATCCAAGCTCTCCAGTAACGTAAAACCGTCATTGAACGCGACGGAATCATCCAGATTGATCCAGGTCACACTGTCTTTCAGCTTCGGTTTGGTTTTGGGATCCACATAGGTTGAATACGGGACATTGATCACCGATTCGGCATTATACAGAGTCACTCCATTGGGATAGTCAAACATAACGTTCTCCTTTAAGGTATCCGTTTCGATTCATGGATCCAGACAGCGTATTCATCATAGGTGATACCTAGCTCATGTAAAGTCGTGGCTGTTTCGATTCCTACGTACCGATAATGCCAGGGTTCAAACATGTAGCCGGTGATATCGGTCTTGTCTTCAGGAAAGCGCAAGATAAAGCCATAACGCCAACTGTTGACACTCACCCACCGATAGGTTCCCGTATTCACAAAGAGACCAATCGATCCATCTCCCGCATTCAGATCCACCGTTAATCCGGTTTGATGTTCAGAATGCCCTGGACGCGCCGAGTACGTGTCAGCGGCGGCTTGACCGTCGGTTGTCACATAGTAGCTATAGAGTTCTGCTTGTCGCGCATACGAACGATATGCTGAACTCGATCCCAGATCCAAGCCCTGAGCCTTGACGGCCGTACACAACGCATCATAAGCCATCGCAGCGGCTTGCTGAAGGGTAGGTTGACCACACGAGGAAGCCTGAACCAAAGGTTGCGGTTCAAAATCGGAAGGCAAAGCATAATATTTGTTGACCAGCACGGAAAGACCTTCGCCCAGTGCCGGTTTAATCTGTGTGTAATAGGCAAAATCACGATCGGTATTGATCCGTTCGACCAATGTCCGACCCGATGCTAAGGGTAATTCTTCCGCCAACGCCATGTAACGCTCAAAACGGGTCCATAGGAAATAAGGATCGAAGAGAATCCGTTGCGGTGAGGACATAACCTCAAATTGGGTCAGATTTAATGCGGTATAATGATCCAGGATCGATAGCGCGGTAAGATCCTCGCCACCATATCCGTGATCGGAAAGAAGCTGGTAGACAGGATTTCCATAGTAATCGATCGCATCGATCCGGTAAGGCTCAACGCTCAAGGCCAAGACTTCACCGGGATCCAGGGTCAATCGAATGGTTAGTCGTTCTTGAGGAGTATACCCCTTCTCCACCAAACGTCGTTCGACTCCAATAGGTGCTTCAGGATGGGGCCACAAAAAAACCCATGCCCCCAACAGCAAGGTCACGGTCCATAAGGCAATCAGTGGCCATCGTCTAATGCGTCGACGCATGGGCTTCCTTTCCACTTGTCAGGGCACTCAACTCGCGTTCCAGCAACTCCAACGTCCACCGGTTGATGTACAAGCGCTCATCGTGAGGTGATCGAAGGATGAGTTGTGCCTCAAGTAACGCCTGAAGGGCGTCATCAATCGCGTGAGGATCGACACGCAATGACGCACTCAAGCCTTGCGGGGTCATGGTTTGCGGGAGTGCCTTCATGATTTTCAACGCCAAAGGGTGGCTCAAGACCTCAAAACGTTGACGGGTCAAGGTTTCAGGGACGCTTACAGTATCCAAGACCGCATCCCATAAGCGTTTGGCGAGCGGTTGAAGACGGATCCCCTTCCAGGGCTCGCGTTCAGCCCGACACAGGATCTTCTCTTGAGCGGCTAAATGATGGTAACTGAACTGAATCGTGTCGATTTCCACATAACACACGTCTTTATAGGCTTGAATGCTGATTCCGTCGATGGGATAAGCACACCACGCTTCAATGTAATCCGAGACTCTGCCTTTGAAGGCATATCCCCCGGGGACAGGAAGACCTTTCTGTTTGACCGCAGCATTTAAAAGATTGGCGGCACACATGACCACCAACGCATCCGAAGCTGTCTTGACCGGATAATGATGAAGCGCTAAAAGCGCCAGATCGACATCTTCCGGAAAGATGGGTAACGGATCAACAGACTCGGAATGGTAAACCAGGTTAACAAGGTGAGAGTTGTTCATAGGTTGTCTTGTTTAGTGGTATTATACCATTATGGATTGGCTCCTTGTCTTTTTGATTGCACTCCTGGTCATTCTGGTGGTTCTGGTGAGCCTCAGTGCCTGGATCTTCAACCTGGCGTTCTCCAATGGACGCAAGGATTTCGTCATGCGAAGCAAAGACCTCAAAGGCGTCGATTTCAAAGTTTTTTCGTCGCTCAATACCTGGCTGGACGCCCAATCGCCGCAAGACTGGTGGATCACCAGTCATGACGGGATTCCCTTGCATGCCCTGGTGTTACCCTCATCGCGACAAAATGCCCCATTGGCAGTGCTGGTTCATGGGTACAGTGCCAATGCCAAGACCATGGCGATGTTTGCGAAGATCTACCGGGAACGTTACGACATGCATGTCTTGATGCCGGATCTGCGGGCTCACGGTCAAAGCGGTGGTCGTTATCTGGGCTTTGGATGGTTGGAAAAAGAAGATATGGGTCAGTGGATCGATGAAGCCATCGTACGACTGGGATATCGACCTCAAACCATCCTGCACGGCTTATCCCTGGGTGCTTCAACTGTGCTCAATACAGCATCCGTCATACAACCGCCTTCCGTGATCGGCGTTATCAGCGATTCCGCCTTCTCCGATCTGCGGGCTCAGTTCACCCGGCAACTCCGTTCGATCTTCCGATTACCCTCCTTTCCCCTGATCGATCTGGGTAATTGGATGTGCCGGTGGAAACTGGGCTTTTCCTACACTGAAGGGTCTCCCATCACCCACAGTGCGAAGATCAAAGTTCCCGTGTTATTGATCCATGGGAACATCGATCGCTTCGTCCCCGTCGATATGAGTGACGCTTTGTTTGAAACCTTGACTTGTCCGAAGAAACTGGTCCATTACCCCAATGCCCCGCACGCTCTCAACTACGCGCGTCATCCCCAAGCTTATCAGCAGGAACTCGATAACTTCCTGAGAACTCTCAACCTATGAAACGACACCTCAACAAATCCCTTGTCTACTTCCTGATCTATTTTGCCTTGTTGGTTTACTTTGAAACCGGATTGCGGGTCTTTACGCAAGATACCGGTTTTACGGTGATGCCGTATGTGTTTTCGCTTTGGTTTGCGATTTTACTGACCGGAATCACCTTACTGTTCAAACACACCGTTCGGGCATTGATCGTCCTGACGCTTTTGATGGTGCTGCTTTTTGGTTCGCAGGTGTATTACTACCTGTTCTTCAACACCTTCTACATCCTCTATTCCCTGTTTAGGGCTCAACAGGTTGCTCAAAGCTACTGGCGTGAGATCTTGGTTTTGATCCAAGAGAACCTGCAGGTGCTGTTCTTCTACTTTCTTCCGTTGATTCTCTTACTGGTCGGACGTAAAAAGATTCCAACCGCTTCCGTTCAATGGAAGAAAGCCGTGATTGTCTTGGGTGTAGCAGTCTTGGGTTACGGCTTGACGGCTGGATCGATCCTGATTCGCGATAAAGACGATCCGGTGTATGACGCTACCGTCTATCACCCGGAAGCCGTGGCGTCCATCCGCGAAATCGGCGTGCTCAACTCGTTGGGCGTGGATCTTTTCCGCATGACCAACGAAGCTTTTGGGAACACCAACGCCGTCCGTCCTCCAGTCGATGTCGATCCCGATCCGGATCCTGATCCCGATCCCACCGTGTTCAATTACAACAAGCTGGATATTCCGTTTGAGTCCTTGATCGCCAATGCGCCCAACGCAACAATCAAAGCGATGCATGAGTACTTCTCGCAACGGACACCGACCAAGCAGAACGCAAAAACCGGAATGTTTGAAGGGTATAACCTGATTCTGTTGACCGCCGAGAGCTTCTCGCGGTTCGCTGTTCGCGAAGACATTACGCCGACCCTCTACAAAATGGTGCATGAAGGCTTCTACGTTCCCAACTTCTATAATCCCATCTGGGGTGTCAGTACCTCTGATGGCGAGTACGTGCAGTTTACATCCCTGATTCCCAAACCGGGAGTCTGGAGCATGGCGGAGTCTTACGTAAACGACATGGGCTTCGTGTTAGGCCACCAGTTAAAGAACCTAGGGTACTCCACCTATGCCTTCCACGATCATTACTGTACCTATTACAAACGTGATCAATCCCACCCAAATCTGGGATATGATTTCAAAGCTGTCGGTTGCGGATTGACTTACACGCACCAGTGGCCTCAATCTGATCTGGACATGATGAAAGAAACTGTCCCGATGTTCATCAACGACGAGAAGTTCCACGTCTATTTCATGACTGTTTCCGGACATCCCAACTACACCTGGCGCGGCAACATGATGGCCACCAAGAACCGGGATCTGGTGAAGGATCTGCCCTATACCGAATACGTTCAAGGATACTTAGCCACGCAAATCGAACTCGACCGGGCCTTGGAATACCTGATGGATGAACTTGAAAAGGCCGGGAAGCTGGATAAAACACTGTTTGTGCTCAGTGCCGACCATTACCCTTATTACCTGAAGAGCGATCAGCTCCAGGAACTTAATAACGGGGTTGCTGTCGATCGCACCTTCGAACTCTACCGCAGTTCAGTGATCATGTACAACTCCGCCATGGAACCGGAAACGATCCTGAAACCCATGTCCTCGATGGACATCTTGCCGACAGTCAGTAACCTGATGGGACTCGAATTCGACTCCCGGTTGATGATGGGAACCGACATCTTCTCCCCCACCGATCCGGTGGTCATCTTCCTGGATCGCAGTTTCATCACACCGGCTGGCCGCTATAACGCCAAAACTAAAGAGTTCACGCCCAATCCGGGGGTGACCGTGAGTCCGCAGTACGTTGAACAAATGATTCAGCGCAACGCGGCAAAATTCTATTACTCTCAAAAATTCCTAGAAAACGACTACTATAAACTGATCAGCGCTTCCTTGGGGAATTAGCTTCCACCGCAGCGATCCACTGACCGACACTGATTTTTGACGCCAAGATCCCCAACAGTTCATAGGGGATCTTTTCTTTGTTTTTAAACCGTAAACACGATTTCCCATGATCCAAACGGCCATATCGATCCTGATACTCGGATTCAAACCACGCCGAGAGCTCAGGAAAAGCGTATATCCCCAGATGGTACACGGCATAGTAATGTTTTTGTTTGGTGATGGCGATGAACGGCAAGGGTAAGGTCGGATCGACGTGGTACCCTTGCGGATATAAGCGATGGGGAACAACATACCCCAACATCCCATAGTTGATCGTTTCTTCAAACCCTTCCGGTAATTGGGCGACCAACGCCTCACGCAATTTCAATAATACGGCTTGGTCCTCCGCAGACCATTGGGTAAACCACGCTTGTACTTCAGGGTTCATATGGTTTCCTTTCTCACGTATAATGGGGGTATGGATGCTTATAACCCTTGGCATGGCTGTCATAAGGTTTCCGAAGGGTGTCTACACTGTTATGTGTACCGCATGGATGGCCGTCACGGCAAAGATGCCTCACACATCACTAAGACTTCAGCCTTTAACCTGCCCATCAAACGCGATCGTTACGGTCAGTATAGCATTCCTGACCACAGCACGCTCTACACATGCTTTACCTCGGATTTCCTGGTGGAAGAAGCAGATGCGTGGCGAAACGACGTGTGGGCGATGATGAGAGCGCGGCCCATGGTTCAGTTCATTTTCTTCACCAAGCGGATCGATCGACTCGAAGTCTGCCTGCCTGCTGATTGGGGCGAAGGATACCCCAACGTGACCATCGGATGCACGATGGAGAACCAGAAACGGGTCGATGAACGGTGTCCGCTCTTTCTGCGTTTGCCGATCAAAACCCGGTGGATCATTGCCGAACCGTTGTTGGGACCGCTGGATCTGACCCCTTACCTCGATGATCGCATTGCCTTGATCGTTGCCGGTGGAGAAAGCGGACCTGAAGCCCGAGAATGTGATTACGCTTGGGTTCTCGCCCTGAAGGCACAAGCCGATCAGAAGCAGATCCCCTTTCATTACCATCAGACCGGAGCCAAACTGCGCAAAGACGGCAAGCTTTACGCTATACCCCGTAAACTCCAAGCCGTTCAAGCCAAAAAGGCCAGTCTGGATACCTAGAAAAAATCCCTTACGGGATTTTTAATTTTGGAGTCCTTTGATGACGCGGACACGGACGATGCCGGTGACGTGCGTCAAGGCGTTAACGATGTCATCGCCGATCAGTCCATCGACATCGATCAAGGTATAGGCCCAGTTCTTACGCGACATGTTTTGCATCATCGCAATGTTCAGGTGATGCTGACCCAGCACACTGGATATGGTAGCCACCATTCCGGGGATATTTTGATGACAGACCGCGATGCGGGCATCGGAAGTACAGAGCCCCATATCGCAATCCGGATAGTTTACGGAATGTTTGATGTTGCCGTTCTGAAGGTAATCCATGAGCTGATCGACCGCCATAATGGCACAATTGATTTCCGACTCCGGTGTCGAGGCTCCCAAGTGCGGAATCGCGACAGTGTTTTTCATCATCAAGACGGTTTCATTGGGAAAGTCGGTCACGTACTTAGCGACTTTGCCTTCGTCAAGGGCCTTCGCAATGGCTTGATCGTTCACTAATTCACCTCGGGCAAAGTTGAGGAGTCGAACCCCTTTCTTCATCTTCGCCAACGAAGACTCATTGATCAGGTTCTTGGTTTCGTCGACATAAGGGACATGCAGTGTAATGTAATCGGCATGTTTATAGATCTCATCGTAGGAGAGTGCCCGTTTGACGTTACGGGAGAGTCCCCAGGCACTGGCTACGGAGATGTAGGGATCATACCCCAGCACCTGCATGTCTAGGCCCACCGCCGCATTGGCGACTAAGACCCCGACCGCTCCTAACCCGATGACCCCTAAGGTTTTCCCTTTGAGTTCAGGTCCCGTGAATTTCGATTTCCCGGATTCCACCAGTTTTGGGATTTCATCCCCTTGGGCAACCAGCGACGAAACCCATTGGATCGAACCGGCAATGTCACGGGAGGCCATTAGTAAACCCGCCAGAACGATCTCTTTGACCGCATTGGCATTGGCTCCCGGGGTGTTGAAGACGACGATTCCGGCCTCCGCACAACGCTCCAGGGGGATGTTGTTGACGCCGACACCGGCTCGGGCAATGGCTTTGAGCTGCGGATCAAACGTCATCTCCAGCAAATTCGCCGACCGAACTAAAAGGCCATCGGCTTCGCCTTTAGTCAAGGTGAAGTCCGGCGTAAATCGTTTTAAGCCCTCATGGGCAATTTCATTGATGGTTTTGATGGTGGCCATAGTTACCTCTGTCGCTGGACAAACTCATCCAGCACCCGAATCAGGGTTTGTACGTTTTCAATCGTCATGCCGTTGTAGATGGAAGCGCGCATTCCCCCAACCAAACGATGCCCTTTTAAGTTAACCAAGCCCTTGGCTTCCGCAAACTTCACAAATGCCGCATCCATTTCCGGACTCGGAGAAACAAAGCACACATTCATGATCGAACGGTCTTTCGTCAAGGGAACCGTTGCCCGATAGAACGGACTGGCATCCAGATAGTCATACAAGAGCTTCGCCTTGGCTTCATTCTTGGCTTCGATCACCGATAGACCACCTTGGGCCAACAGCCATTCAAAGACCAAGCCGGCCATATAAATCGAGAAGCAGGGCGGGGTGTTATAGAGCGACGCATTGTCCGCTTGAACTTTGTAGTCCAACATCGGCGGTAAATTGGGGACTCGTCCCAAAAGATCCTCACGTAGGATGACAACAGTCAACCCGGCAATCCCCATGTTTTTCTGGGCTCCCGCAAAGATCAGTCCGTGACGGCTCACGTCAATGGGTTTGGATAAGATGTCGGAGCTCATGTCGCACACCAAAATCTTATCGTTCGGCAATTTCGGAAACTCCGTCAACCGCGTTCCGAAGATCGTGTTGTTGGAGACATAGTGAATGTATTCGGCATCGTCGGAGAAGTCTTTGGCAGAAAATGACGGGATGCGATCAAACTGGGTCGCTTCCGAAGACGCCACCACATTGACACTCCCAAAACGCTTGACTTCAGCCATCGCCTTCTTCGACCATTCCCCGGTGTGAATGAAGTCGACTTTCTTGGTGCCTTTTAACAGATTCATGGGAATCATGGTAAACTGCAACGAGGCTCCGCCTTGCAGAAACAACACTTTATAGTTCTCGGGTATCCCTAACAGCGTACGTAAATCCGTTTCGGCTTGTGCCAAGATGTGTTCGAAAACGGGCGATCGATGACTCATCTCCATGACGGATTGCCCGGACCCCGCAACACTCAGCAGTTCGGACTGTGCTTTATGAAGCACCGCCAGGGGCAGGACCGACGGACCTGCCGAGAAGTTGATGACTCGTTCCATACAACGCTCCTTCGGCTGTTTTTAGCCTTGTCAACATCATACGCACGTCAAAGGCATCCGTCAATGTGAAAAATGTAACAATGAGAAAAATGTTTCTTTGTGCTTGAAAAATTGTGAAAGTTTTATAAAATTGCCCAAAGGACCCCTAGGATCAGAATCACATAAACGCCGATAATGGCTAAGGCATAAATGGGCTTCGTCGCTTTCTCACGATGAAAGTCGATAGCTTGTTGTCGGGCGATGTCCAGGATTGCTTTGGGAATCAGCTTAATGGTCAACGCAATCAAAACCGGCAGGATGATTAGATCATCCAGATAGCCGATTACCGGTATAAAGTCGGGAATCAGATCGATCGGCGATAAGGCATACACCACAACCACGGTTCCCAAGGTTTTGGCTAACCACGGAGTTTGCGGATGTTTCATCGCAAAGAACACTGTGGCAACCTGTGCATTCAGTGCTTCCAAGCGATCTTTCAACTTACGCATGAAGCCAATTCTCCCACCCTTGAGGCAATTTCACTTCAAAGCGGCAACGTTCTGAGCCACCTAAGACCGATTCTATGACCTTGACGCTTAGGGGTCGATCAAAGATCACTTCAAAGGGATACTTCTCAAATCCCCCGCTGCAGTAACACCACCGTGCATCCACACTGGTTCCTGCCTTGATGGCTTCCCGGGCCAAGGGACAATGACACGCTAAGTAACGCCGTTCGATCGGATCCGTTGATTTGAGGTAGGTATCCGGATCGTAGGGTATCTTTGTCATCAATAAACGATCACCGTCGCGCACAGCGGAAAGAATCTCCGGATTTCCAGCAACAAAATCCACAACGGCTGGAGTGATGCGTTGTTCAAACCACACCGTGCCTTCCTCCGCATGACGCTGAAGCACCGCGACTTGACGCGCATGAAAATCCGCCAAGTAAGCATCCAAGGAAGCGGACTTCAAGAAGATCTCACGCTCGTCGGCATAGGCAGAAGCCGGAATCTCATGATGATTACCAGCCAGAACGTGGCACATTGTCGCTTCATCCACACGTTCAGCCATCCGTTGGACGACCTTCTGAGTATTGGCTGGTTGAAATGCCGGATCACTCCCCAAGGGAAGTTGCGTGCCCTCAAACACCGCGTCGGCAATCGGTTGTCCAACGGCGACAGTTAAGGTCGATCGGATGTGATCCATGACACCTACCCCGCCTAAGACCGAGGTCATGTAGATGTAGAGATCCATTCGCCCGATCAAATGCACATAACGAGCAATGGCCAAGAGCGATTCCAAATCATTCTCGTGCCGGTCGATCAGTCCTTGAAGATTACCCTTCATGGCTTTGACCGAGATCGTCACTAAAGTAAACCCTGTCTCAAGATGACGTTCAAAGCGTTCAACGGCTTTGATCGCCTGATCAGTGATTTCGGGAGAAAATCCTCGACGCTGGTAATGTTCCCTCAACACGGTTTGGTTCATTCAGTCTCCTTCGGCAGTGGTTTGATCCAAAAGCGCCAGATGCCTTCCAACACAACCATCCCCACCAAGGCAAATCCAGCAGGAATCGCCAGTGTATCTAGTGACGGTATCGTCATCGCAAAGAAATCCCGCAAGAACGGTACACTCATGACCACACTCAGCCACCCCAACAAGAGGACCATTAGTCCGATTCGAATCGCATTGAGGGGACGAATCAGTTGACCCAAGACGTAAAGACTCAGCGCGATCAAAATCAAGGTCGCCACCGTAAAGGCATCAGCCTCTGGTTGACCGCTTTGACGCATCCAGAAATATCCCCCAAACGTGATCATCGCTTCCACGATCCCAATGGGAACCACGGTTCGCAGTAAGCGTTGCGTGAATCCTTTGCGATATCGCGTCAAATTCGGCTCCAAGGCTAAAACAAAGCCTGGAATCCCAATCGCCAATTCACCAATCAATGTCAAATGGCGTGGTAAAAACGGAAACGGCAGTGCCATAGCCACCGTTAAGGCTACCAGACCTGTCACATACACCGTCTTCGTTAAGAAAAGCGTTGCCACCCGTTCAATGTTGGCCATGAGTTTACGACCTTCAGCCACAACACCCGGTAAGGTCGCGAAACGTCCGTCCAAGAGCACCACTCGGGCAATCGCCTTGGTAGCGGCAACCCCGGATCCCATCGCAATTCCCAAATCGGCGCTTTTGAGCGCTAAGACATCATTGACCCCATCTCCCGTCATAGCTACGACATGACCCTGTTTCTGAAGGGCCCTAACCATGGCTTGTTTTTGTTGAGGTGTTACCCGGCCGAAGACTTGATGCTGCTTGAGGATCTCGCCTAGGGCATCAATGTCTTCCGGTAACGTGCGGGCATCCACCGGTTCAGCAATCATCTCAACACCGGCACGTAAAGCCACATCCGCCACGGTTTGGGGATGATCTCCGGAGATAACTTTAAGAGAAACGCCTTGACGTTTAAAATACGCTAATGTTTCCTTCGCATCGGGACGAACCGACTCATCCAGGGTAATCAAGGCTAACGGCGTAATCAACGGGGTGCGTTCACTCACAGCCGGTGTCTTCGAAAGTCCCACAACCAGGACCCGGTACCCTTGTTTAGCCAATTGGGTTGCCTGCTGATGAAGCGACGATTCTTGTTCGAGTAAAATGTCCGGTGCTCCCAACACCCACGTGGTGTTGTTCGCAGTCAAGGCACTCCACTTGCGGGACGAGGAGAAAGGTACCGGAGAACTCAGGGTCCAGTCGGGATTGGGATACCGCTGAGCTAAAGCGGCTGCGGTCGCATTGGAAGCCTGATCCATGGCTGCCAAGGCACCCAAAGCTTCATCGAGCTGCTCATGATCAGAGAGGACTTCCACATCAGCAACACTGAGTCCGCCATCAGTCAAGGTTCCGGTCTTGTCCAGACACAAGACATCGACACGGGCCAGGACTTCCACGGCTGGTAATTCTTGAACCAGCACGTTGCGTTGACCTAAACGGATAACGCTTACCGCAAACACCATCGACGTCAACAGCACCAAACCCTGTGGAATGACTCCTACCAGTCCGGCTATCGTCTTGATCCAGGCGTCATGCAAATCGAGTCCGGCTTGAAGCTGACTCATCAAGAGTAATCCGGCCAACGGCGCCAAACCCCAGAAGATGAGATTCAAGATGCGATCGATGCCTTCACGCAGTTCCGATTTGACGAGTCCAAAACGTTTGGCTTCAACGGCTAAACGGCTCGCATACGAGTGGGAACCGACCTGAGTCACCTTCATGATGCCTTGACCGGCCACCGCATGCGATCCCGAATAAAGGACATCCTGAGGTTGTTTAAACACCGGAACGGATTCTCCGGTCAACAAGGATTCATCGATCTCCAGACCGCTGCCATCCAACAGTTCTCCGTCAGCCACCAGTTGATCACCGCTGCCAATGACCATCACATCCCCCAAGACCACCTCTTCCTTGGGGATGGTTTGAGTGATGCCATCACGGATGACCGTGACTTTGGGTGCGTTGATGAGCGTCAGCCGATCCAAGGTCCGTTTGGCCCGCACTTCCTGAATGATCCCGATGAGGGAATTGAGTACGACAACTAAACCAAAGAGCGCATCGTTGAGAGAACCTACGGCAATCACAACCACAAATAAAAACGCCAACACCGCGTTAAACCGGGTGAAGACGTTCGCCACAATAATGTCACGGAGGGATCGACTCGAAGCGTCAGCCACCGTGTTGATGTGTCCGGCAGCTTTCTGAGAAGCGACTTCTGCCGAGGATAAACCGAGAAAAGGGAGTTTGGACATACGACCTCGCTACGATAGTCCCATTATACCAAACTCCGCCCTTTTTAGGTTTTTCGAAGAAAAGCCACGTGATAAGCCGAAAGCGTAGCCGTCATGATCCCCTGAATCACCGTGGGATCCTTCGCCATGATCGACTGGGCTTCGGCTTCATCCTTGGCTTCAAAGATAACCAGCCCAAAGGTGTTCTCGTCGTTACCGGCACTTTTACCGGCCAAGATCAGGCGTCCTTCCGCAAGTAGACGTTTCAAGTAGGCGAAGTGTTCATCGACGATGGCACTGTCCTTCTCCGTCCACGCCTCTACCGACCATAAGCGTTCGATCAATCGCAAAACATAAACGTACTGACTCACGATTGACCTTCAGCAGGAGCTTCCAGATTAAACATCCAACCGTTCCCGAAGCGATCGATCAGATACCCATAAGCCGGACTCCAAAAGGTGGCGGATAACGGCGTTACAACGTTGGCTCCTTCGCTCAGCCGGGCAAACCAGCGTTCCAGTTTATCACGGTCATTGGTGGTCAAATTGAGAGTCAGGTTGTTTCCCACGGCATAGGCATATCCCGGAGGAACATCCGAGAACATCAGACTCGTGCCATCCACCAGGATGTGGGCATGCAGGATCTTGGAGCGATACTCGGGGTGGGCAGCTAAGGTCGGGTCGTGATCCGGGGCATCCCCAAAGCGCATAATGTCGGGTTTGACATCAAACACGGATGCATAAAACAAGACCGCTTCTTCGGCATTGCCGTTGAAGTCAAAATACGGATTCAGTTTCATTCAGTTCACCAGGCTTTCCGCATACGCTTTAAAGCGATCCAAAATGGCTTGCCAGCCTTCTCGTTGCAGTTCCAATGAATTCTCATGTTCCGGTTCGAAGCGCACCACTAAACGGACCCCATCCCCGTGATTGACGAAATCGACCCCGACGTTGCGGTCATCGTCCAGTTTATAGCGCAGGCTTTCTCCCGGATAGACCCGGACATAGGTTCCGGTGAAATCAAACCCGAAACTGCCATCCCTGGCTTCCATGCGGTAGTTGAATCGTCCACCGTCTTTGACCTCATTGGACGCAGCGGGACAGAACCAGTCGTCACTGGCGGCATTCCACTTCACGACATGACTAGGATCGTTATAGGCTTCCCACACCAACGCTTTAGGCGCATCGATGAGGGCTTCGATTTGAATGATGGGGTATTGAGACATAGGTTTCTCCTTGTGGTTTCATCATACCCCTGTACCTCTCTCCTGTTAAGTAAGACTATCCATAAAAAAACGATTCACTGTCGTGAATCGTCAAGGTTTGAAGTGAAGTCCGAGGGATTCCAAGAGCGGTGTCACGATGCGGATCGTCTTGGGACCCACTCCATGCAGCGCCAACACGTCACGAGTAGACCAATGCGTCAGATCCTCCAAGGTGTTGATCCCAGCCTCCGCTAAAGCCCGTTGCGAAGGTTCTGAGAGTTTGATGTCTCGGATCAAGGTCTTGAGGCTAATCATGAGCCTTTACCTTTCCGTAGCGACTCCCATCCCGCGTCCGCCACAAAAACTGATAATCCACCAGATATCGCCGAATCGTAATGGGATCAGGATTCATGGGTTTGAGGATCGCCATGATTTCCTTTTCGGTGTACTCTCGGGAAGGATCGAACACGCGTGAAACGGCAGCGATCAAAATCCATTTGTGTTTCTCGCGAGCCGGTAAAGGCGATAGAATCAAGGGATCAAGTGAAGTACAAAACGTATTCAAGACGGTCCTAACATCAGTCGGGGTGATTTCAAACGGCAAGGGATGCGGGAAACTATCCAGCCAAAGCTCCGGTTCATCCACCGCCCACTGGGCTGAGAGATCGTGTTTTCGAAGTTGAAGATAGATAAAATCCGGGGTATCTTCCTGATGCGCAAGACGTTGCGCAGGCGTAAAACCCAGACGATGATACAACGCTAAGGCTTTGGCGTTCTCGACGTTGGGATCGACCCACACGGTGTGCGCCCCATGATTGAAGGCTTCGCGGATGGCGTGACACAAACCCAAAGCGGCGATGCCTTTGGATCGATAGGCGGCGAAAAGCTTGATGTCAAGTGCGGCATACCCGTGTTCATCGATGGCGTAGAACGACTCTCCGCAATAGGCACCTTCCTCCCTGATCGAAAAGTGATCGCGTTGCGGACGACCATCGTTAAGCCACGTATACCACTTCTGCATCTTCTCCGGCGTCATCCCAAGGCCTTGCGGAAAGCCGACAAAGGCCATGACATCGCCATCATTCCAAAGCGCTTGAATGACGTCAAGATCATTCGGGGTAGTGGGGTGAATAGTGAGTTGATTCATACCCGGTGTTACTTCCGCCAAAACGTCGTGGTGTTGGCTTTATCGGATAGATTGAACTCAATCAGCTGACTTAACAAGCCGTAGTTGACCTCACTCTTCCAAGGAATTCGAAAAAGCATATCGGTCCGGGAATACCCTGCCGTATCAATATCCTGGGCAAAACGCACCATGGGGTACGGTTCAGGAGCCACCGCAATGTGCGGTTTAGCCACACTGAAACCCAGAATAAAGGTTCCGTGATGAGTAAACATGGGTTGATTCCACGCCAAGCGCGGTACCAACTGCGGATAAGTGGTTTGTACCCAGTTTAAGATCGTCTCCATACGCTCACGTTGCGCCGGATCGGTCATTTTCTCAAGAAATGGTTGAAATTCGGTCATAGTGTCCTCGTGACAGGGCAACTCCCTGTGGATTCATCATACTCAATTCATCAACAAAATGGGAAAAGACTATTCATGCGATAAGTTCTTCTGGATCGTCAACCAATGGTTGGTCGCTGATTGACTGACTTCTCCTTTGCGGCAGAACTCAAAGTCCGCCAACTTGGGATGCGTCCGTTCAACCACGACATATCCATCATGCAGCTTCGATTTTAGTAACGTCAACGCTTCCTTAAAGCGGGGATCCTTGCGTGCCGTCGGATAGAACGAGAGGGTCAACACATAACTGAACAGGTTGTAGGTTTGAAACGGATACTCGACCTGATGGAAGAGCGTGCCCATTCCGTAATGACAGGGACCCCATGGGACTTTCGCGTCCCAGTGATTTAAAAGAAACTGTACACTGGCTTCCAGTTCCTCCCAACGGTTCCATCCTTCGATGTGAGAGAAGGCCCGTAAAGCACTTAAGGTAGGTCCCGGATTCGCATAGTGGGTTTCCGGACCTTTCCCGAAACTGAACTTCAGACAGCGCCATCCTCCTGCCTCTTCCTGAGTCGAAAGCAAGTGATCAATCGTCTTAATCATTCGCGGATCGTTTCCCTGTCCCCATGCGCAGAGTACGTGAAACGCATTGATCGTATGACAAGGATAGATCGAACCTTCGGGGGAGAGCTTGAATCTTCCATCTGACTTTTGGGTAGCCCAAATCAGATCCAAACCCTGGTGGATCAGATCATCCAAGGGATAATCGAGTTCCTTCAGAAGAAGCAGACTCGACATCATCGAAAAGACTCCACCCTTGTTCAGTCGCCGATCCGAAGTCGTCCAATAGTCATCACCCAAATGATGACGCTGATCCAAGATCCGTTGAATGTCGGAGGTCATAGGTTCGAACACTCAGGTAATGCATTCAGTTCAGCAGTGATCCATTGCGTCACGGTTTCACGAGGAAAGGGATCCCGATAGAAGCACTGAACCATGCCTTTGGGAGTCAGTTGAGAAGCATTGAAAAAGTGCGTGACGTGCAAACTTCCCCGAACAAACAGGTTCGTATGATCCGAAAATAGCCCTACACGCAGGATTAACCCTCCCTTTCGAAAGGCCGGGGATCCATCGATGTAGAGCGGCTCAAAAGCGAACTGTTCCATAAAAAACGATGACAACATCACGAACTGATCCTGTGCAAATTGAGGTAGTTTCCCCAGATAACGTTGTAGTCCATTCATCATGATTTCATTCATGGTCGACTCCTTTCAGATAGTCCAGGTCTTCTCCCAGAAGACACGGACCCCTACGGTTTCAAATCCCATGGCACTATAGAATTCCCGGCTTCCCCCGTAACAGTATTTCGCCCCTTCCTTGACTGTTTTCTTCATGGCTTCAGTCAAGGCGATATGAGCCAAACCCAACCGACGATACTGAGGTACCGTCGCCAAAGGTTCCAGATAAGCGTAGTGATTGATGGGATCCACCCACATTCCTGCAAAGCATGCGTAAGATCCATCCGGAGCTACGATTACCGTTGTCAGATCCTTGCGAAAGCGCGGTCCGCTCTGCATCAACAACCGACAATCGATGTCTTCATCCGGGGTCGGTCCGTGATCGAAGCCTTGGTGAAGGCAGGCGTGGATCTTACGCACATCGTTTTCATCCTCCAACGAGATCACGCGAAAACCTTCAGGTAATGCCCGATCTACAAAGCCCTTGCGATAATCAAAGGTCATGATGTTCTCGCGATAGACCGCGGAATAACCACGCTTACTCAGTAACTCATCCAATCCCTGTTTATCGGTGGTCATCACCTTTAAGGTGCGTTTCCCATTCATTGTCATCGACAACTCGCACTCGGCTTGATCCAACATCGTTGGCCAAAGGTGTATGTACGCCGGATCCGACGCTATCAAACACTCTCCCAGATCCATCTCATAACACGTCACTCCGACGATTATTCCGTTGTCTTCCCAGATTCCAAACCGATGGGTCATCTTGGGATTGAATGCCGGATGGGTATGCGCATACTCGAAGAAGGGTTGAAGCAGGTAACCGTTGAAATGTGTGGTGTTGTAGTGACGAATCAAAAACTGCGATACGGGCTCAAAATCAGCCAACAAACGATAACGTCGATAGGTTATGGGCATAAAGAACCTCCAGATACAAGCTATCTTTATTCTACCTTTTTCTTTTCCCTATGCATCACACGTTTCACCAAACTCATCACACGCCAGCGCCACAAGGTTAACGTAAAATAGCGGTGTTTGCGGGAGGTCGAAAGATGGATGTTGTGATTATCGGAGCCGGACCGGCCGGAGCTAATCTGGCCCGTTTATTAGCCAAACGCTATTCTGTGATGGTGATCGAAGCCCGAGACATCATCCACCCTGCCCCCTATGATCCGGTTCGAAAGGCTTGTGGCGGTTTACTGGCACCGGATGCCCAACGGATGTTGGCGCGTTTAGGCTTAGGGATCCCGAAGAATGTCTTGGTCGATCCGCAAGTGTTTGGGGTCAATGTGATCGATATGAAGCAGAAGATTACCCAAAACTATCAACGCTTCTATTTCAACATCGATCGGGAGAAGTTCGATCGATGGTTGGTCTCCCTGATTCCTCCTTCGGTTACGATCTTGCCGAAAACGCAATTCGTTCGTTATGAAAAAACCGACGACGGAATCAAGGTTTATTATCGTCAACACGGTTTGGAGAAGTCCGTCATAACACGATTTTTGGTCGGAGCGGATGGGGCCAACTCGCTGGTTAGACGACAACTTCAACCCCGATTCACGCCTAAGCGTTACATTGCCATTCAGGAATGGGTCAAGTCTGACTCTCCTTCAACAACCTTTGGAGCCATCTTCGACCCTCAACTCACGGATTTCTACGGTTGGGTCATTCCCAAGGATCAAGCTCTGGTGTTGGGCATAGCCCTCAAACCGGGTTCTGATGCCCAAGAGAAGTTCGCGACTTTCAAAGCCCGTTTGACCAACCAGGGCTACCGTTTCGGACAACGCATCCGTTCCGAAGGTGCCTTTATCGTTCGTCCTTCACTAAAGGACGTGTTTGCTGGAAAAGACACAATCCTGTTGATCGGGGAAGCTGCTGGAGCCATCAGTCCGAGTTCAGCGGAAGGCATCAGTTATGCGTTAAAAACGTCCCTGATGCTTTCATCGGCTCTTCTGGAACACGAAAACGCAGTCATCCGCCACTATGAGCGATCCTTGTGGACGATCCGACTCAATATCTTGTTGAAGCAACTTAAATCACCGTTCATGTACTGGCCGATCTTACGCAAATTCGCCTTGAAATCCGGCATCAAACGGCTCTGAATCATAGAAAAGCGACCAACAGGTCGCTATGTTTATCGTTTCTCGTAAGGAAAGAAGAAGAGGTAGATCGCGTAAATAGCCAACATTCCTAAGCCATTAAGCACAACTAAATCTTCAAAGTGTTCAGATATTGGCTTCAATAATTGAATCACTGAGATAAATACGATCAATCCCATTATCGAAATTCCAAACATCGCATAAGAGGCCATCCCATAGCGTTGACCGCATTTTGGACAATTCAAAACGACTTGAGGAGCGAGAAAGGTTTGATTGATCAGGGGAATGGTCTTTTGACCACAATGCGGGCATTTTCGTTTCATGGGTAAGGTTCTTTCTTAAGTGGGTTATGGATTAAGTAAGTCAAGGCCGAGGATGCGTTCATCGATGCGTCGGGTCAAGGATATCGTATAGGGTTTGAACTGCGAGGACCAGAATCGCGATCCGCTGGGGTTGATGGTTTCGTAATCGACACCGCACCAGGTGATACCGTTCTCATGCAAGTCATGAAGTGCCTGGTTCAGCAGTGCGGTGGCGACACCACGATCTCGAAACATCGGATCCACATAGGCAGCGGTGATGTTGCGCAACTGCGGATGATGAGAAAGGTACGATTCCGCATGGGCTTGGGTCCTGAGGTAACCTATCGCATGATCCTGATCAAAGGCTGCCCAGATCCATCGGTCTTCACTGCTCATCCAACCCTTCAGATCCTCCAGGGGATCTTCTTCCGGATTGGGCATCCACAGCGGCGCTTGACGGTAGTATCGGTTATGCGCCTGATGCAAGGGAGCAATCACTTCCAGTTGGGAAGGTGAAAGTCGTTCGATCCGATAGGCGGTCTCTCTGGTTGATCCGACGTGCGTGGTTCGCCAGGCATCCGCGCACCGATTCCCAAACCCCAGATCCCGGGCAACTGAAATGGCTAATCGATCATGGGCGGACAGGGTCCAGGCGATGGAAGTATGACCGTGTTGAACAGCGTCGTGCAGGACATGGACCAGAAGGTCATTTATGATCCTCGCACGGGGACTTCCTTGAACAGACCACCCGTGGGCACTGATCACCAGTCCCTGATCTTTTCCGAAGAGCTCACCGATCTCTACACCGATCATGTAACCACAAAGTTGACCCCTTCTTAGGGCAGCCCATCCCCCGCATTCTTTTACGAGTCTCATCAATTGGCGTCCTAATGACGCTTGAAACGCGTCAAACGATGGGTAATCGGGGTGATACCGGGCTTCCTGATGATGACTTTGACGCAGGAGGTCAATCATCTGGTGGATGTCATCGCTGGTTAACGGGCGATAAGTAATCGGGGTGCTAGTCAAATTGAATTCTCCTTCTCAGCTAATTTATGATGAATCAAGTTCAGGATCGGAACCAAAAGCGATACGTTTCGCTCCAGTCGTTGAGCCTGCCAGGAATCCGGTTTCAGTTTCGTCAAGGCTTTTTCCGACTTTGAGATCAGTGACGCCAACGGAGCGACAGCTCGTTTCAACTCTTCAGAGGTTACTGATTCATGGCGACTCACCGCCTGGGCAACTTCCAGTGCTATCAAGCGATTGACTTGCAGGGTGTGTTGGGAAGCGCCTTCGGGGAAAAGGGTGACCTGTTGCTTGACCGTGGCAATTAATTCGGATAAGTCATCACTGGTCATGGTGTTTGGTGAAGAGGGCATGATAACGCGACGCCACCTCCGTAATAGCGATGGGATGAAATCCGGCTAAGGAAGCGTAGATCGTGTCCTGTAACGGGGCTTTCCAGTGCTCATCAATGGCGGTTTCACCTAAGTTCGCTCCCATGATCGATCCTACGGTAGCTCCGTTACAATCCGTATCTAAGCCAAAGAGGACCGCTGTGCCAATAGCTTTGGAGAAGTCATGCGGAGCATGCAAAATCGAGGCGACACAGACACACGCATTATTGATCGTGTGAGCCGGATCCACCTCCAAGAGGTAGCTCCAAACGGCTTCAATCATGCGTTCCGTATCGGGTTCGCGATGCACGATATCGATCGTCTTCCGGAGAACTTCATAAAGTCGTGAAGTCGACGGTATCACGGTGAGAGCCTGCTTAACGCACAGCTCTAAATCTGTTTCTACAAACGCACTGGCGATCAACGCCGCAAAGAACATCGCCCCATAGACACCGTTCTTCACATGCGAGAAGTGCGCATCCTGATAGGCCATCTTGGCGGCCGATAGCGGGTCTCCGGCAGCCGCATACCCATACCCATCGATGCGAATCTGAGCGCCGATCCATTCGCGATACGGGTTGTGATGCGTACGGACATACTCTGCAGCTTCGGGAGTAAATTCATCCTTGGAAGCCCCTAAATGCGTGGTCACGTGGGCAAAGTTCAGGTAAGCCTGGGTTTCTGCCGTACAGACCATCTGATAGGTCAAACGGTCATGCCAGAGTTTACCCACCTCATAACCGGTAAAGTCAAACCCCTTCTGTTCCAGCAATTCCAACGAGAGCAACGTATACCGCACATCATCATCCGTTTCCACAAACTTAACATTTTCCTTAACACAGGTCGGACAGCCCACATACAGTCCCTGGTTTGACGCACGAGAATGTTGAGGTACATAGTCGCGAATCGGGTACTGATCCGCGCCGAAAAACCAAGCCTTAACGTTCTTCCAACCCGGATCTTGTGGGGTGGATTCCCAAAAATAAGGTCCCACTTCCAAGGGTTTCCCCAACATGCACCCGACACTCCGTCCAAGCACAGCTCCTAAGAATTGTGAAGCTTGAGGTTTACGAAGGGATCTGATGATCGGGACATACTCTGAAAGGATTGCCGATAACTCATCGGGTTCGTTATAAGGAAAGTCCTTCCGCAAGGGCTGTTCTCTTAAACGTTCCGTTAAGTCACTGAGCGTTTTCGAATCGGCAGTCTCCAGTGATTGTGGATGCGGCATCAAACTAACGTCACGGCCTTCTTCTAGGCATTGACGATATTCTTTGGCATAGATCAAAGCGAGGGATTCCCAACCGGGCATACAACCTCCTATGACACAGAGCGTGTCACCGTTATTTCTATCCTATCACGACAGAGCCTTTAAAAATCGGTCAAACTTCAACGGTGACCGTATTTTGGATTCAGAACTTCGCGGATGAGTTGGATTTGAACGTGTCGTTCCGCGGTGATCGCTTCCTGATCCCCGGGATACCGACGATTAATCAGACTGATCCCAAAATCCGTCACCCACAACCCGTGAAACTTGACGTGCGGTATCGCGGCGATCTGCGCGATCGTTCGATCGAAGCGAGCTTTGAACGGGTCGGTTTCTCCCCGTGCCCGATCCTGCAGCTCACCCGCTAAGTTACGGGCGGGATGATAATTGGTTTCGCCGTTCATCCAACGTTCAACAGCTACTGTAACCGCGTCAAAAAGCGAATCAGTGGTGATTTGATGACGCTCTAATAAATGTTTCCGGTAATGTAGTCCGAACGCGGCGATCTGATGGTGGCTGGCTTGATCGTAGAGTTAAATAAACGTCTCGCGAAGAACGGAATCATCCTGGATCTTACCTACGGCATGTTGAATGGCATAGAAGTTCATGGGTTGTCTCTAGGGGATGTCCATGGTCGTTGACGATACGTCTCCATCGTACACGATTCCAAATGAAAAATCATGAGTCAATTCTGTAAAAGGATGCCTGTCACATTCCAAGCCGATGGACAAGCGTCACCCTTTTGCCCTGATTTGTATTTGACTCCATTAAGGTCTATGATGGGGGTGACGGTTGGGCGTGATTCAGATATTTAAAAGAACGATTACCATCCTGTCGGAGGGCACATGATCACCTTCGGTTTCTCCCTGGAAGATCCCCATGAAGTCAACCAAGCCAAACTCTTGGTACGATCGCTGGAAACACATTTTCTGATTGGGACCGAAGCTCAAATTCTTTTCTTCACCCCGACCCATCATTCGATTGACGTCAAGGGAATGGAACGTTATCACCGGACATGTGATGTGCCGTTCGTGGCTCGAACGTTACCCTTTGCCTATAAAGTCTACGCAGCCGCTGCGCTGGAAGCGTTGGTGGAAGGACCTTTGATCTGGATGGATGTCGGATCGGTGATTCTGCAGCCCTTCACGATTCCTTCTACACCGGAAATTCTGATCAATCCCGTGGATATCCGTAACATCGGAGATCTCTATCCCCGACCTCGCAGTGCCTTCTGGAGTTTGTTGAAAGGGTATTTTGATCTTCCGCATCCCGAAGCTCCGGTGATTACCCGGGTGACCCGCGAAGAGATCTACTCCTACTTCAACATGGGCATGATCATCCTCAATCAGAATCGTCATTGTTTCGCCTTAGCGACCCAAGCCCTTGACGAACTGCTCAAGCAGGAATCGATCCATCAGTTGATCGATACCTCATCCCGCCATGCCATCTTCCTTCATCAAGCCGTGGTGACGTGCGCTATCCTCAAGTGTTATCCAACGTCGTCACGAGGTACTTTACCCGTCGGACTCAACTATCCCTTACACCTGCAGGAGAAAATCGCATCACCCTTAAGACTCCCTCAACTCGTAAGTATCCGTTACGAAGACTACTTTGAAACCCACGAGATTCCCCTGCCCTGGCAACCCTTATTCGGCGATTTACTCAATAACTCAAGAACCATTTAAACGAAACATCATGGTTATCCCACTAAAAAACGGGATCCCTTAGGGAATCCTGTTTTATGGACTTAACAAGTGCGGTGGATTTAGGCCTGACGGTAGACTCTGAAGACTCTAGCGTGCTCATTCAGTTCGATCACAAAGTCACCACTCAGCACTTTGGATTGTGCTTCCACTTCCACCATCACAAAGTACGTCGACGTGACGAACTTTCCTTCACAACGGGCATTGTACACATTGAGCCCCAGTAACGGATAATCCCCTTCCAGGACAGTCTCCTGTTTCTCCAGGGCTTTCTGAATGATCGTGGAGGTCACCGAACGATATGCCGTGATGTGCTGTTCCATCGCCTCATGATTAAGAATCGGCTGTGTACTGGGTTCAACGCCTTCCACCATCGCCAACGCAAACGGCAGTGCGGATTGGATAACCTGATCCATCAACCCTTGTTGTTTCAAGACGCGTAATACCACCGCCCCAATTGAATACGAAATCATGCGAATGGGAAAGTAACGTTGCGGATCCAGAATCGAATCCACCACCCGTTCCCACGCCAAACGCCCTTTCTCGGCGTTGAGTTGAGTCAACGCCAAGAGTTCGACATACTGCGCCGACCCTTCGATTTGTTCGATCTGAGCCTCATAGGTGGCTTCATAAGGAAAGGCTTGACACCGTACTTGACGGGATTGAAGAAACGCCTTGAAGGTCGACTCTGAGTGATGTTCAAGACACTCCCTCAGGAGTCTTGCTTCATGAAGTTTACCGGAGAGGTTACCACTTTCATATCGGTAGCGTTGGACCGCTTCCAGTTCGTTAGGATAGCGGTTTTCGCGGGAGCGTTGCTGAAAGGCATGAAACATCTCATGCACCAGCTTTGAGGTCAACACGTCGAAATCGATCGTCGATTCATCTTCCGTGATCTTCCAGATGGCGATGTACTCTCCCTGATAAAGAATCGAGGTATTCGCCAAGAACTCCTCGCTTTTGGGGATGAGCTGACCATCAAAAATGCACTGTGTATCGTCATACACCGCAAACTTGACTAATCGAAATCCCAGCCATAACCGTTCAAAGTCGATTTTGGTCAAGCGTTGATAAATAGAATGGTAAATACGTTCAAGGTTCATAATTGTCTTTCTGCGATAATTCCCTCTTCCAGTTACTAGAGAAACTCACTTTCATTTCATCGCATCACTGTTTCCATTTTACCCTAATGATTCTATTTTTGCTGAAAAGCATCAGACTCAAGCGAATATTCTTGATCACGCGTTATAATCAAACCAAGTAGCCATTATTAGTTCATACTTACTAGATAAATTACTAAACGAAGGAATCAATGAAATGGATTATCAAAACACCTTATCCTCAGCCCAAGCCTTTGCCAAAGCTGGAAAACTGGAAGAATGGGTCCATGCCTATTTACTCTCGGATGGCAATAATCCAGCCTTTTCCGAAGGGTTGAAACGCTTTGATCGATTCTACATCGGACCCCTTAGAATGCCGTTATCCCTATTCTCTCGGTGTTGCGGACCTGAGGAGAACATGACCTGGAAGGTTGATCCCCAAGGGTTTGAACAGAAAGTACAGCGGTTGATGCACGTTATCACGACCGAGAAGGATTTACCTCCACTAATTGTTAATTATAGTCACGCGAGTTTTGAGCTCAATGATGGGAATCATCGTTATGAAGCCTATGTTCGTTTAGGAGTACAAGTCATCGATGTCATCGTCTGGATTACGAATGATCACGAGTATAACCGATTCATATATGACTACGCCCAATTTCTAGTTAAGAGTCCTGAATAGTGACTCAACCCCAAAATAAAAGGCTCCATGATTGGATTAGAACCCTAAACATAGAACCTTTCTGGGTAACTATAAACACTATATTCTTGATAACAGACACACGGTCTCCACATGTACGGTCTGCGGAAACATATCCGTCAGCTCGACTGCTTTGATGGTGTAGGCTTCACTGAGTTCTTTCAGATCACGTACGAGAGTTCCCGGATCACAGGAAACATAGATGATCTTTTTGGGCATAAGCGTCAGTAAGGCTTGTTTACTGAGCGGATCCAAGCCTTTTCGTGGTGGATCAACGATGACCGCATCGATCGGAAGCCTTTCTTCCATTAAGGTTTGTACGGCTTGTCCCGCATCCCCCACAATCCACCTAACATTGGAAATGCCATTGTGTTGGGCATTACGCTTCGCATCGTCAATGGCGGCTTCAACGATCTCAACCCCGATCACAGACTTCACTTTTTGAGCGGCACTCAAGGCAATCGTTCCGATTCCGCAATACAGATCCAGAACGGTATCCTTTTTCGTCAACTTCGCCAAGTGTAAGGCACTTTCATACAAGACTTCAGCTTGAATGGGATTGACTTGATAAAACGAGGGCGCTGAGATCTCAAAACGCAATCCGTTGAGTTCATCGGTAATGTTCGTTTGAGGAGTCAAGGGAATGTATTCGTCGCCCAAGATCACGTTATCGTTACGCGTGTTGACATTAAGGATGATGGATTTGATCGTCGGGAATGTGCTTAAAAGGCTCTCCACCAAGCTGGCTTGATTGGGCAGTTTGGGTTTTGCGCTGATCAGCACCACCATAAGTTCTCTGGATGAGCGGGCTTTCTTGATGAGCACGGTCTTCAGTCCGGTGGGTTGGATGGCTTTCCTCTCATAGAAATCCGCAATGAACCGTAAGATGCGATTGGACTCGTCCGATTGGATGAAACAGGTCTCAAAAGGCAGGATGTCGTGACTGCGCGGACGATAGAAACCATAGGTCAATGACCGCTTGGTGACTTCAAAAGGCACCTGGGATTTGTTGCGGTAGAACCAGGGATCCTCCATCCCGTGGATGATCGGATCGATGTCCAGATCCAAATGACGTTTGAAGAGCGATTGGACGTGGGCTTTCTTAAACGCCAACTGATGGGTGGCATTCATGTGTTGAAGCTGACATCCTCCGCATTGATCCGCAATCGGACAACGTGGAATCACCCGTTCGGGACTGGGGGTAATCAGTTCCGTGACGGATCCAAAAGCGTGATGAGCCGTGACTTTTTCAATGCGGACGATGGCGGATTCCCCCACCATCAACCCATTCACAAACACCACAAAGCCGTCGACTTTGGCAACACCTAAGGCATTTTCTGTGTAATCGATAGCAGTCAGCGTTAAGAGATCATTTCGGTTCATATGTTAAAAGCGACCTATTCGGTCGCTTCCTCGGCATTTAAGCTGTCCCGGAGTTGTTGAGCCAATTCCGGATTGACCGGGGTGGACAGTTCTTGAACCAGCCAACCGGTCATTGTGCCGTTTTTCACCAGCACGAAGTAGTGGTAATCAAAGGTTTCCGTATCGGTGTAATCCTTGTCGTTGTAGACATGGATTTCCAGATCGTACATCTTGTGCGTATCGGTATCTAAGAAGTAGGTGTCAATCGGCAAGGTCGCGTTGACTAAGTCCTTAAGCGATACGATTGTTGTTTGGAGTTCTTCAACGGTCAGATCAGGGTTGATAAGGACCGTTAATCGAAGGGTCGCCGAATTCAAGTTGACCGTGCTTTCCTCAACGTTGGTCGTATCGGCCAACTGTTCACGCAGGGTGGTGAGCTGGTCGGTGGTGATCGGCGGATCCAGTTGCAGCAAGAAGCGGTTTCCAACGGTCACCGATCCGGTTCGATTCCAGACTTCCAGTAACGTGAAGCCGAAATACAGTAAAGCTAAGAAGCTGACGCCGACTGAAAACAACAGGACATAGCCGCCCAGCGTGATCTTCAGTTTGCGTTTGGTTTTGGTTTTTTTCTCGTTCATGCGGATTTATTATACACCTTACTGTGGTTTGCGTGTCGCTAATTGCGCTTTCAAAAGTTCGGAAGACAGCGCCGGATTGGCTTGGCCCTTGGATTTCTTCATGAGTTGGCCCACTAAGAAGCCCAGTGCGCGATCTTTCCCAGCGTGATAATCCACAATCGATTGCGGGTTTTCATTGAGCACTTCCTCCACCAACGCCGCTAACACAGAGGTATCGGAAACTTGGACGATGTTGAGGGCTTTGACGGTTTCCGCATACCCTTTCCCTTCCACCAGATGCCCAAAGATCTCTTTGGCTTGTTTGGAGGAGATGGTTTGATCGGCCAAGGCATTGATCATCGCGGCCAGTTCACTGAGGCACAAGGCATAGGTGCGATGGGTCAGTTGATCCTGAGACAGATTAGCCAGAATATCGCCTAGACACCAGTTAGCCGCCAGTTTGACGGACTTCACCAAGGGCAGAAGTTGGTCAAAGAAATCGGAGATGGCCTTGTTTTGAATGAGCTGACCGGCATCGTAATCGCTGAGTCCCAAGCCTTTATACCGCGCATGTCGGGCATCGGGAAGTTCAGGCAACTTCGAACGGATCGATTCAATCCACGCTTGTGGTAACCGGATGGGGGGAATGTTGGGTTCGGGGAAATACTTGTAGTCGACGGAGCCTTCCTTCTTGCGCATCATGACGGTCGTTTTGGCGACATCGTCATAACGGCGGGTGGCTTGTTCAACAGCTTCTCCAGCTTCCAAGAGTGCCGTCTGACGGGCGATTTCGCTGGCGACGGCTTTTTCGATGTTGGAGATGGAGTTGATGTTTTTGATTTCGGTTTTGGTTCCGAAGGTACTTGTCCCCTCCGGACGCAGGGAAATGTTGATGTCACAGCGCAAGGAGCCTTCTTCCATCTTGCCGTCGGTCACATCCAGATACACTAGGATGTTGCGCAGTTTATCGACATATGCCATGGCTTCCTGAGCGGAACGCAAATCGGCTTCGGAGACGATTTCTACCAGCGGAACCCCCGCTCGGTTGAAATCGATCCAAGAGGCATCCTCCAGGTGGTATTGCTTGGCGGTATCTTCTTCCATGTGCAAGCGGTTGATGCGGATGCGTCGAGAGCCTTGATCGGTTTCGATATCCAACCACCCGTCTTTTCCGATGGGATAGAACTGCTGGGTGATCTGGAAGCCTTTGGGTAAGTCGGCGTAGAAGTAATTCTTACGGTCAAAACGCACCAAGGGATCAATAGTGAGATTAAGGGCCATGCAGGCTTGTAAGGCCTTCTCCACGGCGGTTTTGTTGAGGCTGGGAAGAACTCCCGGATGCCCTAAATCGATCTCATTGACAGCCGTATTGGGCGCAGCACCGTAGGTTACGGGTGCTCCGGAAAACATTTTGCTGCGGGTCTTGAGTTCGCAGTGGATCTCAATCCCGATGATGGTTTCGTACGTCATGCGTTCACCTTCGCCACCAGGTTCTTGAGCCCGGTCAGCGTTTCGATCCCATACGCAATATCCAAGAGATTGGCATCATCGAAGGCTTTCGCCGTCAGATTAATACCCAACGGTAACCCGTTCTCAAAGCCCATCGGAATCGTGATGGAGGGATACCCGGAGAAGTTACCCATGACCATGTAGTTCTCGGCGATCAGGTATTCTCCGGAGAGTTCATCGGTCTTGGGTCCCCCTTCCAACAATGGAGCAACGCCTCCGGAAGCCGGAGCAATGATCACATCGAGCTGACTCAAGGCAGCTTTTAAGTCTTCCACGACTAAGCGACGGACTCTCTGCGCCTTTCGGAAGAGCCGTTCCTGGTTCTCCACAAACAGCGCATACGACCCGATGACAAAGCGTTTGCGCAACAGCGGACCAAAGCCCGCCGTGCGCGATAAGCGCATGGTTTCCTCATTGTCGGCTCCGGGAACTTGAACCCCAAAGCGCAGACTGTCCAGATTGGCGTGATTGGCGGTTGCTTCAGCGTTGGCGATGATGTAATAGGTGGGTAAGAGGGCCTTCATCAACGCATCGTTGAGGGTAACCCGAGTCACCAAAGCCCCTTGGGCACTCAGTTGTTCAACCAATGCTTCAAACTGAGTTCTGACGGTCGGATTGGAGATCGAATCGATGACGTTGGTCAGGATGCCAATGCGTTTACCTTTCAGGTCGCCCTTTAAAAGTGCCGGGTAATCCTCGACTGGTAAGGTCGAGGAGGTCATGTCTTTGTCGTCGCGGCCGGCCAGTACTTTCAAGGTCGCGGCCGCATCAGTGACGTTGCGCGTAAAGCATCCCACATGATCCAAAGACGACGCGTAGGGAATGACCCCGTAACGCGAAATGCGTCCGTAGGTGGGTTTTAAACCGACTATGCCGGTAAAAGCAGCCGGTTTACGAATGGAGTCTCCGGTATCGGTGCCGATGGCCATGGGAACGACCCCGGCTGCGACTAAAGCTGCACTGCCGCCGGACGATCCTCCACTCATGCGGGACAGATCGTAGGGGTTATGCACGGGACCGGTGGCGGCGGTTTTATTGGTGCCGCCCATCCCAAAGGTATCGCATGAGGCTTTGCCGATGATGATGGCTCCGGCTTCACGCAATTTTCGCGTTATGGTCGCATCATAGGGCGAAATGTAGTTGTCCAGGATCTTCGAAGAACCCGTGGTGCGGGTATCCTTCATGTTGACCAGATCCTTCAGGGCGACCGGAATCCCGTAAAACGGAGCCGACGGATCGATGTGTGTTAGGGCTTCGAGTTGATCCTGAGGATCGATGAAGCTGACCATCGCATTAAGCGCCGGTTGAAAGGCATGGGCGGCTTGGATGGCGTGATCCACGCGCGTAGCGGGATCAAACATGGCCTTTAACGTATGGAGCGTCATACGACCACCTTCTTGGTCACAAAGAACCCGTTGAGTTGCGCCGGTGCGTTTTTGAGGGCTTCCTGTGGGGTAAGCACCTGATTCGGCTCATCCTCGCGTAAGAACGACGTGGGCTCATCGAAGGGATACACCATCGGTTCGACCTGCTCGGTATCGATGGCTTCCAAGAGCTGGAGCTGATCGATCAACACCCCAAACTCATTGGCGATGTCTTGGGCTTCCGCATCGCTGAGTTCGAAACGCAGCTGCAGGGCCAGGTGTTTGAAATACTGGGGGGAATGCTTGTCCATGGGGCTCCTAAGGGGTCATGACCACGCGGATCGTGTTATCGCGGGTTCGTTCGATCATCGCCACCGTATCGGTGACGGATTTGAGTTTGACGGTAATGGCTAAGTCAGCTTGGGTGAAGTAACTGAGGTTATCGGCTAGGATCTGCGTTAAGGCATAAATCTCGGTGTAGGTTTTGGCTTGGATCTGCACGGTGATGTTGAGGGCCTTCAGTTTCCCGTCTTCGTAGAAGCCTTGTCCAACGGTTCCGACACTTTCGGGGACAAAGGCCAACACGGCATTGCGGTAGGTGTTGAAGGCCGTACTGGTCTGCACATCGTTTTGCAGGGCGGCTTGCGAGGGGAAGAGGTACCAAGCTTCATCCAAGGCTTCAAACTGCCCTTCACGGGCCGTAAAAGTGGCTTGACTGAAGTAGATCCCCGGAAGCGTGGCATCGGCTTTTTGCGTCTTGTAGAGGGCAATCAAGATCGGGATATTCTCAAGATCCGGTAAACTCCGCAAGTAACGTTCGAGTTTACGTCCGGCCGTTGTAGCATATTCAACCAGCTTATCGTCGGCGATCGTGATGAGTTGCCCATCCAGATCAACGGTCGCATTGAAGACCAAGGCGATCGAGATGCCTGAAAGTTGCGGGTTATTGGGTGCTCCGGTATAGAAGTTGATCTCCAGTAGATCGGCCACCAGGATCGCATCGGGGATCGTGAGATTCCCAACACCGGTATCAAATTCAGATCCTTTGGGCGGATTAAGTCCGTAAGGATTATCGGTCGCTTCCCGGTTGAGGAGCGCATTGACCCGGGTCAGACTGAGGATATTCCCTTCAGCCAACACATGGGTTTCCACCTCGAACACCGCTTTGGATTTCTCAACGAGACGTCCCCCGACATCCATCAAGTCCACTCTACCCAAGTAGATCCCATGGTTGTAGCGGGTAGGTGCCGCATCAAAGGGCACCATCACGGCGTAATCCCCGGGATTAGCCGCTTCCAACACCTCGACTTTCGCTTCCGGTTGAGCTGCTGTACAACTTACCAGGAAGACCGCGAGGATTAAGCTCATCAACTGTTTCATTGGGATACCTCATCGAGCCACTCTTGGGCACTCTTGACGGGAATGCCCAGTTCTTTGGCTTTATCGGCCTTGGATCCGGCGTTTTCTCCGACGATCACCAAGGAAGTCTTCTTACTGACCGATCCGGCGGCTTTGGCTCCGCGGGCTTCAAACCACGCTTCGACCTCCTCACGGGTATACCCTTCCACCGATCCGGTGACGACGATCGTCATTCCGGCATACGGCGAATCACTGGCCACGCTCAGCGTACACTGTGTATTGACCCCGGCCTTCACCAAGGCATCCAAAAGGGCTTGGTTGTGGGGTTCATTGAAGTAAGCGCTGATCTGTTGGGCGGTGATGTCACCGACATCTTCGGTACTCAAGAGATCATTGATCGAGGCATTTCTCAAGGCTTCCAGCGTTCCAAAGCGCAATGCCAAGGTCTTGGCGGCCTTCTCCCCGACTTGTTGGATACCCAGTCCGGTGATCAGTTTCTCCAGGGAGTTGGCTTTGGAAGCTTCGATGGCACTTAATAAATTCTCAACGGATTTCTGTTTGAAACCCGGAAGACACGAAAGCGACTCCGCGGTTAAGGCGTAAATGTCATCGATCGAATCCACCAACTTCGCTTCATATAACGCGGTCACGGTCTTGATGCCCAAGCCATCGATGTTCATGGCGTTGCGCGAGGCAAAGTGCGCCAAGGCTTCAACGATACGGGCCGGACAACTCGAGTTGATGCAAAAATGCGCAGCTTCACTGGGATCACGCACCAAGGGTCCGCCGCAACTGGGACAGATCGTCTCAAAGGCATAGGGTACTTGAGTTCCGTCACGCCGTTCAACCAAAGGCCCCACGACTTCGGGAATGATTTCGCCGGCTTTACGGACGACCACCCAGTCTCCGATGCGGATGTCTTTGGTGGCGATGTAGTCTTCGTTGTGCAACTGCGCAAAGCCCACCATCGTTCCGGCGATGCGCACCGGTTCGAGTTCCGCATTAGGGGTCACTTTTCCGGTACGACCGACGGTAATAAAGATATTCTTCAAACGGGTCACGACTTCTTCCGCCGGGAACTTGTAGGCAATGGCCCAACGTGGAGTTTTGGCGGTAAAACCCAAGCGTTCCTGCAGGCGCAGATCATCGACTTTGATGACGATCCCGTCGATCTCATACGGCAAGCTTTGACGCAAGGCCGTAAAGCTTTCAATCGCTTTCCAGAGATCATCTTTGGATGTAACGATCTGCGTGTAGGGATTGGTCTTTAAGCCCAGTTGAGACAGGGCTTTTAATGATGCACTGTGGGTCGCATAGCCAGCGGCTGATGCATCGACGTACGTGTACCAAAACGCATCCAGTTTACGGCTGGCGGCGATGGCGGTATCCAGGTTACGAATCGATCCGGCAGCCGCATTGCGTGGGTTGGCGAAGGGTTCTTCGTTGGCTTTTAAGCGCTGTTGATTCGCAGTCTCAAGCGCTGCTTTAGGCATGTAGACTTCCCCGCGGATTTCCAGATCGACGGGTTGAGGGAGCTTTAACGGTAAGGATCGGATCGTCTTGACGTTGGCGCTGACGTCTTCGCCCACTTCCCCGTCTCCTCGGGTCACCGCTTGAGTGAAGGTGCCTTGGTCGTAACGGACACTCATCGCGAGTCCGTCGATCTTCAGTTCCAGCGTAAAGGCGGTTTCCCCGACCGACGCATTGACTTTATCCACAAAGTCAAATACCTCGGATTGGCTGTAGGCATTGCCCAGCGACAACATCGCCTTCTGATGGCGAACCTTCGTAAAGCCGTCCTGGACAAAACCCCCGACCCGTTGGGTTGGGGAAAGCGGATCGGCGTACTGCGGATACTGCGCCTCCAAAGCACTCAATTCCCCCATCAACCGATCATACTCTTGATCGGAAACCGTGGATTGATTGAGGACGTAATACTCGTGGTTGAAGCGATCGATCAACGCGCGAAGTTCGTGGATGCGTTCTTTACTCATCGTGCACCTCGATTTTGGTTAAGGAGGGGTGAGAAGCGAGGATCTTGCGGATGCCCCACTGATAGCCAAAGAGAATCTCGGCTAGACCTCCGGAAATGGAAAGGACCTTGCCTTCCCCAAACTGCGGATGGGAGACCCAATCATCAGCTTTAAAGCCCAAAGGTTTTCCGTTAGCCATCTTATCGGCGAAACCCACGGTCTTGGGTTGAGCGTTGAGGTGGATCTCTTTGGGGGTGGCGTAATCGTAGTTGACGCCGATGTGATCGATGTGTTTCTCATCGATCTCTTCGATAAAGCGGCTCATGCGTCGGGCTCCACCCAACACAAAGCTGTAGCCTTTGGATTCAGAGAGATAGAGCTTATTCTTGGCCCGGGTGTAAGCGACATAAGCCAAACGGCGCTCTTCTTCCAAGCCTCGTTTGCCTTCGCTCATGGCCCGTTCGTTAGGGAAGATACCTTCGCTCATCCCGATCACAAACACGGTTCCAAACTCCAAGCCTTTGGCCGCATGGACGGTCATCAGAATAACGAAATCGCCTTGACTGACTTCATTACGATCGCCATAGAGGGCGACCATCTGAAGGTATTCATCCAAACCGGCTTCGGGGTATTGTTGGTTGAAGAGAGTGATGTCGTTGATGAGTTCCTTGATGTTCTCTAAACGATCCGTTTCGTTATTTTCTTCGTAGAGGAACTTCAATCCGGATTCGGTTTCCACCAATTCAAAGAGGGCCATCAGCGGTAAGGTCTTGGACTTTTCGCGCCATGATTCGACCATAGCCACAAAGTCATCCAGGACCGCCCCCAGTTTCCCTTTGAGCGGGTTTTCCGCTTTGACGGTGTCATACAAGGAACGGTTGGTGGCCTTGGCCAGCTCAAAGATCGCATCAATGGATTTCTCGCCGATGCCACGTTTGGGAACGTTGATGATGCGTTTGAACGCCAGATCATCGCCATGGACGATCATGCGTAAATACGCCAGCATGTTTTTAACTTCCTGGCGGTCGTAGAATCGGGTTCCACCCCAAATGACGTAAGGAATCTGGGCTTCCATCATCCCTTTTTCTATGGAACGGGAAAGGTACGAAGCCCGATACAAGACCGCAATGTCCTTGTAGGCTGTACCGCTCTTATGCAAAGTTTTGATCTTCTCGGCGATCCACTTGGCTTCGTGTTCTTCCGAGGCAAAGGTGCAGTGGGTCACCTTCACATCGCTTTCGCGGGTGGTGAAGAGGTCTTTGGGTTCACGGTATTGATTGAACTTGATGAGGGAGTTGGCACTGCCCAGGATGTGGGAGGTGCTGCGGTAGTTCTGGTTGAGCACCACGGTTTGAGTGCCCTTGAAGTCTGAGGTCATGTTGAGGATGAGGTTGACATCCGCGCCTCTCCACGTATAAATCGTCTGATCGGGATCGCCCACCACATAGAGCGAATTATCCGGTCCAGTGAGTTGTTTGATTAACTTGTATTGGACGCCGTCGATGTCCTGAAACTCATCCACGTGGATGAAGTTGAATCGGCGTTGCCATTTGTGCAACACATCGCTGTAGCGATCGAAAAGTTTCACCGTCACTAGCAGTAAGTCATCGAAATCTAGGGCATACAAGGCATTTTGCCGATCCACGTAATACCCGTAGATCTGCGCTTTCTCCCGTTCTCCCGGATGAAAACCGGCCAACTCTAATGCCCGTTCCGGGGTGATCTCGGCGCCTTTGTTGCCTCCGATGTAATCCAATAGGGAGTTGATGTTGTGCTTCTGCTTATCGATCTTCAGCTCGTTGAGGGCTTCTTTGATGATGACCTTTTGATCGTCCTGATCCAAGACGGTGAAGTTGCGCGGCAATTTCATCGAAGGTCCGTCTTCACGCAAGATGCGAACACACAAGGAGTGGATGGTGGACACGTGCACTCCGGCGGATTTATCCCCGGCGTACAGCTGCAAGCGTTCCTTCATTTCATTAGCGGCTTTATTGGTGAAGGTAATGGCGACGATGGATCCCCCGTACACCCCCAGGTTATCCATCAAATGCGCAATACGCGCAATTAAAACCCGGGTTTTCCCGCTACCGGCTCCGGCAATAACCCGGACGTATTTGGCAGAAGCCACGACGGCTTCTTGTTGGGCTGTGTTAAGGTGTTCGAGGTAATTCATGCGTTTTCATTATAACAAACTTCCCTGCTCGATTTGGGTTCCTGTCCCAAAAAACGACATCGTCGGATGTCGTTTTAGTCCAAGGCTTTGAGTTTTTCGATTCCAGCTAAGGTCCGCTTGAGGGTCTCTTCTTTGCCTAACAGATACGGGATCTCCAAAGCTCCGCCCGGCGTAAAAGCTTTACCGGATACGGCGGTTCGAATCGGCCAATAGACCTGGCCGTTCTTGAAGCCCAGTTTCGCGGGCAATTCACTGATGCGGGCTTGGAAGAGTTCCAGATTGTTCCAGTCTTCCAGTTCTTCATACACATGCAAGGAGGCATCCAAGGCGCGCAAACAGATGGCCTTGTCGGTCTTCATCTTGGGGTGGAAGAACAGGTTGACATCGTAATCGTAGAAGGTGTCGATGAAATCCACGGCTTCCGGGATCTCGGAAAGGATCGTGGTGCGCTGTTGAAGCATCTTGCTGACTTCCTTGAGGTCGCATTTCCGTTGGATAGCGGTCGCATAAAACGGCAAGCACAACGCATGGAAATCTTCCGGGCTCATGGCCCGCAGGTACATCCCGTTCATCCATTTGAGTTTCTCGATGTCAAAAATGGCTGGCGACTTCGAGATTCGTTTGACACTGAAGGCTTGAATCAGCTCTTCCAAGGTGAAGAGCTCTTGAGTGCCTTCCGGAGCCCAACCCAAAAGGGCAATGTAGTTGATGATGGCTTGGGGTAAATAGCCTTTGGCCACTAAGTCTTGGAAGGAAGCATCGCCGTTACGTTTGGAGAGCTTGTGCTGTTCATCCTTCATGACCGGCGGCAAGTGAATGTAGACCGGGCGTTCCCACCCGTAATCGTCATACAGGAGGTTGTATTTGGGAGTCGATGAGAGGTACTCGTTACCGCGCACGACGTGGGTGATGCCCATCGTATGGTCATCGATGACGTTGGCGAAGTTGTAGGTGGGGAAACCATCGGACTTCAAGAGGACCTGTTCATCCAGGATCTCGCGTTCGACTTCGATATCCCCGTAGACTTCATCGTGAAACACGGTGGAAGTTCCGGGTTTGATGGTTTGACGGATGACGTGGGCTTCACCGGAAGCGACACGACTTTCGATCACTTTGGGATCCAAAAAATGGCACGGATCGTTGAACTTGAACGGAACACCGGCTCTCTCAGCGGCTTCCCGTTGTCCGGCGATGATCGTTTCATCGCAGAAACAGACGTGGGCTCCGCCTTTCTTGACCAGTTCCCACGCGTAATCTTTATACATGGGTAAGCGCTGGGATTGCACATACGGACCAACATTACCGGGTTTATCCGGTCCTTCGTCGTAGTGTAAACCCACCGCGTTGAGGGTATTGTAGATAATGTCGACACTACCTTCGACCAAGCGAGCCTGATCGGTGTCTTCGATGCGTAAAATGAAGTCGCCGCCGGCTTGTTTGGCAACCAAATACTCATACAAGGCGGTACGCAGATTCCCGATGTGCATGTAGCCAGTCGGGCTGGGGGCAAAACGTGTTCTTACTTTTTTCATTGGACAAATCTCCGAGGCTTATTATATAATATTTGGGCACGTAATGCACCACGCATTGGGGTATCGCCAAGCGGTAAGGCTCCAGACTCTGACTCTGGCATTTCCTAGGTTCGAATCCTAGTACCCCAGCCAATCAACAAAACAGACACCTCAGGGTGTCTTTTTCATGGATTATTGGAGGCTCTAATAGGTCAAGAGATCCCTGTGGTATACTTGAACCATGAAGATTGAACCTGTGTTGTGGAGTGACTATCGCGTGATCGACGCCGGTAACGGGGAGAAGCTGGAACAGGTCGGCCCATATCGTTTACGCCGACCCGAAAGCAATGCCCAACAGTTTCTGGAAAGTCTATCGCCTATCTGGAAGAATCCCGATGCTTGGTATGTTCCGGAAGGCAAAAGCGGACAATGGAAGACACGCAAGGGACTTCCCGAGACATGGGTGATCACGCAAGGCGAAGCCCGTTTTGAAGTCGCCCTAACGCCGCACAAACACATCGGGATCTTTCCCGAACAAGCCACCAATTGGCATTGGATCAAGGAACACATCGGTTCGTCATCAAGTCCGGTCCGAGTCTTAAATCTCTTTGCCTACACCGGTGGAGCCACGATTGCCGCGGCTCAAGCCGGAGCCAGTGTTGTGCATGTGGATGCCTCCAAAGCCATGGTGCAGTGGGCCAAGCACAATGCCGAACTTAACGGACTCGCGGATGCTCCGATCCGTTATTTGGTGGATGATGTGGTGGCTTTCGTCAAACGCGAGATCCGCCGAGGACACACCTATCACGCCATCATCTTGGATCCTCCCGCCTATGGACGCGGGCCAGATGGCCAACTGTGGAAGTTTGAAACGATGCTGGGTGAACTCTTGGAGTTGTGCCGGGTCTTATTGGATCCCGATCCCCTCTTTCTGGTGCTCAATACGTATGCTGCCAACTTCTCTGAAACCGACCTTAACGCGATCCTGATCAACACCTTTGGATCACTTCACGGTGACTTGGAAGTCGGTGAACTCGTTTTACCGGTTGAACATCAACCTCACCCATTACCCTGTGGATTAACAGGACGCTTGCGGTTCAAATGAAGATCCTCTTTGAAGACAACCACCTCTTGGTGGTGGAAAAACCCATCAATGTCCCCATGCAGGAAGATGACTCCAAAGATCTGGATCTTTTATCCATGGGGAAGGCTTACCTCAAAGAGAAATACCAGAAACCTGGGAATGTCTATCTAGGTTTAGTACATCGCTTGGATCGTCCGGTTGGTGGCGTCGTGGTCTTCGCCAAGACCTCCAAAGCCGCATCACGGCTTTCCGAAGCCATCCGAACCGATCAAATGATTAAAACCTATGAAGCCGTGGTGGAAGGTCCTTTACCCAATCAATCCACCTTGATCGATTATTTGATCAAGGACGAAAAAACCAACACCTCTCGGGTAACGGACGCTAAACACGGAAAGTATTGTGAACTGTCGTGGGAATTTCTGCGTTCTAACGAAACGCGTCACCACGTGCGCATTCACCTCAAAACCGGGCGATCCCATCAGATTCGGGTGCAGTTTGCCTCACGAGGTTGTCCGTTGGTTGGCGACCAGCGTTACAACCCCTCATCCAAAGTCGGACAACAACTAGCCCTATGGGCGATTGAGTTAAGTTTTCCTCATCCGATCACTCAGGATATGCTTCACTTCTCAAGTTCTTGGAATCCACCAATCTAAAGAAACCCGCTTCGAAGCGGGTTTTTAGTGATGTCGGGCGAAGTAAGCACTTTCATCGATCCACGAACAGAAGGTTTCATCGATCTGCGCAGGATCACTGATGAGGGTGTGATGCATGATGCGTTGAGGAGTCGTCTGAACCCCTTGGATGATGCGAGGATGGGTAATGGCCCGATCGAGTCCAAAGGAAACGACGATGTAGATCGAGGGTCGATCTTTGATGGTTCGGATGGGTAACCACACCATCATAAAAGGATGCTTGTTTTTAAAGGCAATCTGGCTTTTCTGGATCACGATCACACTGTCGGGTTGACGGGAAAGCACCGTGCGTTTGAGCGCAGTGTAGAGGGGGTAAGCCTGCGGCATGCGGTTGAAGAAGGCCTTTTCACCGACCATACGTCACCTCCCAACAAAAAGAAAACCGATCAGGTTTTCTTTTACTTGAAGAAATTCAGGATTTCGTCTTTGCGGGTATCGCAATCCGCTTGACCCAAGTCATACATGCCTTGGATCTGTTCCGGAGTCGCTTTGAACCGTTTGGCGCCAAAGTCTTTGGAGGGATGGATCCAGAGCACCGGACCTTCCGCAGCCAAGCGTTTGACTTCCGCCATTTCGCCGTTGTAGACATCTTTGCGTTCACGGAATTCGCGCAAGAGGCGTTTGTATTTGCGGTAGAGCACATCCAGCATGAACTGGGTCAAGGGGGCATTGTCTTTGCGAACGAAGTTATCGGCTTTGGTGGTGACGACGATCATCTTCTCGACGCCCAGTTCACGAGCCCGCCGGATGGGGATCATCGTAGTGACTCCGCCGTCCATATACAAACGTTTGCCGATCTTGACATCGGCGCCGGCGATCGGCAAGACCGTCGCCGCTTTGAGTAGTAATAGCTCATCATCGGTTTGGTGGTGCGTGATAAATTCCGTCTTCTGATTATCCAAACTGTAGACCCCGTACTCGACCAACGGCTTGATGGCCCGGATCTTGGTCGCACTGAGTCCCAGTTTTTGTTTGAGGATGACCTCAAAGAGGTACGTGTAATTGACCGGACGTCCGGTCTTCAGCATCGATTCGACGCCGATGATGTGTTTGTCTTGCGCGTACTTGACGCCCATCCCGTAGATGAGGTCCAAGTCTTTCATGGCCGTTCCGATCGCAAACATGGCTCCCGAGGAGATTCCTAGATGCACATCAAACTCGATGCCTTGTTGAACCATCCAGGCACAGACGCCGGCCGTATAAGCTCCGCGTAATCCGCCGCCTTCCAGCACTAACCCTTTTTTCATACCCTTCTCCCTATAAGACGCCATTAAAGACGTTAAGTAACATACGGCCCAAGCGCACCAACGGGTGGACCTTTTGTGTCATCTCGTACGAAATCTCTTCAGACACCTTTAAAGTATCCAAGAAGTCGCGTTTCATGTCAAGCAGACTTGCGGACTTACTGATGAGTGCGCCGCATTCAAAGTGCATGTAATAGCTGCGGAAGTCCAGATTCGAGGTCCCCACGATCGCCATCTGATCATCAATCAGCATGACTTTCCCATGGACGAAGCCCGGGGTGTATTCGTAAATGCGTACGCCGGCTTTGATCAGCATCTCATAGTTGGAGCGGGTGACCGCCAGTACATACCACTTATCGGGGATGTGAGGGACGAGGATCCGCACGTCGACCCCAGACTTGGCCGACAGAATCAGCGACGTCAGCATCTCATGGCCAATGACCAGATAAGGGGTCATGATGTAGAGGGTGCGGCGGGCTTCGTTGATGAGGTTGAGGTGGGCATGTTCAGCCACCAGTTCTTCATCCGTCGGAGAGTCCGCAAAGAGCTGGACGAACCCATCCGGTTGAGGATCACATTGGACCCGGTACGCTTCGAAGTCCACAGGTTGTTTGGAGAGGTGGCGCCAGAAATGCAAGAACATCACACTGAGTCCAAAGACCGCATTGCCTTCTACTTTGATGGCCGTGTCTTTCCAATGACCAAAACGGGAGATGACGTTGATGTATTCATCGGCTAAGTTGATGCCGCCGATGAAACCGACTTTCCCGTCGATCACGGCGATCTTGCGGTGATCGCGGTTATTCATGTAGATGGCCAAGATCGGTCGGATGGGGTTGAAGAAGTAGACATCGATTCCATAGGACTTCAGTTGAGTTTTGAAGGACTTGGGTAAATGGATGGCTCCGAAGTCATCGAAGATGAGTTTGATTTCCACACCTTGAGCCGCTTTCTCACGCAAGAGGTTGACGATCGTTGTTAGCATCTCCCCTTCTTTGACGATGAAGTACTCTAAGAAGATGAAGCGTTCAGCTTTGGCGAGTTCGTCCAACAGCGCAGCGTATTTGGTTTCTCCGGTGGGGTAATAAGTGACTTTAGAGTCGTTGTAGACCGGGTAATCCGTGTTCTTGAGGAGGTAATGGGTGCCTTTGGTAGCCCGCGGGCAATGGGTGATCAGATCATCCAAAACCACCGGATCCTGGACCAAGAGCGGAGTCTTATCCAGCGAGAGCTGATTGACCCCGGTCCGCAAGTCTTTGGGGACTTTACGTCCTCCAAACAAGAGGTAATTGGTGACGCCGATCAGGGGAAAACTGAGGATCATGAAGACCCAGGAGAGCTTGTAGGAGGGATTGATCTCCAAGGAGATGATGTAGACAGACAACGCAAACGCAATGGCCACGAAGAAGAAGTACAAGATCGGAATCCACGCCGTCAGCTGATATAAGGCTACATACACCAAAAAGAGCTGGAAGAGCACCAGAAAGCTGATGATAGCGGGTTTGGAGGTCAAGCGTTTGAGCAGTTTCATGGCAGTCGGTAGTTCTCAATGATGGTCAACGGCAGATCCGCCAGGATCTGATTGACGGTAAGCACGCGTTCTTTCTCCATCAGGGTGGTCGGATGATGCGCATCGACCCCATAAATGCAGGTAACGGGGTGTTGGGCGACGATCTCCCAAAATCGGCGATAGGGATACAGGTGCGCGGTTTGACCATCAATCATCTTGGTTCCATAGCGCAAGCCGTTAAGATTGATTTCCAGCGGAACCTGGCAACGGGCCGCGGCTTCCGCAATGCGATGCGCAACTGCGTCCCCATTGGCTGGCCAGCTGCGTCGTCCGACCATGAAGTAATCGGGATGGGCAACGATCGACACCAAGCCGCTCTCGATGGCTTGAACGATCAGATCACCATACGTTTCGATCTCGGCTTCACCGGCGTAAAGATCCAGGTCGTTGTCGAGGAAGGTGGGGTTATGTTGTCCGACGATGAGGTAATCCGCCCGTTCGAGGAGTTTCTTGTAATGATCGACTAAAAACGGAAAGTACTCGATTTCAAAGCCGATCTTGATGTCGATTTGGTCCCTGTATTTTTCTCGCAACGCTTCCAAACAGGACAAGTACCCTTCGAGATGCTCCATATCCATGCGATCACTGGGGATGTGGATGCCTTTGTAAGGAGCGTGATCCGAAAAGCCCAGGATCTTAAATCCGGCATCGATGGCCGCTTTGACGTATTGTTCATCTGATCCGCGGGCATGTCCGCAGCGATAAGTGTGCGTGTGATAATTGGCGTCCATTGGGCTCCTTAGAGGGTCTTGATGAAGATGGCCTTTTCACGGTCACCTTGAAGGTAAAGTTCATGGTCTTTGGGGACCAGTTCGGTTTTGATGAACGTACATCCCGCCAACTCGCAAGTGCGATAAGAGGCCAGATTGTCGGTGTTGCACGTGATGATCAGGCGTTTCATCCCGAAGCGTTTGGCTTCATCAAACAGCAACACACAAGCCTTAGCGGCGTAATGGTGCCCGCGATAAGGCAAGTACACCGCATACCCGATGTGTCCAGCCAGATCTAAGGTCGGGGTTTCTCCCAAGCGCAGATCACAACGGCCCACGATTTTTCCGTTGGCTTCGATGTCGTAGATGTAGGACGTTCCCCAACCGTTGGGGTCCGGATCCACGTGTTTACCGGTTAGTTCGAGAATAATCTCCCCGTCGGTGATGCGATGCCGCTTCATGAAATTCATACACTTTCAGTATACCAAATATCCGCACTTTCAGGCGCTTCTCCCCGAGTGCACTCATAAAAAACAGACCGAATGGTCTGTTTAGTGGGTACTCAGAGCTTTCTCGAGGACGTCTTGAACGTCGGCTTTAGTCATGATCCCTTCGAAAAGCTTTTGCGATCCCAAATAGAAGGTGGGAACCAGGTAATAATCATGTGCATCCGCCAGGGCTTTGTTTTTGCGTTCATCGATGAGTTCGATGGTGACGGAGGCATAACGCGGATCCTGGGCCTGCAGTTCTTGGAGGTACTGACGGGCTTGGATGCAATAGGGACAACGTTCCAGATGAAACAAGGTGAGTTTAGCCATACACGACTCCTTCTTGGGTTTTAGTATACCCAAGCCTGATGATTTTGTCACTTCGCATGCGTTACACCTCAGAGAACTGTGCTTGTGAAAGTGTCCCCTGTTCTATATAATGACGCCAAGGAGAATCCGCATGAAACTCGAACTCTACGAATCCTCATCCTTTAATCCCTATCAGAACTTAGGGGTGGAAGCCTACCTCTTGGAAACCTGTCCACCTGATACCTTACGCTTTTACCTCTGGCAGAACGCGCACACCGTCGTTATCGGAAAGAATCAGCACGCCCCGACCGAAGTGCATCTGGAAGCCCTCAACAACGATCATGGAACCCTAGCCCGACGTTCTTCGGGAGGCGGTGCCGTTTATCATGATTTGGGTAATTTGAATTTCACCTTCATCGCCGCCGGAGAACTTTTTTCGATTCCCCGACAGATGGAGATGATTGCGTTGGCCTTACGCAATGCCGGAGTCAACGCTCAGGTCAACGGACGCAACGACATCGAGATCGACGGAGCCAAAGTCTCTGGCAATGCCTTTGCGCACAGTAAAGACAAACACCTGCATCACGGAACCCTCTTGGTCAGTGTCGATAAAGCCAAGCTTCCCAAGTACCTTAACGTCAACCCCAAGAAGCTTAAACGCAAAAACGTGACGTCGGTGGCTGCTCGCATCGTTAACCTCAGCGAACTCATCACCATCGACATCCCCTCCCTTAAAGCGCTGCTGTTTAAGGCTGCGGAATCCTACAGTGGCGTTCAAGGCGTCCACCTGGAGTTACCGCTTAAGGAAGCCGATGCCTACATGACCCAATACGCCAGTCCTCAGTGGCTCTTACCGCTGGCCGCCAAAGAGAACCTGACTTTTGACGAGTGCTTCGATTTTGGCTGCATCAAATGGATGTTTGAGATCGAAAACGGAATCATCGTCAAGAACTCCCTGTGGTCCGATGCGATGGATACGCAATGGATCAGCGATCTCCAAGATCACTTGAATGGAATCCCGGGAACTGAGAAAGCCATTGTCGAGCGTTTAAAAGCCTTCGATGATCCGCGTCACGCCAGTGATCTGGCTCAATTGATCACCGCCCTGGAAACGCAAGGGAATGCTTAAAAAAACGTCTCTGAGGAGACGTTTTTAGTTGGTGATCAGAACGATGTTGGAGTAGTCGCTGTAGACTTTCTTTCCGTTGACAGTGATGTAGGAACGGATCTTGTAGTAAGCTTTGACCCCGACTCCCAGTTTCTCACTGAATTTGAGGGTGGTTGCGGTTTTTACCAGGGTGTAGGTTCCGGCGTAGGAAGTTGAGCGATAGACCTCATACCCTTTGGCTCCGGTGACCTTGGCCCAACTGAGCGATACGACGGATTTACTGAGTTTACCCAAGAGAACCGGCGCACTCAATTTAACCTCGACGGTCAAGGTGACCGGGTCGGAGTAGGATTTGACTTTTTTAACTTCGGTATAGCTTCGCACTCTGAACACCAGCGTTGAGCCAATGGCGACTTTGGTCACAGAAACCGAGGTCTTGGATCCGGTATAAATGATTTTGCTGGCTGCCCCTTGATTGGATACACTGACTTCGTACCCGCTGACTTTGGAGGTGCTGTTGTAGTTGAGGACCACGGTGGTGCCGTTAATGCTTGCACTGATCAGTGGAAGCGCCAAGGAAGCCGCATGGATCGAGGTGAATTCGGTGATGCCCAACCAACAGACCATCAGGAGGGCGAAGAGGGTTTTCCGAGTGCGCATAGGGATCCCCTTTCAACTCAAAGGTTGATTTCTGGCTTCACTATACGCCTATAGTATACCTTTGTCTACTTTTTTTTAAGGATAATATACCCGATATTTGTTTGATAAATCGAAAAAAGAAGCCGTTCTAACTCACAAGAATGAGAACAACTTCCTTTTATTCTACTTCTATCAGTTAAAATCAACTAATAGGCGTGTCAATTATTCGTCGGTTCCGGGATCGACGCTGTCGCCCATCTCCATGAGTCCGCTGAGCAGTCCCCCGCTCATTCCGTCAAAGAGATCGAAATCTTCTTCGTCGAGGACGATCTTCCAGACTTTCTCGACTTTCACCATTTCTACGTCAACGGTGATGACTTTGTCGGTCGGCAAGTCTTCCGAGAGTTCCACAAACAGATCTACGGCTAACTGTTCGATTTCGGCTTGTTCGGCTCCGCTGAGGGCCAACTGCATGGCTTCCATGAAGTACTGGGTGAACCAGGCTTGGAAGAAGCCTTTGCCATCGATGCCCGTGAAGATGACTTTGACCACAGCGGTGTCTTCATCGATGGTGACTTCGCCGATCTCATAGGAGTAGCTCTGGAAGAGTTTCATCATCTGCATGCCGAGTTCTTCGCCCATTTCAGCGTCGAACTGGAACGGATCATCACCCATCTCCGAGGTATCTCCATCAAAGAAGGCAGCATAATCGGTGATTTCTCCGGTTTTAAAGGCATCTAAGAATTCGCTAACGGTATCCTCCGGTTTGGGCTGCGGTTTGGCACAACCGCTCAAAGCCAAAACAGCAATCAGTAAACTAACGATAAGTTTTTTCATAATCTCCCCTTTTACCAACCACTTTACAGGAAATTTGCGTGTTAAACAAGGCTATTTGAGGGTTTGTTGAGGTGATGTAGAGGTTTTCGCCAAGACGGCCTTGACCCATTCCGAATGAGCCATGTACCAAGCAACGGTATGTTTCAGTCCCTCATCAAACGGCATCTGAGGCTTCCACCCCAGTTCCCGTTTTAAACGGGAGGCATCCAAGGCATAGCGCCGATCGTGATTGAGGCGATCGGATACAAAGGTTATCAAGGATTCCGGCTTTTCCAGCAGTCCCAAGAGCTGTTTCACCAGGCTCAGGTTATCCACTTCGTGATTGGCCGAGATGTTATACAGACGTCCGGATTGACCGTGACGAACAATGAGATCGATGGCGGTACAATGATCGCGCACATAGAGCCAATCGCGCACGTAACGGCCATCCCCGTAGATCGGTAGCGCTTCATGACGCAAGGCTTTGGTGATCATGAGTGGAATGAGCTTCTCGGGGTATTGGTAAGGACCGTAGTTGTTGGAACACCGGGAGATGGTGAAGGATTGGCCCGTCTTTTCGCCTTGAGCGATCAGATACGCATCGGCCAGGGCTTTGGACTTGGCGTAAGGCGAGGTAGGATTCAAAGGGCTTCCTTCGGTAAACTTATGGGTACTGCCCAACGATAAAGCCCCATACACTTCATCGGTGGAGACGTGGTGGAAGTGCACGTGATGGCGTTCACAGGCACTGAAAAGCACTTTAACCCCTTCGACGTTGGTTTTATAGAAGGGATCGGCGTTTTGTAGGGATCGGTCCACATGCGATTCAGCGGCGAAATTGACCACGGCATCAAACTGACGGGTGCTCATCAGGGTCTCGACCAGTTCACCATCGGTAATGTCGCCCAAGACAAACGCAAAGCGCGGATGACGTAAAAACGGGGCTATGGTTTCCAAATGGCCCGCGTAGGTCAGTTTATCCAGACACAACACCGTATCGTCGGGATACGTGTCGAGGATCATCGTAATGAAATGACTGCCGATGAAACCGGCTCCACCGGTCACCAACCAGGACTTAGTCATGCGTCAGAGATTTCTCTTGGGCGATGCGCAACAGGTGCTGCCCATACTCGGTGTTGATGGCTGCCTGTCCGGCATCACGCAGCGTTTGAGCGCTGATTCGACCTTTCCGGTAAGCAATCTCCTCCAAAGCCGCAATGATGGTGCCATGGCGTTTCTGGACGCTTTGAACGAAGTTGGCGGCATCCAACAAGCGTTCCGGGGTTCCGGTATCCATCCAGGTAAAACCGCGACCCAAGACGATGCGTTCGAGATGACCGCGGCGCAGGTATTGGTCCAGAAGATCGGTGATTTCGAGTTCACCGCGTTTGGAGGGTTTAAGGTGTTCAGCGAAGTCGGAAGCGCGTCCATCCAGGACATACAAGCCGGTGACACAAAAGTTGGACTTGGGGTGTTCCGGTTTCTCTTCCAAGGAAATCAGTTTGCCTTCTCCGTCGAGTTCGGCGATCCCAAAGCCTTCCGGATCGCTGACTTGAGTTAAGAAGACGGTGGACTTGCCTTGGTGAGCCGAAGCCGTGGCTTGATGAAGAAGCGGAGTCAAGCCGTTCCCAAAGAACAGGTTATCCCCCAGCACCATCATCGAGGCATCCCCGGCCAAGAAGTCTTTGGCCAACAGATACGCTTGAGCCAAACCTCCGGGTTTCTCTTGAGCCAGATAGCTAAGCTTGATGCCTAAACGGGATCCGTCTCCCAGAAGATTCTCAAAAGCCGGCAGATCGCGGGGGGTGGAGATGATGAGGATGTCGGAAAGTCCCGCCAAGAGTAAAACACTCAGCGGGTAGTAAATCATGGGCTTGTCGTAGATGGGCAACAGTTGCTTGGAAAGCACCTGCGTCATCGGCACCAGACGGGATCCGCTGCCGCCGGCTAAAACAATCCCTTTCATGGATTAACCTTGACGAACGGTGCGCAGGGCTTCAAGGACATGCGCCACCACACGGTCTTGATCGGCAATGGTCAAATACGGACCCATCGGTAAGGACACGACCGTTTCGCTCATGCGCAAGGCAACCGGGAAATCACGGTCGTCAAAGGCCAGTTCGCGGAAGGCCAACTGACGGTGCATGGGTTTGGGGAAATACACCATGGTCGGGATGTCGTTGGCCTTAAGGTGATTGACCACGGCATCGCGTTCGGTGCGGGAATTGAGCTGAATGGTGTATTGGGCGTAGGATGAGGTGTAGCCTTGCGGAATGACCGGAATGATCACGTGACCTTTGAGGGCCGCATCGTAACGGCGGGCCACGGCGCTGACGTCGTCGAGTTCATGGTCGATGAGGGCTTGGAGTTTGACGTCCAAGATCGCGGCTTGGAGGGTATCCAAACGCGAGTTGAGGCCGATGCGGACGTTGTCGTACTTGTCGGCGCCTTTCCCATGAACACGGAAGGAGTTGATGAGTTCAGCGGTCGCGGCATCGTTGGTGAAGATGGCCCCTCCGTCTCCGTAGCACCCCAGCGGTTTGGCCGGGAAGAAGGAGGTGGTGGCGATGTCACCGAAACTGCAGGCTTTACGGCCGTTGTAAGTTGAACCGAATCCTTGGGCACCGTCTTCCAAGACGCGTAAGCCATGGCGTTCGGCGATGGGTTCGATGCGCGAGTAATCGGCGACTAAGCCAAACAGGTCGACGGCGATGACGACTTTGGGTTTGAGTTTGCCTTCAGCTTTGACTTTCTGAATGGCTTCTTCGAGGCGATCAGGATCGAGGTTAAAGGTCACCGGATCGATGTCGACGAAGACCGGGGTCGCCCCGGCATAGGACACGATTTCCCCGGAGGCAAAGAAGGTGTAATCGGGTACGAAGACCGCATCCCCGGCTCCAATGCCCCAGGCCATCATGACCAAGGTCATGGCTTCGGTGCCGTTGGCACAGGTGACGCAGTGTTTAACGCCGACGTACTGGGCCATGTGTTTTTCAAAGGCGGCCACTTCATGGCCGTTGATGAATTCGGTGTGATCGAGGACGGTTTGAATGGCCGTGTCGATGGCGTCTTTGTGGCGGGAATATTGAGCTTGAAGGTCGCGGAAGCGCATAGGGGTTCTCCTTGATTAACGGATGGATTTGATGAATTGTAAGAACTTGGCGTGATCGATGGCGAAGTTACCGGAAACGGTTTGTCCGTCAGCGACGTTCTTGGTGACGATGGCACCCAAACTGACGGTCGCGTGATCACCCACGGTCAAGCCGTTGGAGACGACCGCATTGGGTCCGATCCAGCAGTCTTTCCCGACGACGGTACGGCCGCCCAGGACAACGCCAACGACGACGCAGGTGCGTTCACCCACGACGACGTCATGGGCCACGTGGACCATGTTATCGACTTTGACGTGCGGGTAGAGAATGGTGTCTCCCCCATACATGCCACGATCGACGCAGGTTCCGTGTTGGATTTCGACGTGATCGTGCAGGATGGCTCGTCCGGCCGTGGTGACCGGATGAATAGCGGTTCCGTCGTGATAGAATTCAAAGCCGGCGGTCCCGATCTGGGCCCCGGAACGGATGATGACGTGATCATGCAGGATGGATCCCTTATGAATGACGGCCAAGGGTTCCACCAAGCAGTGTTTTCCGATCTTGACGCCGCGCGGCGCGATCCACGCCCCATCCATGATGGTGGCCGTCGGATCAATGATCGTGTCGAAATCCGGCCAATAGAAGTCGGTTTGCGCCAAGGCGTTATGGATGTGGGTAAAAGCCAGTTTGGGGTCCTTGGCACTGATCAAACCCCAATGGGGGACGTTGACCTGATCCAGGAACTCGTCTTTGACGATGACGCACCCGATGTGGGGATTGGAAGCCATGCCTTCCAGGTACTTGAGTTCGGTCAAGTACGATAAGGCAATCTGCCCTTCCAGGTAAGCCGTTGTGGCTTTGCCTAAGAGGGTGAATTCCCCGTCACGCAGGATGTTGAGGTTTAAAGATGCAGGTAACTGAGAAAGTTTCATTCAGCCCTCCCGGTAAAGACGCCCAAGAAGTTCTGGGTGGACAGGTTGGTGAGTGGCAAGCGAACCGGTTGGCTTAAGGCGGAGGACAAGTAAATGGCCAAGACCAGTTCCAAGGCATCGCGGCCGTCTTTGGCGGTCACGTAGGGATCGCGGTCGTCGGTGATGGCGTGGATCATGTCGTCATAGACCCGGGTATGCCCAAAGCCATAGACGTTGGGGGGCATTTCGCTGTGATCGGCTTTGAAGGCGTCCAGATCTTCACCGAAATCGGCAAACTTGAACTCTTCCAGAAGGTTGACGGATTTCCCGCCGGCTTTGGCGGTACCCTTTTCCCCAAAGAGATACAGGGTTTCTTCGAGGTTGTTGGGGTAGACGTTGGTGGTGCCTTCGATGACCCCGACAGCGCCGTTTTTAAAGCGCACCAAAGCGGTTCCCAGGTCTTCCACTTCCAGGTAATCGTGGAACTGACGTTTGGTGACCCCATAGACTTCAGCAATCTCTCCGCCCATCAACCAACGCAAGAGGTCGATGTTGTGGATGCACTGATTCATGAGCGCTCCGCCATCCTGTTCCCAGGTGCCGCGCCAGGGGGCTTGGGTGTAGTAGTCTTTGCCGCGGTTCCAACGCACATGAGCCGTTCCGTGGGACAACTTCCCAAACTTTCCATCATCCACGGCGGCTTTGATGGCTTGTATGGATTTATTGAAGCGATTTTGATGACAGGCTGCCACTTTTAAGTTTTTAGCCTTGGATTTTTGAATGAGTTGATCGGCTTCAGACAAGGATAACGTGATGGGTTTTTCGATGATCAAGTGGACACCCAGATCCAGACAAGCCAGACCGATGGGGCCATGTTTACCGCTTTCCGTACAGATGGCCACCAGATCCGGTTTCTCTTTTTTGATCATGGTGACGTAATCCGTATAGGTCGGGGTTTTCGGATCCAGATTGAATTCCCGGATCAGTTGATGCGGACGTTCAGCGACGACATCGCACAATCCGACGATTTCCAGATGATTGGCGACGGCTGCGGTGATGTGATTGCGGGCAATGCGACCGCATCCGATAAGGGCATATTTCATAAACAACGACTCCTTTGACAGTTCATGATTTATTATACCACGCTTACCAACCCCTTAACGAGGGCGAAAAAAAAGAGCTGACGCTCTTTCTTATTTCTTCGTGTAATCGTAGAATCCGATGCCGGTCTTTCGACCCAGTTTATTGTCGTCTACCATGGTTTTGATGGTGGAAGTAATGGGACGTTCATCCAGGACATCCGCTTTTTCGAGTTGTTCCAGGATGTGCAAGGTAATGTCGGTACCCACGATGTCGGACAACTTGAAGGGACCGATGGGATGATTGGCTCCCAGTTTCATCGCTTTATCGATGTCATCGATTGACGCGATCCCGTCTTCCACCATCTTCGCCGCTTCATTGATGAGCGGAAAGAGTAAACGGTTGACGATAAAGCCCGGAGAGTCTTTCACCAGCACTTCTTCCTTCTCCACAGCTGCAATCAAGGCTTTGGCGCGTTGTAAGGTTTCCGGTGAGGTCAAGGGCGTGTGCGAGAGTTCCACCAGTTTCATGACCTGGACGGGGTTAAAGAAGTGCATTCCGAAACATCGTTCCGGATGCGGGAAATCCGCAAAGATGGCCCCGATCGACAAGGACGAGGTGTTGGAGGCCACCAACGTCTCTTCCGGAACTTCATCCCGGATGAGCTCCATCAAGTGATGTTTCTCCGCCAGATCTTCCACCACCGATTCCAAGATCAGCACACTGTCTTTAAAGGACGTGTGATCACTGGTCACGTGGATCGCGGCCGTAATGGCTTCCGCCTTCTCCGGATAAAACTTCTCGATCACTTTCGCCATCTGTGATTTGATCAGGGGAAAGGAATCTTCATGACGACGGGTAACCAGGTCCACGGTAAATCCGTGAACGGCGAATTCAACAGCGATGCTGCGGCCCATCAGACCGGCACCGAGTATAGAAATGTGTTGGGAAGTGCTCATAGGATACCTCGCTATAGCTTAGGGTTATTATACCGAATACCAGAACAATCACCTTAAAGAGTTAATGAAATTCCGTTCAGGTTAATGTGGATTTCGCATAGATACCATCTTTGATGCCTTGCTTGAGTACTCTATAATTATTTTAACTTTGATTGTTTTTGGATGTAACACTTTTGTCGATGAATCACCAAAGCTTTTTTAATGACGTTCTTCGATGGTTTCACATCGATCAGATCAAGATTTTCAGCTAAACGTTGAGGATTAGCGATGCACAAACTTTCTGCGGTATCTTTCGAACCCCATTTTACTAAAAGCTCATAAATATCGTCTAAACGAGGTTCTCGTCGACCTGGAGCATGGTGTGCATCACTTGCAACCACATGAATCAGACCTGCATTCAACAAGGCGAATGCGTTATTTTGTACCCACGGTTTTGAGTTTGATAAAAACGAAGTACGATTAGCACTGCAGTAAGCACCCTTTCCAATCCATCGCTTGACCGTCATTAGGCATGTTTGCACGTCGGGAAAGTAGCGTTCCGGATGTGCGATAATTGCTTTCAGACCTGACTTTTTCAATTCTTCTATAGCTTGATCGATCAATGTCAACTCATAGGGTGGAACAGACTCAATTAAAACATAGCTGGTGTTCTCATAAGGCCAATGGTTTCCTCTTCTGAGGTGTTCGAGACCTGCTTCATTGAGATAAATCTCAGACCCTAACCGAATATCAATGGGCAACTTTAGTGCATGAACATGATTGCGAATTTCTGTCATTCTGCTCATTAAATCATCGTGTGACACTTTATATTTCCCATCACTCACATAATGGGGAGTCATATAAAGGATTTTCGTCCGGTGTTTCACAGCAATTTCTAAAAAACGGATCGTCCCATCGAAATCCTGAACTCCATCATCAACTCCATAGATACCATGCGAATGGGTATCGATAAATCGACTCATTTATATCTCCTCACATAGGTTTGACATTTATTCTCAATGTGCACTACTGAACATCATAGCTTTCTTCAACTAAGGAATCAATGTACTAGAATAGCTAATTCTGTCCGTATATTATACCTAAGAAAAAGAACAACAGGTGTATAATGGGGTCAATTATGGTCCATTTGACCGATAACACCTTCGATCTGATCCGTGACTTGCTGATCGTGATCGATGATCACGCAACGATTCTCAAAATCAACCAGGCTGCTACCGAACGCCTGGGTTTTTTGGAAATCGATCTGACCGGTCGTTCAGTCAGCCTGATCGTTCATCCCGCAACTGAACTTCATACCAATAAAACGCAGTTTACCGATCTGATGGATGCCCAGGGTAACCTGATTCCCGTGGAACTGCGCAGTGCCCCATTTACCTATGAAAACCGCCAAGGCCGTGTCTTGGTGGCTCATGACCTCAGTGAACGGACTGCTTCGGAAGAGCTGTTACGGACGGCGTTTAATAACTCCGGAGCTTTATTGTCGATCTCCCGTGCCAGTGACGGGGTTTTCATCGATGTCAACCCGACCTTCTTGGAAACTCTGGGCTATACGAAACAGGAAGTCATTGGTAAGACCTCGAATCAACTGGGTTTACTGGCCATTCAAAGTCAACGCGATCCGCTGATCCTGGAAACCCTCAAGTCATCCCGCATCCGTGATTTGGACGTTCAAATCAAGACCAAGGACGGACGCATCCTGGATGCCCTGTTTAACGTCGATGTGCTCAAGATCCGCGGTGAGACCTGCATCTTGACCTCCGCCATCGACATCACCCGGCGTAAAGTCGCCGAAGCCCGCTTGCTAGACATGTTAAAGAACTTGGAAGAACTGGTCTCCCGGAAAGTCGATGAACTCAATCAAGCTCAACTAGCCACCATCATCGCTCTCTCCAACATCACGGAATCTCGCGATACCGATACCGGTCATCACATCGAACGCATCCGGGCATTATCGACCATCCTGGCCGAAGCCTTGGCTCTAGATGCGAATTATTCACCCTTCCTCAGCAGCGTTGAAATCGCCAACTTAGCCAACGCCAGTGTCCTCCACGACATCGGTAAAGTCGGCATTCCTGACGCTATTCTCCTCAAACCCGGAAAACTGTCCCCGGAGGAGTTTACGGTCATGAAACAGCACGTGCTGATCGGTTGGTCGATGCTGGAGAAATTGAGCCAGCGCTTTCCTGATAACCGTTACCTACAAGTGGGAAAAGAAATCGTCCTCAACCACCACGAACGCTGGGATGGAAAAGGTTATCCCAATGGACTTAAAGGAACCGACATTCCTTTGCCCGGTCAACTCATCGCTGTCTGCGATGTCTACGATGCCTTACGTTCAAAACGTCCCTACAAACCCGCCTTGGATCACGCCAGTGCTGTGGAGCTCATCCTGGCTCAACGCGGAACGCAGTTCAATCCGGATGTGGTCGATGCCTTCTTGGCGGTGGAACACCGCTTTGATGAGACGTATAATCTACTCGCAGAATAAAAGCGATCGCCTAGGCGATCGCTTTTTTCGGATTGAATCGATGGTGGAATCCCCACACCAACAGAATACTCATGGCCGTATACGTCACGATCCCGGCATAAGCTGCCCCTGCTGTTCCGTACTGCCTGATAAAGTAGACTCCCAAGATCACTTGGACCACAACGCCTAACACGGCAATCGGAAGGTTGTTTTTCACCAGTCCCATCGAAGCGAAGAGCGAGGCCGTGGTAAAGCGGAAGATCGTGTTGATGATTGAGGTCACGGTGATCAGTTGGAGCAGGATCGCAATGTTGGCGTACTGTTGGCCGTAGAGTAAACTGCTGATCCATCCCGGAACCAAAAGGAACACCGCAGCCACCGGAATGACCATCGCTGTGGTGGCCAGTAAGGTCAGTTTGTAGTGTTTCCACACCCACGCGTTGTCGTGCTCATGGGCGATGAAGTAGGGGGCAATGAAGATCCCGATCGAATGACTGATGAGGGTCAAATTCGATGGCAACATAAACGCCGCTTTGTATTCGGCCAAGGCCACGGAATCATTGACCAAGATCCCGATCAGGAAGATGTCGTTGAGGGTCAAAAGTTGCCAGAGACCGTTACTGAGCACATACTGCAACGAATAAGACACTAAATTCTTCCGTTCGGTTTTGGTCAGTGGATCCTCGCGTAAGCCTTTAAAATAGATCTTGTAGGTCTGTTGACCCAGGATGATCGCTATGATGAAGTAGGTCACCAGTTTAGCGTAGACCACCCCGTCAACCTTCCAGATCATCGCTCCGAAGAACTTCGTCAGGATCGTCAGCGTCGATACCGCAAAGGACAAGAGCGCATAGCGCTGATTGGCTTTCATCGCCCGATAGACGTAGAGATTGGCTTCCACGATGAACTGTATTGGGGTCGCGATCAAATAGATCAAGACTAGCGTCTTCAACAGCGCAAAGGCTTGTGGGGGTTGATAGAACCACACACCCAAACCGATGATCACCAGTAAACCCAGATTGACGATCGATCCCATGATCAGGACATACTTATAATAAGCCAGCTGTTTACGTGGCGTTTCACTCTTGATCATGAAACGCATGAGGGAGATATCCAAGCCCATCCCGATCAGGATGTACAAGTAGCCGTAGATGTTTTCGATGTAGCTGACGGCTCCGTAATCATCTTTCGTTAACACTCGAACGATAAAAATGGACGCCAGTAACGCACTGAACTTGGTCAGGAAGCTTCCGGCGATAATGTGGAAGGCCCCCTGCTTATAGACTTTTTTAAAGGCTTCAAAGCCTTTGTGAAGGATTGGTTTTAGCTGACTCATGGACTTTCTCCATTATACCCAATATTTCCTTTTTCGCCCACTTGAAAAGCACCACTCCTCAAGACAGCGGTAAAAAGATTTGGTATACTGAAAGTACAGTTTGGTCGAACGAACCAGGAGAGACCTCTTCGGAGGCGCCGAAGGCGCAATGCGCAATAACGCTCAGGCAAAAGGACCGGTTCGGGACAAACCTTCGTAAAGAGAGTCAAACACCGACGAAGCAATCCGTAAGGAGAATCTTTCAGGTCAACAGACGAAGGCGCTTAGTTTTTAAGCGTCTTTTTCACAGGAGGACAATATGGACAAGCATACCCCGCTGTTTGCTGAACACGAAGCCTTAGGGGCCACCATGGTGCCTTTTGGCGGCTTCATCATGCCGATCCAGTATCCCAAAGGCATCCTCACCGAACACAAAGCCGTTCGAGAAAAAGCCGGCCTCTTCGATGTCTCCCATATGGGTGAATTGACCTTAAAGGGACCGGATGCCTTGGCTAACCTCAACCGGCTCATCTCCAACGATTTCACCGATCTGGAGATTGGGAAAGTGCGTTATGGGATCCTGGTCAGAGCCGATGGCACGGCCGTGGATGATCTTTTGGTGTACAAGCGCAACGTTGAGGATTACCTCATCGTCGTCAACGCCTCCAACACCGACAAAGACGATGCCTACTTTCAAGCCAACCTCAAGGGACATTATGCTTACGCCAATGCCTCCGCGGATTACGGTCAGATTGCCCTTCAAGGACCGATGGCGGAGTTCATCTTACGACTCCTGACTGATCGCATCCCCGAAGCCTACTACAGTTTCATTGAAAACGTGACGATCTCCGGGATTTCAACTCTCGTCAGCCGAACAGGCTACACCGGTGAAGACGGCTTCGAACTCTACTGTGCAGCCAAGGATACGGTCAAGCTGTGGAAGGTGCTTCTGGAAACCGGAGCTCCCTACGGTTTGGAACCCTGTGGTTTAGGTGCTCGGGATACCTTACGTTTAGAAGCCGGAATGCCGCTCTACGGCCATGAGCTCAACGATGAAACGACTCCGATCGAAGCCGGCCTCAAGTTCTTCACCAAGCTCGAAAAACCCGACTTTATCGCCACCGAAGCCCTCAGTCAATCCCCGAAGAAACGTCGCATCGGATTACGCCTGATCGATCGCGGGATTGCCCGAGAAGGAAGTGACATCTATTTCAATGGTCAATGCATCGGCAAAGTGACCAGCGGAACGATGTCCCCCACCTTAGGACAGGGCATCGCCATGGGCTATGTCAGTCCCGAAGTCTTCAGCGAAACGCTCTTCGAACTCGATGTGCGCGGTCGCCGTCTCAAAGCAGAAAAGGTCAAGTTGCCTTTCTATAAAAAGTAACCAAAGGAGAACACTATGAAACGTCTGTATCTGCCTTCTCACGAATGGGTCCTCGCGGACCAAGCCCCGCATGCGGTCGGGATCTCTGACCACGCCCAACACGCCTTGGGCGACATCGTCTTTGTGGTCTTGCCGGCCGTGGGTGATCCCGTCACTCAGGGAGAACGCTTTGGGGATGTCGAATCCGTCAAGGCTGTCTCCGAACTGATTTCCCCGCTCAGCGGAAAAGTCGTCGCCGTCAATGAAGCGCTGCTTAGTGCTCCGGAAACCCTCAACCAGGATCCCTTGGGAACCTGGATCATCCAAGTGGAAGGCACCGTCAATGAGGCCAGTCTCATCGACGAAGCCACTTACTTGGCTATGGACAAAGACTAACCATGAGCGACTACCTGCTGAGTACTCCGGCACAGACGCAGGCGATGTTGGATACCGTAGGGAAGACCCGGGAAACTCTCTTTGATTCGATTCCCGCCTCCCTCAAACTCAAACGTCCCCTGAATCTGCCCAAAGGCCTTTCCGAAATGGAAGTCCTGGCCAAACTTAGTGCCTTAGCGGCCAAAAACAAGGTTTACGCCACCATTCTGCGCGGAGCCGGTGCCGAACACCACTACATTCCGGCCGTCGTGAAAAACTTCGGATCCCGGGAAGAGTTCGTCAGTGCCTATACCCCCTATCAGGCCGAATTCTCGCAAGGCATCCTGCAGAGCATTTTCGAATACCAATCCGCCATTTGCGAACTCACCGGGATGGACGGGGCCAATGCGTCTGTCTACGACGGCGCGACTGCAGCCGCCGAAAGCATCCAGATGGTGCTCGAACGTACCCGCAAGACCGTGCTGATCGCCGATACCGTCAACCCACAAACCATCGCCACCATCCAAACCTACACCCAGTACCTCGACATCGACATCCGTCTCGTCGAAACGAAAAACGGAGCCTTGGATCTGGCGACCCTCAAACCGCTGCTCAATGAAACAATCGCCGGGGTCCTGGTTCAACACCCCAACTATTGGGGCGTGTTGGAAGACGTCGGCACCTTGTCCGTCGACATCCACGCTGCCGGTGCCAAACTCATCGTCTATGGCCATCCTTTGGCGATGACCGTCCTCAAGAGTCCGCGCGCTTTAGGCGCCGACATCGCCGTGGGTGAAGCCCAGTCCTTGGGCTTGTCCTTAGCCTATGGCGGCCCGTACTTGGGCTACATGGCGACTACGAATGATTTGGTTCGCCGTTTACCCGGACGCATCGTCGGACAAACCGTCGATACCGACGGAAAACGAGCCTTCGTCTTGACCCTTCAAGCCCGTGAACAACACATTCGACGCGAAAAGGCGACCTCCTCGCTGTGTTCCAATCAAGCCCTGTGTGCCCTGACCGCCAGTGTCTATGTGGCCGTCATGGGTCCTCAAGGACTCACCGAAGTGGCTCAGCACGGGTTGCGCAGAGCCCATTACTTCCAAAAGGAACTGGCCAAGATTGGCTTCCCCTTGGCGTATAATCAACCTTTCTTCCATGAATTCGTCACCACCGGAAACTTCAACGCCATCGACGTGGAAGCCGTGCTGGATCGCCACAACATCTTGTCCGGTTTACCCGTGGGCGAACACGAACTCTTGTGGTGTGTCACTGAAACCACCGATAAAGCCACCTTAGATCGCGTCATTGCGATCCTGAAGGAGGAACTCGCATGAGCCAGCTGATTTTCGAACGCAGTGTCACAGGACGCCGCGGTATTCGTTTACCCGATTACGATTGTCCAGCCGTGAATCTGGATGATACGCAACTGCGCAGCACGACGCCACGCTTGGCCAGCGTCAGTGAAGTCGATGTGACCCGTCACTACATGGCACTATCCCGACAGGCCTTTGGGGTCGATAACGGCTTCTATCCCTTAGGGTCATGCACCATGAAGCACAACCCCAAGATCAATGATCACATGGCTTCCTTGGCCGGCTTTACCGGGATCCACCCCACCCAGAACCTCGAAACCGTTGAAGGGGCCTTGGAACTGATGGATGGCTTACAGCGCGATCTGTGTGAAGTCACCGGCATGGATGCCTTTACCCTGCAGCCGTCCGCCGGAGCCCATGGCGAGTTCACCGGACTCCTCTTGATCCGGGCTTATCACCAGTCGCGCAACGACACCAAACGCACTAAAGTCATCGTCCCCGACTCGGCCCACGGCACCAACCCGGCTTCCGCCAACATGGCCGGCTACAGTGTCGTCAGTATTCCCTCGAACCCGCAAGGCGGGGTGGATGTGGAAGCCTTAAAAGCGGTACTCAGCGATGAAATTGCCGCGTTGATGCTGACCAATCCCAACACTTTGGGTCTCTTCGATCCCAACATCGCGCAGATCGCCGATCTGGTTCACCAGGTCGGAGGTCTCCTCTATTACGATGGAGCCAACCTCAACGCCATCATGGGCCAGGTCCGTCCCGGCGACATGGGCTTCGACGTGGTCCACCTCAACCTCCACAAGACCTTCAGTACGCCCCATGGCGGTGGAGGACCCGGTTCGGGTCCGGTCGGGGTCAAAGGATTGTTGATGCCCTTCTTACCGGAAGGCACCCTCATCGATAAGACCTATCCCAAACTGCCCAAGTCCATCGGACGCATGCGTTCTTACTTCGGGAACTTCTTGGTCAACGTCCGAGCCTACACCTACATTCAATCCTTGGGCGGTGAAGGCTTGGCTGAAGCGTCCTTCATGGCCGTCCTTAACGCCAATTACCTGATGGAACGCCTCAAAGCGCATTATCCGGTGGCGTATCCGGGTACCTGCATGCATGAGTTCGTTTTGAGCCTGCAGGACCTCAAAGACAGCACCGGCGTTCGGGCCATGGATCTGTGTAAGGCCATGCTGGACAACGGGATCCATCCCCCGACGATGTACTTCCCGCTGATCGTCCACGAAGCCTTGATGATCGAACCCACGGAAACGGAATCCAAAGAAACCCTGGATGACTTCGCGGACATGATGATCGGCTTCAAAGAAAAAGCGATCAGTGATCCCGATTTCTTCAAGAACGCGCCGTACACCACCCCTGTCAAGCGGGTTGATGATGTCTTGGCTGCCCGTAAACCCATTCTCAAAGCCAGCTTATGAGTTTCTCCATGAATTGTCCGTACTGCGGTTCCCGCATGGAACCCGGACGCATCGAGGCTCAACAAAGCTTGAATTTCCTCTTGCGGGGAGAGAAGAGTTCCATCTGGCGCTTTAGTAAACAAGGCATCGTGTTGGCTCAGGCAGGTCTATTCTCCAACGGAGTTGTACACGGTTACTACTGTGCCCCCTGCGGGAAGATCATCTTCAACGTCAGTCCTTCTACCCTAATGAAAAGCACGTCCAAGTGAACCTGTTTCCTTAGATGTCAAGATTGTAGTTATATACGATTGACCTTGCTCGAGAAGTGCTAAATTAACCCGTAAAGCACGGCCCCGATCATTCCACACACACTCATCACCAGGATGGCATTGAGCTGATATTTTCGCAAAATGATAAACGCCACAACCATCAAACACAGTGCTTTAAGATCGATTGATCCTAGACCACTGGCGAGCCCGGTTTCTCCAAACAAAGCTAAGATGATAAGTCCTAGAGCGGCTGATCCGATGAGCCCGACGACGGCCGGACGAAGACCTCCCAGAATCCCTTCCAAGAGATGATGGCCCTTGAACTTGACATAGATTGCCGCCAAGATCATCACAATGATCACCGATGGCGTCACGACACCTGCGGTCGCAATGATGGCTCCCAAAGCTCCACCGACCCGGGTTCCCACAAACGTTGCGGCATTGAGGGAAATCGGACCCGGGGTCATCTGCGAGAGCGTCACCACATCCGCAAACTCAGAGACGGTTAACCAGGCGTGTTGCGTTACAACCTGATTTTGGATGAGTGGTAAGGCCGCATACCCTCCCCCGATACTGAAAAGCCCCACTTGAAAGAAGCTTAAGAAAAGTTCCAGGTAAATCATTCGACATCCTCCAGAACCGGAGCTTGTTTCAGCCATAAGGCTCCGATGACTCCTGAAGCTAAGATAATCAACATCACATTGACATTCAGCGCGACAGCGGCTCCAAACGACACTAACATCAACACAATTTGAAGGGCTCTACGGTGATTGAGCACATGGTGTACCATCGTGATGACCACATCGGCAATTACCGCTGCCACCCCGATCTGCATGCCTTTTAGGATCCAAACGACCCAGGGGTTCGTGATGAGTTGCGTGTACACCAATGCTGCCAGCGACAAGATCACCAGTGGAGGCAGGATGGTGCCCATCAGCGCCACGGCAGCACCGCGCCATCCGGCCAATCGATACCCCACCAAAATCGAGGCATTGACCGCAATGGCTCCAGGCGCCGATTGAGCGATCGCCGTCAGGTCCAACATATCATTCTCATTCAACCAATGTTCCTGATCGATGAATCGTTTCTTCATCAGCGTGATGATCACATACCCTCCCCCAAAGGTAAACGCACTGAGGGTCAGCGTGTTGAGGAAGAGTCGGCGGTAAAACTGCGGTTGAGTCGTGTGATCTGGCATAACCACAGGATACCTCCGGGCAATCTAAAAGTATAATCATATTATTTTATGATTATCATAATATTTTAGTTATAATAAGGGTATGAACCCTCGTCTGCTTCACATCTTTGTAAACGTTAGTGAAACTCTATCGATGACCGAAACGGCCAAGCGTCTGTATTTGAGCCAACCCGCCGTCAGCGCCGCCATCCGCGATCTGGAGAACGATCTGGAGGTGGTTCTCTTTGAACGAATCAACCGGCATTTGATTTTAACGCCGGCCGGAGCGCAACTCTTGGATGTGGCCCGGCAAGTCCTTGACCTTCACGCTCGGGCCCAGGCTTCGGTCAAAGCTACCCATCAGGCTTCCCCGTTACGCCTTGGTTCCTCGATCACCATCGGAATCAAACTGCTTCCTAATCTGGTTGCGGAGTTTCAACGACGCCATCCCGCGGTTTCAGTTTCAGTCACCGTCCACAACACCGACACGATTACCGCGATGGTGGCCGATCATCGCTTGGATGTGGGCTTGGTGGAAGGTCAGGTCCCATTGGCTCCACTCACGGCTATCCCATTTTTACGCGATGAGTTGACGGTGATTGCTCCGCCAAATCATCCTTGTTCTTCACTGAAGGCAGTCCCACTCTCCGAACTAACCCGCTACCCCTTGTTGATGCGGGACGTGGATAGCGGAACCCGACGTTTGGCTGATGCGGCTCTGCTTCAGCACGGCATCACCCTTCGTCCGGCGTGGGAAAGCATCTCAACCCTAGCCTTGATTGAAGCCGTCAAAGCCGGACTGGGTCTCTCGATCTTACCCTTGCGATTGGTGGACGATGCCTTGAAACGGCACGATGTCGTGACCTTGCCGGTTCCTGAGCTTACCTTATCGCGCGATTTTTTGATTGTGACCTATCAGGATAAATACCTGTCGGCATCACTGAATGCCTTTATCGAACTCGTCAAAACTAACGCCATCCCCTGAGGGATGGCGTTTATTGAAGCAGATTGTGATTGAGCTTGTCGTAGATCAGCGGTAAGTCGAAGGTCGTAATGATCCCTAAGGGTTTTTGGTTGGATGAACCGTTCTGGGTAATGATGATTTCGTAGAGCTTTTTGCCTTGACGCAAGTGCGATTCAAACTCATTGATTACACTTAAGAGTGTCGCATTTTCAGAGATAAACGTCACAGCGCGATACTTCTCATCCAGTTTCATCACATCGTCAACACTGACATCCGGGAAGTCACAGTTGGCTTGAGCGATCGCCTTCACCAGGAAATGCGTGACCGCATCGGTGGTGAGGAGGCCTTTGAAATTCATCTTGCGGTCATACACGGGGATTTTCGAATGTCGCCACGTATCCAACGTTTGTACGGCTTGTTTGAGGGGCATGTCATCATAGAGATAATTGACCTTCTTCAAAAACGACGGTTTGACGCGTTCGGGTTGGGTCAGCAGTTGGGCGATGTGTTCGATCTGTTCGACCACTTTGAGATGGGGCTCCGCGATCACTTCCCCATCGATTCGTTCATGGACGATGGCGTTGCGCAGATCCCCAAACTCTTCCAGGTAACGGCGCAATTGGTGGTAGGACTTATCCAAGGTCGCCATTCGGCGAACCAGTTCGGCGTAGGATATGTATCGGTCGGATTTGATCCGCCGGTTCATGTCGTTTTCGATGACCGCAAACGCGTTGAGGAAACGTTCGGAATTGGCACTTAAACTCATAGATTCTCTCCTTTGGGGACACTGGCCAGTTGGTCCTGGCTGTGCAGGGTGTTGATGATGGTCAAGATCAGGCGATGCAAGCGACTGCCTTCCGAATAATCGGCTTGAGCCACAAAGTCGACCCGGTTGTAACCCAAAAGATCCCGCGTCACCGACAAGACCCCTTTTCCCGGCGGATAGACCGCAATCGAATGGCCTCCGCTTGAGCGCACCAGTTTCATCGAGGGGACATCCGTGAGCCCATCCCCGATGTAGATCATGTGGGTGAAGGGTACCGGTTTATCCTCATCGGCTTGGTGCTTATTGAGGTCTTCGTCGTTGGCGACATCCAAGACACCCTTGTTGATGCGGTAAATGAACTGCGTCTTCATCGTGTAATTGACGGTGAGTTTGGGCCAGACCGCATGACCTTGCTCATCGTAATAGTACTCGCACGCAAAGATCTTCTTGAAGTGCTTGGCGATGGGCGTGGCTTCGATGATTTCCTTAAGACCGGAAGAAACGATGTAGTGCTCGATCTCATAACCCAAGGTTTCCCCGTAATGGTTGATCAAATCAAACCAGGCCAAGACCCCGGGATAAAACTGCACCCGATCGGCATACTGTGCCAAGTGAGCCTTGGTGAGCGGTTTGCCGGCCCGGTTGGACTGATGAACCATCTCAAAGAGATAAGCCAGGATATGGTCCATCTGATTGGCTTTGGAGCGATGATCGACCAGACTCCAAAACTGCATCGGATCGGTAATGCCCAGATCCTCAATGAACCCGTATTCCTGCATATCCCGATCACTCAGGGTTTTGTCAAAGTCATACAAGAGCGCGATTTTCATACACACCTTCCTTAATCGTAGTTTACCACGAGATGATCGTACGCTTTATCAGATCACCTGAGAAAAAGCCTGATTTCTAGCGGAAATCAGGCTTGTCGATGGACAACAGGGAAGCCGCTTCGGCATCGGCAATCAGAATGCAGTTGGGATGCAAGAGCAGCATCGTCGCCGGAACCAGCGTCGAGACCGTCTTGCTTTCCAACACGGTTTTCACAATGGCACTCTTGGTTTTGCCGACACAGAACACCACCAATTTACGGATACGCAACAGATCCGCCAACCCAAAGGTCAAGACCCGGTTGGGGACTTCCGTCAAGTCATCGTAATCCACCGCTAAATTCATGCGCGTACTGTCGGTCAAACGGTCGATGTGGATGCGCGGCGAGAGGACCGTTCCGGCCTGATTGTAAGCCAGATGGCCATCGGCACCGATCGTCGTAATGCCCAAATCGATCGGATCGATCAGATCCAAGAATTGGTTGAAAACGGTCGACTCCTTCAAGAGTTCCTGAGGATCGAAGAAGTGCCGGTGTTCCCCATCGACGCCTAAAGGATCCAGTAGCTGGTTTTGAAGATTGGACTTCAACGTGTGTGCCAAGGGCACATCAAAGTACTCGTAGAGACCTAACCAGTGTGCCTGATCAAACGGCGCTTCCTTGGCTTCATGGGCTTCACGAAGCTGTTCCAAGAGCGCATTGAAAGTCGGGGAATAACTGAGCCCGATCCAAGAGGTTGGCTTCTGTTTGAGTTGCCCTTCGATCACATGCGCAGCCATCGCCGACGCATGAAATGCATCTTTCGCTAGGATCAGTTTCATGGCAGAACCTCCTGATCGGCTGGGAACGTGAGTCCGACCTGATGCCGGCATTCGTCCATCACCGCCATGACCGTGCGCGTCAACGCCATCCACTCGGTGTAGCGCTCCGGACGATCACCATGCAAGACTCCAAAGAAATCTTTGATTTCATACACCATGGACAAGCCTTCCTGGTGTTCACCCAGTTCCGTCAAAACCCCGCCCTGATTGAGCGTAACGCTCATCAGCTGGGAGGGAGCTTTATCCAAATGCAGGTACCCGCTGTCTCCCCCAAACACCGTGAAATTGAGCCCGGTGGAATCCTTGGCGATCGTCGCATTGGCGATAAAGGTGGGATAGGTCAAGGTAATGGCGCCGTTGAGATCGATCCCGTTGGTGTAGGTGCTGCAGGTGTATTTCACCGATTGCGGAGCCCCAAAAAGCCCCACCAGGACACTGATGGGATAGACCCCCAGATCCATGAGCGCTCCTCCCGATTGTTTAAGTGAGAAGATCGCCGGTTCTTCCCCGGCATAGAGCGAATTAAGACGCGATGAGCGTTGGACCATCGCCAGATTGATGATGCGCAAGGCCCCGATGCGCGGCAACACGCTCTTTAAGATCGCGTAATTGGGCAAATGCATGGGAATGATCGCATCGAAGACATAGACATGGTTCTTTGTAGCTAATGCGTGAAGAGACTCGAATTCTTTCAGGTTGGAGACATACGGCTTCTCCAAGATGACGTGCTTCTTCGCTAAGACAGCATCCCGAGCCAAACCGTAATGGGTTGCATTGGGTGTCGCGATGTAGAGCACATCGATGGCCGGATTGGCTAAGAGCGTCATCCAGTCACTGCAGGTGTTGGGTACCCCGTACTTCTCCGCCAAGACCTGAGCCTTATGCGGATCGCGGGAATAGATCGTATCCAGGGTAAAGGATCCCTCTTGTTTCAACGATTGGATAAAGTGCTCGGTAATCGTTGACGTACCGACGGTAGCCAGTTTCATCGTCCGTTCCCTTCGATGACGGCTGATAAGGCCGGCATGACTTGTTTCTTCCGGGAGACCACATCAAAGAACACCAGGCGTTCATTGGTGATCCCGTTAAAGGCTTCTATAGCGATCCACGGTTCTTTACCGGCATAAAGGAAAGCCGATTGATTGATTTCAAGCCCGGTAAAGAACAATAGCAACAGATCCAGTTTGCGTTCTTTGGCGTAAAGATCCATGGCTTTGAGGAGATCAGCCCGATACGGTTCCACCACGGTGGCATCGTAGAGGGACATCTGCCCCACCATGATCTTGTATTTGCCGACCTTGAACTCCTTGATGTCGTTTTGAATGATCTCTTCCGGTGTCTTGTCGTTGAGTCCGCTGCCGTTGAGGAAGATGTCTTTGGCTAACTCCGCTATCGGCAATTCCGCAATGCGCGCCAAGCGTTGAGCCGTATGGATGTCGGTTGGGGTCGTCGTCGGGGACTTGAAGTTGAGCGTATCGGAAATGATTGCCGCACACAATAAACCGGCCGTCCGTTCATCCAAAAGGATCCGGCTTTCATCGTAAAGGGATGCAATAATCGTGCACGTAGATCCCACCAGTTGATTACGAAACATGATCGGTTTGGAAGTGGTGATATCGCCGATGCGGTGATGATCGATGACTTCCATCAGATCCCCTTCCAATACGCCTTCAACACTTTGGGAGACTTCATTGTGATCGACCAGGATGATTTTCTTCTTGCGCGCATTCAAGAGATGATAGCGCGATATCAGTCCGTAGATGTGACGCTTCTCATCCAAGACCGGATAAGAGCGATAACGCGACTTTAACAGTTTCGTGAGCACATCATCCACATACTCGTTCTTCGAGAAGGTGATGAGGTTGGTCGACATGATGTATTTGACCGGGGTGGAGTAATACAGATAACGCGAGGTATTCAGAGTTCCGTGTCCCGAGAGAATGATGGCACAGCCTTTGGCCTTGGCCAGTTCGACCACTTCCGGTTTGACTGTTTCCGACCACACGATAATCAAACACGCCGCATCCTTTTCAATGGCTTGCAACTGGGCTTCGGTATCATTCCCTACGACCACAGTCCGATCTTTGAGTTCATAGTTGGCCAACTTCTGTTCAGCGACGGCAATGATGGAGACCTTCCCGTTGAGCCGGGTGACTTCCGGGGCATACACCAGTTTCCCTTTTAAGGTGCGAACGATGTAATCGATCGGGGTCTTCTGAAGCAATTCAATGGATTTGGCGGTATCGCCCATCGCAATGGCGGAGAGGTTGGAGGTCGTCACCAAGCCGATGACTTTCTGATCTTCATCGATCACGACCAATCCTTTCTGAATCTTTTGAATGAGTTGCCAGGCTTCGTAAATGGTGGTTTCCGGATCGATCGTCTCGGCTTTATCGAGTTCGATCTCTGAAAGCGTCATGCGGGCATCCGAGAGCACCATGGGTTCTTTGAACCCGAAGCGGTTCAAAATATACCGGGTTTCCGCGTTGATCTCGCCTAATCGGCAAGCCACGGCTTCCATCCCCAGCTTATTCTTGAGCTGGGCGTAGGTAATGGCCGCAACGATGGAATCGGTATCGGGGTTCTTGTGTCCCGTCACATGAATGGCGGTCGCAGTAGGATTCATTGGGTTTTCCTCATCTTGTGTAAGTTTATTATACGCCAATCTCCTTTGAATTGACCTGTGTTTTGGACACTTAACGCAATAATGACAATTATTAAGCATTTGGTAAATATGATAGCGGTTTCATTTGATACAATGGTATCAGGTTGAGGAGATCGAACTGATGGCGAGGTCACGGACTAAACCGTTCTACCTGATTCCGTTGCACGACGTGCCATTTGACACGTTTTTTAAGTTCATCACCGAAAACCGTCACCTCTTCGAAGCCAACCACACCTGTGTGGATGGCGAGTATGAACGTCCAGCCGTTAAAGGCGCCATGCTCAACTCGATCATCGATGCCGACCGCAAGCTCGCTTATCGTTACGCCGTGATCTTGGATAACCGCAAGATGATCGGCTTCATCCGATTGATCAGTTTTGTCGATCTGCACCAGCGTTCAGCTGACTTGCGGGTGACCATCGACTACCGGTACCAACAGGTCGGATATGGGACTCAGGCTGTTAAACGGGCGACCCAATTTGCCTTCAACGAGCTGGGCTTCCGCAAGATTACCGCCACCGCCTTAACCACCAATACCCCTGCCAACAAGACCCTCCTGAAGAACAACTTCCGGATGGTGGGTATTCTGACCAACCATATTAAGATTCACGACACTTGGAGTGACGTGAACTTGTATGAACTCCTAAATCCAAACAATAACACCACTCCCCCATGGCCGCAAAACCTCTCGAACCGTTCGAACTGATTCCTGCCCACGACGTTGACTTTGAAGAAGTCTACGCCTTTTTCAGTCGCAATCGGGATCTTCTCGATCAAACGACCCACCGCTGTCCCGGCGATTATTCGGATTACGCGATCCGGCGCCGTCAACTCAAATCCGCCATCGAAGCTGAACGGCAATCGGCCTATCGCTATGCGGTCATGGTGGGAACGTCGATGATCGGGTACGTACGGATTGTACGGGTGCTTGAAAAAACGCTGATTGCTGCCGATGTGCAGCTGGTCATGGACAAGTTCCACCAACGCAATGGTTATGGAACGGCTGTCGGGAAATTCGTCGCACTTAAAGCCTTCGAAGAGTTGGGTTTCCGCAAGTTGACCGTGACGGTTCTGGTCAATCATCTCGGTGCCAACAAATCCTTAGTCAACGCCGGATTCCGTCGTGTGGGCACCTTGGAGAAGAACACCTTCATCAACGGGGAATGGCAAGACATGAACCTTTACGAAATGGTCAATCCGAAACTGCTAAAAAAAGGAACTCCGTGAGTTCCTTTTTTTAATGTATTACCATCGCTTACTTCGAACTGCTCAGCGTAGAGCCGGCGTTGAAGGCTTGATCAACGGAATCTTCGTCACAACTGTTTTGATTAACCGATCGATCAAGGCTCCTATCCCCCTATCCAGGAGGAAGTGCTTCAACACGTCGATCATAAACGAGCTCCAGAAAACGATCAGAATGGAAACGATTGCAAAGACCGGCATGAGTGGATTGGTTTGGACCAGTGTCACACTGAAGAGTTGACCCCACAACACCGCTCGCAACAACGGATGATCATGAACCAGGTAAATTCCAAACATGTGCGTAGCCATTGTGTTGATCCAGGGAATGGATCGCGGCTTCGCATACGTAAACATCACAAACAGCGTCAACGCGATCATGACGGTTGGAAGCATATTCAGATCACTGTAGGACGTCGCTTTCATCAAATACTCCGGATTGGAAAGCGACAAGACATCCAAGACGATCACAGATCCCACCAAAACGATCACACTGAGGGCCCAAGTGCTGATGATCCACTTCTTTAGCTTTTGGAAGCGTTCAACCGATCCGTAGTTTCGGAAGTAAGCACCGATCACATACATCGACATGAACCAGATCAGCTCCGAGTATCCCGGTTTCACGTTGAAAAGCGTCGGGATCACTGACCAGAGACCAATCACCCCGATGGCCAGGTAGCGATGCAAACGTTCATCCAAGACTTCGATCATCCGGTTGAGCACCGGCGAAAACAGATACAAGAGGATGTAGTTGGTAAAGAACCAATAGGCACTGTATAGAGTGGGAAACAGGGAACGAACCAACAGTGCCCGATCGACCTCAAGCCATCCCGTTCCATAAACCACGATCACATTGAAGATAGAGAAAATATACACATTGGCCAATAGGATCAAGAGCTTACGCAAACTAAAACGCTCTTTGACCATGAAGTAACCGGAAATCAGGATGAAGATATTGACGGATAACTTACCGCCCAAGGAAAGGACTTGCGCAAACAAAACATTGAGGATCGGAGTTGAGTCCACTAAGGTTGGATCCCACTGTGCATGGACCACATAATGATGTGCCACAATCATGATCATGCACAGGATCCGCAACAACTCCAGATTCGAATTCCGATTAACGTGAGTCGAGTTTACAGGTGTTGTCATTGTCGTACCGGAACGAGAACGTCGCCCTTGTTATCCCCATCATAAATCGGTTTAACTCAGATAACAAGCCAATATTAAACAAATTTATAATTATTTGTTTTTTCTTTATCAGTTTATTTCTGCATTCACACCATCCGTTGGCATAAACATGAAAGGAACTCAATGAGTTCCTTATTTAATGTGTTCGATTGCAACCAGTAACTTCTCCAGTGTCATCTCGGTCAAGGCTTGATCATCCAGATTGACGTTTTTTCCGAAGGCACAACGCCCCAAACAGCGTTGGGTCTTAAGAATGAAAAGCCCGTCAGGTGTCTTCTCCCCTACCCGTGTTTTCAATGTAGTTTCGACACTGTGGATAAAAGCTTCCGCTCCTCGATTACTGCAACGCTCTCCGTTGCACAAAAGGATCGTGTGCACTTTGGAGGCCATCTTCAGACTGGGGATGCGCAGGATCAGGCTTTTCAGGATGCCTGGTGTTGTGTTGAGTTCCTGAACCATCATGTCGATGGCTTCTGCGGGAACCTCCCCATACTGGCTTTGAATGGCCTTTAAGCACGCAATCAAGGTCGTTTGATCGACCCCCAGAAAATCATCGCGATAGCCTTGGATCAGCCGAAGCAGTTCGTCATTCACAACGTGTTCTCCACGGCCTCCCCGCGGGAATAGTGACCCAGATTCGTCAAGAATAAATCATACATGCGTTCACCCAACAACTGCCCGGAATTGGAGTTGTGCGGGGTGATGAACACCTTCTCATGGCTCCACAAGGGACTGTTGACCGGTAAAGGTTCTTCTTCAAAGACATCCAAAGCCGCATGGCTCAGATGACCGTTATCGAGCGCTTCCAAGAGCGCAGTTTCATCCAGACTCTTTCCGCGCCCGACGTTGATCACCATTGCCCCTTCCTTCATCGTCGCAAAGAACTCGCGATTGAGGAAATGATGCGTCGCTGAGGTGTAGGGCAAGGTATTGATCACCACGTCACACGCCCCGATAATGATGCGCCAGTCGGTTAATTTCGCATTGATCATGAACGGTTCGATGCGGCGGCCGTCGGTGTTGAGTCCCACCAGGTACGCTCCAAAGGGAATCAGCCGTTTCGCCGTCTCGACGGCGATCGATCCGGTTCCCAAGAAAACGATCTTCCGGTAACCCAGTTCGATCAGCTTATGTTTCTTCCAGAGCTTCTCGCGTTGTTGAGTTGCGAAGGTCAAGTACTGGCGATTGGCTGCCAAAATTGTAAGGATGATGTGTTCAGCCATTGGCGCACTGTAAACCCCACGCGCATTGGACACGATGATCCCGTCTTTGATCCATTGATCCACCGGTAAATGATCGACTCCAGCGGAAGAAAGTTGCAGGAATTTCAGATTCGTAAAGGCTTCATAAGGAAAAGTTTTAAAAGGCGTCTGTCCGAAGACGACATCGTAATCCTCCGGATGAATGGGCTGATCCGCATCCAGCGAATCCACCTGAACCCCCATGTTGGCAAAGCGATCCTTGACCTCTTCCGGCAAGGTAAACAATTCAGTGAGCAGTATGCGCATGCGACCTCCTGGTTAGTCGTGTTGTTTGAATTCGTCGTAGGTCTTTAAGGCTGAAGCTTTTTCGGAAGAACGGGCAAACGTTGATACATTCGCCGCCGCTTTATTCTGATGGACGATCGTCCCGGCTCCACCAACACAGCCCCCCGGACATCCCATCCCTTCCAAGAGGTATCCATCCTTCTTCCCGGCTTTGGCTAAAAGCACCATCTTGCGGCAATTATGCAAATTCTCCGCGCGTTCGACCTTCACCACGCGATCGGGATCCAAACGCCGGATGACATTCTCAACGGCACTAAGCACCCCGCCGCTGACCGCAAATCCGCGGCCATCCACCGAGGCATGGTCCAACTTACGGGAAGGCGTCAGGGTATGCAAATCAATGCCTCGCGCAATGAACATCGCGTTGACTTCTTCGAAGGTGAGCACGTAATCGACATTCCCGTGCGCATCCATATACGCCGCTTCCAGTTTCTTCGCCGAGCACGGCCCGATCATGACGATCTTGGTCGTCGGGAAGGATCGGCGCAAGAAGTTGGCCGTTTCCACCATCGGTGAGCTGGAATCGGAGACACAGTAAGCCTTATCGCCCAGTTCTTTCTGGGCCACTTTCAGCCACGCCGGACAACACGAAGTCGCCAGGAAGGGCTGATCCAAAGGGACATGTTTCAAAAAGTGACGGGCTTCATCGACCGCGGTAATATCCGCTCCGTAAGCCACTTCACGCACGTCATCGAAGCCCAGTTTCAATAATCCTTCGACGACTTGTTCAGGGGATACTTTATCCCCAAACTGACCCACAAAGGCCGGTGCGATGATCGCACAGACATCTTCAGGGCCTTTTAACGCTTCGACCACTTGAACGATCTCGGATTTATCCATGATGGCCCCAAACGGACACGACACCATGCACATCCCGCAACCGACGCATTTCTCGGAGACGATCACGGCCCGGTTCTGGTCATCCTTGATGAAGGCGTTGACCCCACAGGCCGCTACACACGGCCGTTCGTTCTTGACAATGGATCCATATGGACACACATCATAACACTTGCCGCACTTGATGCATTTCTCCTGATCGATAAAGGATTGCCCGTTTTGCATACTCACGGCTTTGACCGGACACACTTCCACGCACGGATGCGCCAAACACCCGTGACACGCATTGGTCACAAAGAAACTCTTCTCAGGACACGCTTCGCAGGCTTGCGGGATGACCGTCACCAAATCCCGGGACACACTCTTCGTGCGTAAGGTCTCCAGATCTTCTTCGATAAATTCGGCATCGAATCGAGTCCCGAGTTCCATGTTCATGGCCAGTTTGATGCGGGCCCGAATGATTTCCCGTTCCCGTTCGACTGAATCGCGATACTTGGGCTGACCTTCTTCAATGAACTCAAACGGAATATGTTCGATGCGTTCCTTCGACCACCCTTCATAAGCGGCCGCTGTCACATTCTTGAAGATTTCATTCCGTAAAAACCGTACTGTTGTAAATACACCGCGCATAGGACCCTCCGCTTGTTAGTTATTTCACATATATTCTAAGCCCTACCCTGAAACAAGACAAGTCCCTTTTCATCTTTTTCACTTCTATCATCCGTCTTTACGGCGATAAGGTCAAGACCTCAGTGGTATAATAGACCCATGAACGTCATCATCGAACTGATCAAAGCCCTCCTCTTAGGGATCATCCAAGGGATTACCGAATGGTTACCGGTGTCTTCCACCGGTCATCTGATTTTAGCCGAAGCTTTCTGGCCGTTTGAACTCTCCGAAGCCTTCACCGAGCTCTTCATCGTGTTCATCCAAGTCGGATCCGTCTTGGCCGTCATCTTGTTGTTCTTTAAGACCCTGTATCCCTTCAGTGGATCCTCTGCCCACCGACACAATTCGATCGTGTTGTGGATGAAGATCGTCGTGGCCAGCGTACCGGCTGCCATCCTGGGCATCCTCTTCGATGATGTGGTGGATGCGGTACTCTATCGCCCCTGGATCATCGCAGTTGCCTTGATCGTTTACGGGATTGCCTTCATCGTGATCGAACGGATGGCCTTACCCGTCAAGACGACCCGGCTTCAAGACATCACCTTCAAACAAGCTTTCGGTATCGGCTCCTTCCAAGTGCTCTCACTGGTTCCGGGAACCTCCCGCAGCGGTTCCACCATTCTGGGTGCTCTGATCATGGGCCTAGGACGACCAGTAGCGGCGGAGTTCTCCTTCATGATGGCCATTCCCGTCCTTCTGGGGGCCGGAGGCATCAAGCTCATTAAGTCTGGGATGGCCTTCAGTGGGTTCGAATGGGCTGCCTTAGCGGTCGGCTTCATCACCGCCTTCCTGGTTTCCTTGGTGGTCATGCGGGCACTGATGGCCTACGTCAAAAAGCACCAGTTCACCCCGTTTGCCTATTACCGCATCGGCTTAGGCTTGGTGATCCTGGTGTTGGTCAGTCTTCAACTTCTCTAAAAAAGGGCTAACGCCCTTTTTTTTCGAAGTCCAGTAAGTGTTTCTTCATGTCGAGTCCACCGTAGTATCCTCCGAGTCCATTGGACGCGACCACCCGGTGACACGGCACGACCGGGGCACACGGATTGAGATGACAGGCTTGCCCAACGGCTCGAGAGGCCCTGGGATTCCCGATGGCTTGTGCCAATTGACCGTAGGTCCAGGTTTCTCCATAGGGGATCTTCATCATGGTTTGCCAGACAAGACGCTGAAACGGCGTTCCTTTCGGATCGATCATCACGTCAAAGGTGATCCGTTGTCCGGACGCATAGCGTTCCAACTGAGTTTTCAGTTTCGCCAACTCCCCTACCGGGACACCTGTGGTTTGATCTTCAGCGGTAAAATCGATATTCGTGATCGCTGTGGCAGAACCGGTCGCGGTGATGTAGCGGGATTCAAAGGGAACACTGATCGTACTCATAAGGTCTCTTTCCTTTCCATCCAAGTCTTCGCAAAGCCCAAGAGTTCTGAAAGCTCCAGGACACGCAGAACGGCGTTTCCCAAACGGCGCGGGGTCATCGGATGAGCCGATTCGAAGGCTTGTCCGATGAGGTTGAAATCCGTGGTAGTGTAAGCCAAATCCAAGTAAGCGATCCGATGCGGAGCTTCAAGCGGACCCACAACGGAGGAATGAATGCACCAGGGTAAGACTTTGGTTTGGACTTGCACGGTGTGTAAAGCGGATAAGACCGAATAATCCACACCGATCAGCACGGCCTTCGCCTTGAGTTCAACAGCCTTGACGTAGGGTGAACCCGGTCCAAAGGCCGGACTCAAGATATGATCGGCCGTGATCCATTTGGATTGCTTGCCCAACGCCAAAACCGCACACGTGGGATGATCAGAGATCTTCGATCGTTCATCCAGCTGAACGGCGGTCGTTAAGGCCCCCATCGAAGGCAAATGCGTCGCCTTTCCGCGAAACGGAGGTTGGGCTTGACGCAAGACTTTCGCCAAGCGTGGATCGATCGGTTGATCCAACAGACCCGGATCCAAGTTTTCAGTCGCTTGAGCCGCTACGATCAACGTGCCTTGAGGTCCGATCACCTGAAGCAGCGCATCCACGATCGTGTTGGCTCCTCCGCTGATCCACCCCACCGCTTTAAGCGATCCGTGAACGACGATCGTATCTCCCGGTGCAATCCCCGCTTCAGAAAAACGGGTGACGCATTCGGAAAGCGTCACCACGTTCATTTAGTTCACCAAGCCGCTTTCTTTCATCAAGGCGATGAAATTGACGGTGTATAAATCCTTGTGTTCTTCCACGAGTGACGTGTCATCCCCCACCACGATTTCCGGGGTGAACGACTTCACGACTTCCCCATCCACCACGAAATAGTAGGTCGGGGTCGCTTGCGGACGAATGATCTTCAGATACAGTTGATTGAGCTGACTGTCCGGAGCCGTATTGATTTCAACATAATAGATCGGGAAGCCTTTGCGTTCCACGACTTCGTTGACCACGTCCTTCATAAACAAACAGGCACTGCAGACGGAAGACCCGGCATAGAACACGAAGGTTTCTTTGGCTTCAAAGAGTTCCACGACATAATTGGGCAACACGTGGGTGATCTCGGTGGTCGATCCTTCCCCGTCGCTCAAGGAGTCCATGTATTGACTGCCGGTACAAGCACTTAATCCCAAACCCATAACCAGGGCAAGCAGCACTAACTTTTTCATCATTCTCCTTCTTTCGCGTTGGTATGCGCGATCTTACTGGCCGCCGCAGCGGCGATGGCTCCGACAATGTCATCCAAGAAGACGTTGCATTGGGGGCCATGTTTATTGATGGTCTTCAAGATACCGGGTTTTTCGCGATCGATGTAACCGAAATTAGTGGAAGCGATCGACCCGTATAGGTTACAGATCCCATACGCCAGCACTTCGTCGATCCCATACAGGGACCAATCCTTCAACAACAACCGACGCAGATCCGGATCCATTCCGGATCCTTCTTCACGCTCGGCTGCTTTATCAATGGCGATGCCGGTAATGATCGCGTGTTGGACTTCGCGTTTACCGATGACGCCTTTGACGATCTCCAGGATCTGCGGTCGTGTGACTTCCGGATGATACTTGCCTTGCAGGATTTCCACCAACTCTGCAATATCATCCAGTTGTACTCCGCGCTCATTTAAAAGGTTGACGCATTTCTCGTACATAATCACCTCAGACACTCGGTGTCTAGGTATCATTATACAAGAATCAATCTTAATTTTCCGTTAATTTGAATGGGGTTTTCGCACTTAAGTTGAGCGTGAAATCGGCCAATGCTTCGGCGTCCTGTGGATCATGGGTCACTAAGATTACGGTGACACGTTCTTGTTTGAACCAGGCTTTCATTTGGGACCGCAAGCGTTGGGTCAGTGATGCATCCAGATTCGAGAAGGGTTCATCCAAGAGGAGCACTTTCGGTTGATGCGCCAAAGCTCGCGCAATGGCCGTGCGTTGTTGCATCCCTCCGGAAGCCTGATGGGGGTACTTCTCGGCATGCTCCGTCAGTTCGGTTAGGTCCAAGAGATGATTGACCCAGGCTTTGCGTTGCGATAATGGCAAGTGATGAGCCCCAAAGGCAATGTTTTGACGCAAAGTCATGTGCGGAAACAAATGATAGTCTTGAAACACCAGCCCAACCGGACGTCGATGAACCTCCATCTGGATGTGCTCACTCGATAAAATCATTCCGTCCACCGCAATCGTTCCATGATCAGGTTTCTCAAGTCCGGCAATCAATCGCAACAGGGTGCTCTTACCGCTGCCTGAAGGTCCCAGCACAGCCGCAATCTGACCTTGCTCCAGACACAGAGAAACGGAGTCCACGATCGGGGTTGATCCATACGCAAAGGTGACATCCTCACAAATAAACCACATCATCTCACCTCCGGTTTCGATGTTCGTGTCATCAACACGATCACTCCAAAACTGATACCGATCACCACAAGGGCTGGTACAGCCGCCAACATCACTTGTTCATCCGCAGCATACTGATAGATCCGTGTCGCCAAAGTTTCGGTGTTGAACGGTCGCAGAAGCAACGTCAGGGGCAGTTCTTTCACCACATCCAGAAACACCATCGAGAAGCCCGCAATCAACGCCGGACTCAAGAGCGGCAACTCCACTCGCCACCAAACGGAAACCGGCGTATGCCCCAACACCGCACCGGCTTCGGATAAAGAACGACCCAGCTTTGTAAACCCCTGTCGGATGCTTTGGACCGCCAGTCCGGTGTACCGTAGGATCAAAGCAGCACTTAACAAGGTCCATGTGGTCGAAAGGGCCAAGGGTAAGCGAAACGGCCAAAGTAAAGCCAAGGTCAGGATCCCAATGACCGATCCGGGAACGGCATACCCCAACAAGGCTCCACGGGCACCCCAACTACCGATGCCTTTGGGCATCCACCGTTGACTGGTGCCCAACACCACAGCCAACCCGGTGATCAGCACACTTAAGCCCACACTCAACACCAAAGTCGTACCGGAGGCTTGAATCACCGCTTCCCAACGGATCCTTTCCCAACTCTGAATAGCCCAACCCACCAGTTGAAGCAGCGGAACACCCAGACTAATCAAAAGAGATCCTCCCACCAGCGTCAACGGTAACCATCGCCAACGACCCGTCACTTGGATGGGCTTAAGGGCTCGCGGCTTCGAAGGCGTCAAGGGTTTGATCGAGCGCATCAGGATGCCCTGCATCGCCAGAAGCACTCCCGTAAATCCCAACAGGATAAGCGCCAAGCGAAGTGCTGCGTCGAAATCCCCCAAACGGATCCATGTTCGTACGATTGATACCGCCATGGTGGGGATTCCCAAGTAGGCAATCACCCCATAATCGCTCAGCACTTCCAAAGCAACGATCAGCCCCCCTCCCAACATCGCCGGCAGACTCAGCGGCACAATGATTCGAAGGTAGATGCTCCAAAGACTATGTCCCAACAGTCGTGCATTCTCGATGATGGGACCTAGATGTTTTGAAAGCGCACTGCGCGCCACCAGAAACACATACGGATAAAGACTCCAAGTGTAGACCCAAATCGCCATGAGTTTGGGATCGATCAGGGTCCAACGCGGATCGACTGGAATGCCTAGACCGATCAGCGTGGTGTACAGCCATCCCGTCGTCGAGATGACCTGGCTCCACACCAGCACCACCACAAACGGCGGCAGAGCCAAAGGCAGCACCAAGAGCGTCGAGATCATTTTCTTCATTGGCAGTGCTATCACGGTCGTAAGATACGCCAAAGTAACGCCAACGAGAGCACTCAACGTGGCACTGCCCAAAACCAGAAGGATCGTGTTCGCCAAGGTCTGCTCCCACACGTGATTTAACACATGCGTCCAGACTTCACCGGCCGGCTTAAACCACACCGAAAGGGACGGTCCAAGGACCGCCCCTAAACTGAGTGCCATGAGGGCACTGATGGTTGCGAAGAGAACCTTGACGCGACTCACGGCCACCTCACCGCATCAAACAAGGCCAACGCTTCCAGCGTCTTGTCTCCTAAACGTTCATAACCCACAGGGTAAGCCGTGAACGTTCCCAACGCCTTCAAGAAGTCGGAGGGTTCCACATCGCTTCTGACCGGGTATTCGCCATTGAGCGTCGTGTACCGGGTTTGGATGTCGGTGCTCAACAGGTATTCCACCAAGGTCTTGGCCGCCTCCGGATTCTTCGCTCTTTTGACGATTCCCGCCCATGAGAGATTGACGTGGGTACCCTGGGGAAAGATGACTCCCAGTTTCTCAGAAACCGCCACTTCAGCCGGATCGCTTGAATTGGCCAACAAGGACAAATAGTACGTATTCATGATCGCGTATTGTCCCAATCCGGCGACAACGGCTTTGGCTTGATCGCGGTCATTGCCGGTGGGGATGCGGGCGAAATTAGCCACAAGCCCTTTTGCCCATGTCGCAGTCAACGATAACCCGTTACGTTGGATGAGGTCGCTTACCAAAGCGAGGTTGTACGACGACGTGGAACTGCGCACCAGGATCTGGTTTTTATACATCGGATCCGCCAGTTCCGTGTACGTGGATAGGGTCGGTGTTGTCACGGTCTTATCGTAAACGATGACGCGAGCCCGTTGCGTCAGCGCGACCCAATGGTCACCCTTCAGCGTTTCTGGAACGAACTCCAATCCTTCCAATTCCGGTAATTCGGCTAACACCTCACTCGAAAGGGCTTGAGAGAGACTCTCTGCTCCGACGGTGATGAACACATCCGCAACCGGATCATCAACTTCCCGTTCCAAGCGAACCAGCAGCTCCGCAGCCGTTCCTTCAATGAGGTTGACGTTGATTCCGGTTGTTTCATCGAAGTCAGCCAAGATGGCTTGATCGACATCGTAATGCCGGGCCGAATACACATTCACTTGGGTTTCCGGATCGTATTGAGGTGCTGCACAAGCACTCAAAATCAACCCTAAACCCATCACTCCTATTAAAAATCGTGTCACGATTTCCTGCCTTCTAGCGTCAACGACGCACCTTTACGATACCGTAAGGGCTAAAGTGGCGCAAGGAAGACTATCCCTAAAATGTGATGTATCTCACAAAAAACCGGATTGCTCCGGTTTTGGTTTATTCTTCGTCTTCGTCGTCTTGTTTATGCTTGGCAGCCGCCGCAATGACCTTATCGGCAATCATCGGCGGAGCCACTTCATAGCGGTCAAAGGTTTGGGTGTACACCCCACGGCCTTGGGTGAAGGAGCGCAGTTCGGTGGAATAGCGCATGACTTCGCTCATCGGCACTTCCGCGGAGATGACCTGTTCACCTTCGTCGTTGGCTTCCATCCCTAAGATGATCCCGCGACGGGTGTTGAAGTCGCCGATGACGGCTCCGGTGTATTCATCGGGAACCGTGACTTGCAGCTTCACGATGGGTTCCAGAAGGACCGGTTTGGCTTGCGGCATGCCCGCTTTATAGGCTAAACGGGCGGCCATCTTGAAGGCGATTTCCTTGGAATCGACCGGGTGATACTTCCCATCCGTCAAGGTCGCTTTGACTCCGACCACTTTGTAGCCGGCCAAGACGCCTTTGTTCATGGCATCGCGCAATCCCGCTTCAACCGCCGGGAAATACTGACGCGGGACGGCACCACCGAAGACCTTTTCTTCAAAGACCATGTCTTCGCTGTCGCACGGTTCAAAGGTGATCCACACGTCTCCGAACTGGCCGGCACCGCCGGATTGTTTCTTGTGTTTTCCTTCGACACTGACCGTGCCGCGAATGGTTTCACGGTAAGGAATCGTCGGTTCACGCAATTCAACTTCGACTTTGTATTTGTTTCTCAGTTTGTTGACGATGACATCCAGGTGTTGATCCCCGATCCCATAGACCACCATTTCACTGGTTTCCGCATTCTTGAGGATCTTGCAGGAGGGATCTTCTTCTTCGATGCGTTGCAAGGCGGTGCCCAGTTTGTCTTCATCGTTTTTGCTCTTGGCGAAGATGGCCATAGCCAACAAGCCTTCCGGGAACACGATCGGATCGTAACTGACTTCTTTGCCTTTGGTGGCTAAGGTATCGTTGGTCTTGGTGACCTGGAGTTTGACGACACAGCCTAAGTCGCCGGTGAAGAGTTTTCCGACGGCGATCTGGTTCTTGCCTTTGACGATGAAGAGTCCGGCGATCTTTTCCGGCTTCTCTTCACGCACGTTGACGACCACGGAATCGGCCGAGAGCACACCGGTCATGACTTTGATGTAGGAGATGCGACCCACAAACGGGTCAATGACGGTCTTATAGACCAAGGCCGAGAACGGTTCACTTTCATCAGTGTGCAATTGCACGACTTCCCCGTTGGGCTTCTTAGCTTCGATGAGGCCTTTTTCGCCATAGGACGGGAAATATTCCCCGATCAGATCCAACAAGCGTTCGATACCGACTTGTTGGAGGGCACTGCCCGCATAGACCGGACGGATCTCTCCGCTGCGTACCCCGGCACGGACCCCCTGAATAAGTTCCGCATCCGTGAAGGTTTCCCCGGAGAAGAATTTGTCCAAGAGCTCATCGGAAGTTTCAGCGACGGCTTCGGCGATTTGATTTAAGTACTCGTCAACCTGTTTCTGCATCCCTGCCGGCACGTCTTTGGGCGTGTTGCGGTCGTTGATGTACCAGGCTTTGTTTTTGAGGATATTGACGGATCCGACGACTTTCCCGCCTTCCACGATGGGAATCTCAAACGGAATGACGGATTTCCCGAAGGTGTCGCGTAATCCCGCATACGCCTTGTCAAACGAGGCATTTTCTTCATCGATCTTGTTGACGAAGAAGATGGTCGGCAGTTTACGGCGAGCCACATTGCGAACGGCCCGGATCGTTCCGGTCTGGATGCCTTCTTTAGCCCCGACAACGATGAGGGCATTGTCGGCAACCGCTAAACCGGCTTCCATTTCCTGGGCATAATCCAGAAAGCCCGGGGTATCGATAAAGTTGATCTTGTGGTCTTTCCATTCAATCGGAGCCAAGGCCGTATAAATCGATAAGCCTTTCTTCACTTCGTCGGCTTCAAAGTCCAGACTGGAGTTCCCATCGACGGTCTTCCCCATCCGATCGATCACTTTGGTAAAATATAGCATGCTTTCCACTAACGACGTCTTTCCGACGCCGCTGTGGCCCAGTAAAACGATATTGCGTACTTCTAACGCTGCGTAGTCTTTCATGGTGCTCCTATTTCAGAATCGGTTTGAGTTCAGCCAGACACTCGGTCCGTACATAATGAATCGCTTTATAGCCGCTCTTGTCGACCAGTTCCTTATCGGCGCCATGATCCAAGAGGTAATCCACCATCTCTTTATACCCGGCATAGGCCGCCCGCATGAGCGCCGTACAGCCATTGTCATCGATCGCATTGACATCCGCACCTTTGTCGATGAGTAGCTTGATCACATCGAACTTGAAGGCATTGCAGGCTTCCATGAGCGGGGTACGACCCATTTCATCCTTCGCATTGACATCCGCTTTCGCTCTCACCAACAGATCCACCACTTCAGTGTGACCCAGGAAAGAGGCCCGGATCAAGGCGGTCTTGCCTTTGTTGTCGGCCACCGTCGCATCGGCTCCGGCATCCAACATCATCTTCACGATGTCCACATGACCTTTCTTGGCTGCGCCCATCAAGGCCGTTTTCCCGTTGTTGTCACGCGCATTCACATCCGCGCCCTGATCCAACAGATACCGCACGACATTCGCATACCCGCGTTTCCCGGCCCGCATCAACGCAGTCCGCGCTTCCGCATTGCGCACGTTGACGTCCGCTCCGCGATTGACGCTCATCACCACGCGGGACAAGTCGCCTTGGGCTGCTGCTTCCCAGAATTCAAGATTTGTTTGATCCATGTTTATGACCTCCTATGTTCAAACAATAAAAAAGCGGACAAATTACGTCCACTTCAAAATCCCTTATTTACGCCACCACCAAGTAAGGCCATGACGGTCGCTTGGTGTTCAAAGATAACCAAAACAGGCAGAAGTGTTTTCATGAGCGGTATCCTTGTGGGTTACTTTCATTGTACCCCATTATTGCCAAAATACAAGCCAGCCTCTTTCAATCTTGTCACCAAGCGCTTTACTTGTGTCCCTAGGGGTTGGGATACAGGTATTGGGCAAAGCTGACGTAATCCTGCGCACTCAAGCCGTTTCCGTCTCCAGAATCAAAGATGTGTCCGTCCTGTTCATTGATGCCCTTGATCAGGGTCGCTTCATCAATCAATAAGTAGGTTGTCAACACTCGCCCCTTCTTATCGGGAATGGGATCGTTGTAGGTGCTGTCCACGTAGAGCCAGGCACTGCCGTCATACACGAGATTCCACGCGTGATTCATGGCGCGGGAGGACACGACGATGGCTGGTACTCCCACCGCTTCAGCGACACTCAGGAAAGCCTTGGCATACCCGGAACAGACCGCCGTATCGAATTCAAAGAGCCCATACGCTTCAAACGAGGTGTGATCGGTGATGGCGGTAAGATCGACATTCAAGTAAGTCGTATCGTACTTGGTCTCCAAAACCAGACCCTTGTTGATTTCCCGGATCTGAACGCGGAAGTCACTGTCACTGAGGTACTCATCCACAAACGCATCGATGTGCGAATCAACCACGGTGCGTTGATCGTTGAACAGCTCGATCTTCACGTAATCTAAGGCTTTGATCACGGTATCCCCTTGGGTGTACGTCTTGGTTCCCATGGAGAAGCGGAAGGCATGGATCATGATCGCATCCAGATAATCGTAGGTCGTATTCAGATCGAAATCCCGGTCTTCATAGTAAAACATCAAGATGCCTTCTTCAAACAAGAGTTTGGCCGTCATTGCCAACTCCATCTCCGACTCGACCACATAAACGGTCTCTTCTTTGACGTAGTTGGGTTGTGAGATCACCGAAAGCGTCCGTGTTCCAAACACCGTGCTTTCAGCAATACGGGAGGTGATTTTGGGAGTAAAGGGGCGCTCGATCAGGGAACACGCACTCAGCGTAATCACCATCAGCATCAAAGCCCAGTGAAAGAATCGTTTCATTTCCATAACCTTTTGATACAATAAGTATAACACAGCCGTCAGGTTGCCTAGGAGCCCCCATGACCTTTAACGATTACACGTATACCCGGCCCGATTTCGACGCCCTCAAAGCGCAGTTTGAGACCGAACTGAAACGCTTTGTCGAGGCTAAAGATGCAAACACTCAGATCGCCGTCTTTAAGTCGATCAACGCCGGTCGCACGCATGTCCAATCCATGCAGACCCTCTCGTCCATCCGTCATTCCATCGACACCACCGATGCATTCTACGAAGGTGAAAACAACTACTGGGATGAACAAGGCCCTCTTTACGAAGAACTCAACGTACGCCTTTACCACGCCGTCCTGAAGTCTCCGTTTATTGCGGAACTGAAGAACGTCTTCCCCAAACCCTTCTTCCAATTGGCTGAGAACGCCCTCAAGAGCTTCACCCCGGAAATCATTCCGCTGCTTCAAGACGAAAACAAACTGAGTTCGCAATACGCCAAGCTCATCGCCAGTGCCCAGATTCCTTTCGATGGGAAGACCCTGACCTTAGCGCAACTGGGTCCTTACTTCATCAGTGAAGACCGCTCGGTCCGTGAAGCGGCCCAACGCGCGAAATCCGACTGGATGAGCGCCAATGAAAGCACCATCGATGACATTTACGACCAACTGGTGCACCTGCGCGATAAGATCGCCAAGACCTTGGGCTTCAAGAACTTCGTCGAACTGGGTTATGTGCGCATGAACCGCTTGGACTACAATGCCGACATGGTGGCCAACTTCCGCAAACAGGTCCGTGACGGCATCGTTCCGGTCGCTCAGAAACTGATCAAACGTCAAGCTAAGCGTTTAGGTTTGGATCACTTGTATTACTATGACTTGCCGTATGAATTCAAGTCCGGAAATCCCAAACCCGTAGGCACTCCGGAAGACATCATCGCTGCCGGTCGTCAGATGTATCACGAACTCTCCCCGGAAACCGGTGAATTCATCGACTTCATGATCGATCGCAACCTCTTGGATCTGGTGGCCAAAAAAGGCAAACAGTCCGGCGGATACTGCACCTACATTTCCGATTATGCTTCCCCCTTCATCTTCTCCAACTTCAACGGAACCCAAGGCGATGTCGAAGTGCTGACCCATGAAGCGGGTCATGCCTTCCAAGTCTTCCAGTCCCGCTGGATCGACATTCCCGAAGTCCAATGGCCGACCCTGGAATCCTGTGAGATCCATTCGATGTCGATGGAATTCTTGACCTGGCCGTGGATGGATCGCTTCTTCAAGGAACAGACCCCCAAGTTCAAGTTCAGTCATTTGGCCTCAGCCATGACCTTTATCCCGTATGGGGTCCTCATCGATCACTTCCAGCATGAAGTCTACACCAACCCCGACCTGACGCCGACGCAGCGTAAAGCCAAGTTCCGCGAACTCGAACAGGTCTACCTCCCCCACAAAGACTACAAGGACAACGATTTCCTCAACCGCGGCGGATTCTGGTTCCAACAGGGCCACGTCTTCCACGCCCCCTTCTACTACATCGATTACACCTTGGCTCAATTGTGTGCCCTGCAGTTCTTCAAACGCACCCAGGACAACGATCCCAACGTGTGGAAGGATTATCTGGCCTTGTGTAAACTGGGCGGGACGAAGTCCTTCTTAGGCCTGGTGGAAGCCGCCAACCTGAAGTCCCCCTTCAGTGACGGCACGGTCGCCTCCATCACCTCCACGATCGAGAAGACCCTGGATTCGATCCCGGATTCAGAACTCAACTAACCCAATAAAAAACCTGTCTTGCGACAGGTTTTTTCTTTAGTGGCCCTGGCGTTGACCGTAACCGCCAGTTCCCAGATTCAGGTTCATCCCGATCGTTGTTTCGGGATCCCCCGTACAATCCGCTTGTTTGGCTTCAAACTGAGCCAAAAGGTCTGCGGCTTCGTCAGCACTCAGTTTCCCATCATCCACTTTGGATTGAAGATGGGTTTCAAATCCGGTGACGATTGTCGCTTTGAATTCGTCGTAGACCCCTTCCTCGAGCGCAATTTCACCCAAGGTCTTTCCGGCTTCTGCAGCATCAGTGATCGCTTCCTCACTCAATCCGGTCAAGGACACCAAGGTGTCGACTTTGGATTGCGAATAGGCAGCCACGCCAGTGACGGTGACAGCCATGAGAGCGGCTGACGAGAGAAGAACTGTTTTTAATTTCATGCGGTAACGCTCCTTTAACGTTGCCTAGATGATAGCGCTCAAGTGTGTCAAAATCGTGGCTAAGCCATCACGTTTCTGTCAAAAAAAGCCTGAGTGATCAGGCTTTCGACAATTCAAGCAGGAGGGCTCTAAACAGTTCGATTCCTTTAAGATAGTCGTCAATTAGAATTCGCTCATTATCAGCATGAACTGTCCCGCGATCCAGATAACTGTTTGGAAAAGGCTGGATCCGGTAAACCCCATCGGCCATCCCGTGATAAACGCGGCTGTCCGTCGCGCCAACGACCAGGTAAGGGGCGACCAAAGTCAATGACGGGTAGAGCGATTGAATGGAGCGTTGAAGGATCACAAAGGCTGGATGATCGACCGGCGAAACATCCGTCGGTTCTGTGCCAGTCAACACGTCAACGTTAACTTTTGGTCCGACTTTGGCTTTAGTCCGAGCCACCACCTGATCAACTGAATCCCCTGGAACCAGGCGACAGTTGACAATGACTTCTCCGGTTTGAGCCAACACGTTGGGTGCTTTGGATCCGAGAGCCATGGTCATGACCGAGGTGGTCCTGACCAACGCTGCAGTCTGCGGTGATTTGGCCAATTCATTGAGCACAAAAGGCTTAAACCAACGCAAATGAGTGAAGACAAATCGGCGCAGGCCCTTCATGCGAGGAGCGAGTACCGAGAACATAGCCTGCGTAGCTTCATTGAACGATAGATTGAATTTCTTGGATTCCATGGTCATCGCGCCTTCAAAGACGTCATAAAGGGCGGATCGTTGAGGTGGCATGGACGCATGCCCACCGACTTGGTTAGCGCTGAGCCGAAGATCGAGATAGCCTTTCTCGGCGATACCGACGAGTCCGACCAAACCATCGATCCCCAAGGTTTTGCCCTCGACTACCGCACCCCCTTCATCGACGACGGCATAAAAATGGATTCCACGCGATCGCAGGAGATCGCGGGTCAACGCTGCTCCTGAATCCGACATTTCCGATCCGGTTTCTTCATTGTGACCAAAGAGGAGGTAAATGCTCCGGTCAAACTCCGCGCCTTCACTCAGCAATTGCTCCATCGCTTCGAGTGTAGCCATCACCTGACCTTTCATATCGAGGGTCCCGCGTCCATATAGATACCCTTCTTTGATTTCCGCACCGAAAGGATCCGTATCCCAACCTTCCGGTTTGACCGGGACCACATCGTAGTGCCCCATAAACGCCACTGGATCAGCATCGCTCTGGTGTCCTTGAATGTGGATGACCAGACTGTATCCTGCAACCCTCTCGACGGTACCTTTGGAGAACGTCATCGGGTAATTGGCCTTAAGGTCGTTAAGAAACCGTTCAAAGACGCCAAAATCCATACGAGAACGATCTGGATAACTGACTGTTGGTGTCTGGATGGCAGCTTGTAAATGACGAACAGCAGATTGAGACATAGTGATCTCCTTAATATTGACCTATCCTAACAAAAACACCTTGCTTTCGCAAGGTGTCCTAAACTATTTGGTGAGCTTCTGAACTTTACTGATGAGAACGAAACCGATGATGAAGAACACTACCAGGAAGAGGATCGCATAACGCGAACTGCCGAAGGCCAAACCCGAGATCCCGATCAGGATGGGTCCCAAAAGGTCCGCATACTTCCCGAAGATATCGAAGAAGCCGAAGTACTCGTTGGAATTTTCTTTCGGAACCAATTTCCCGAAGTACGAACGGGACAAGGATTGGACCCCGCCTTGAGCAATCCCGACGATGGCGGCCAGGAACCAGAATTCCCACAGCTGATCCAATTGGAATCCAAAGACAGCCACAAAACCATAGATGGAGATGTACACTTTCAGCATGTTCAAGACTCCAAACTTATCGGCTAAGCGCGAAGCCAGGATCGCAAACGGGAAGGCAATGAACTGCGTCATCAACAAGGCGGCAATCAAACCGCTGGTATCCAGTTTCAACTCGGCTCCGAAGCTGGTCGCCATCGAGATGATCGTATAAACACCGTCGATGTAGAAGAAGTAACCGATGATGTAGTAGAACATCGGTTTGTTGTTGTAGATCTTTTTGAACGTTGAAACGACTTGTTTGTAAGAATCCGCAATCAAGTGCTTCTTGGCTGGCGTGTAATAAGTCTGTTTGACGTTACGCAGCAGCGGAATGGTAAACAAGAACCACCAAACAAACGCAATGATGAAGGAAATGCGGGTTCCCATCGCTTCCGTAAGCCCGAAGGATTCGGCTCCCAACACAAACACCAAGCCGACGATAAACGGAATGGTGGATCCGACATAACCCATGGCGTAGCCATAGGCGGAAACTTTATCCATGCGTTCATCCGAAGCAACATCGACCAGCATTGAGTCGTAATAGACATTCCCTAACGAATACCCGATGCGGGAAATGATAAACAACAGCAAGAACGTGATCCAGTTATTGACGGCGGTAAACGCAAAACCACCCAACAAGCCCACGATGATCGATCCCAAGAACAGTTTGCGTTTCATCCCCTGATGATCCGCAATCGCGCCCATGAAGGGACTCAACAGCGCAATGATCCCGATCGCGATCGAGGTCGTAAACGCAAAGAACGTCGTGGAGGGAACGCCTTCGACCGGGGACAAGCCATAGAGGTAATTGAACCAAATGGGGATGGTCGCCGAAGTAATCAGGGTGTAGGCGGAATTTGCCACATCGTATAAAATCCAACTCTTCTCAGCCTTTGTGAATTTCATAAGAATTCCTTTCAATTAGGCACATTATACCACTCACCTACTTAAATTGTGTGAGCATTGTGTTAAAGGAAAAAGACGATGGCGATAAAGTGACTGATGGCGGCGAAATTGATGAAGAGGTGCCACACAAAATGCGCGTAGGGGAACTTGGAACCGTAGAAGAAGACTCCGCCGGTATACAGAAGACCTCCCAGTCCGATCAAACCCAGAAACATGGGTTGGGCCACATTGAAGATGACCGGCATAAACAGGATCGCAATCCAGCCCATGACCAGGTAAATGGTCACCGATAAGGTAGGAATCGAGCTCTTGGCAATGGATTTATAGAGGATCCCAATGAGCACCATGGACCATTGGATGATCATGATGACGTTGCCCCACAGGCCTTCGACAATGACCAGTGCGACCGGGGTATACGACCCGGCGATGGCGAAGTAGATGCCGATATGATCGAGGATACGGAAGACGACTTTATGTTTCGTATCGTAGGCCATGGCGTGATAGAGCGTCGACAAGAGGAACATCAAGAACAGACTGACGATGAAGATACTGACGGCACTCATCTGCAACCAACCACCCTTAAGGTAGGCAAAAACGGCAATAAACGGATAAACGCCTAAAAGCAGAAACGCCATGACCCCATGGGTCACGGCATTTCCAATTTCTTCGCCGATGCTGAGTCGACGGGCTAGTTTTTGTTTGCGTTGGACCATGCCTGCATTATAGCGCGGCACGGACCCGTTCTTCAACTGTTTCCCAGTTGATGATGGCCCAGAAGGCGTTGATGTAGTCGGGACGACGGTTCTGATACTTCAGGTAATAGGCGTGTTCCCACACATCCAAACCCAAGACCGGATACCCTTCCGCAAACGGGGTATCCTGATTGGCGGAGGAGGTCACTTTGAGGGTCTTCTCGGGGGTGACCACCAACCAAGCCCAACCGGATCCGAAACGGGTCTTGGCAGCCGTGTTGAAGGCTTCCTTGAAAGCGTCGAAGCTGCCGAAGTCACGGGTGATGAGTTCGGAGAGCTTGGTGCCGGGTTGAGTGGATTTCGGCGTCAACAGGGTCCAAAACAGGGCGTGGTTGTAGTGTCCGCCCCCGTGATTGCGCACGGCCGTACGGATGTCGGAAGGCACACTGTCAATGTTTTGAAGGATCTTTTCCAGGGACACGTCGTAGAGTTCCGGGTGTTTGTCCAAAGCAGCGTTGAGGTTGTAGATGTAGGCTTGGTGGTGTTTGGTGTGATGGAAGGTCATGGTCATCGCATCGATGTGCGGTTCAAGGGCTTCGACCGCATAAGGCAAAGCAGGCAGGCTGTATTTCATGAGATTTCTCCTTTGATTCTGTACTTCCACCTTACCAACTCTCCCCCTCCCTTTCAATTCGCATGCCCAACAAAAAACCCGGTTAGGACCGGGTTCTGACTTTATCGATGGCAACCATCACGATCGGCACCAGGATCACCGCAGACAGGATTTCCAGCGATCCGTTGACGGAGATGACAAACGCAAGGATGAAGCTGACGGCCTGGTTGAACGTCACCAGACCAGCTGAAGCAAACGCAAAAATCGCACTAAGCACTAAGACCGTGTTGGAGAGCGCGCCTAAGCCGGCAACGATCCCATAGCGTAAGGGTTTGGGTTTGATAAGCTTACGCAAACCCAAGGCTGAATAGGCTACGATCAAACCTACGAGGATGCGCGGAACGATCGACACCATCGGATTGACGAAGATGGCCGCTTCAGCGGTTCCTAACGTGGTGGCGTAGTGCCAGCTGGTCAGCCCCCAGGTCGTCCCCAAGACGAGACCGCCCAAGGGTCCCGTGGCTAAGATCCCGATGATCACCGGTAAGTGAATGATGGTGACCGACAGGATTCCGGTCTGGATGTAGCCCAGATTGGGGATGTACGTCATGATCAGGATCATGGCGATCATCAGTCCCAGAATGGTCAGTTGTTCAAGCTGTTGGCGTCTGCGGGTCATAGGTCTCCTTTTTACTCGTCAAACAGAGCAGTGGACAGGTAACGTTCGCCCCCGTCCGGTAAAATCACAACGATCGTCTTTCCGGCATTCTCAGCCTTTTTTGAGGCTTCGATCCCGGCAAACAAGGCAGCCCCGCAGGAGATTCCGGCGAGAATGCCCTCGGTCTTGGCCAAGTCGCGCGTCATGGCGAAGGCTTGGTCGGTCGTGACCGAGACGACTTCATCGTAGATCGAGGTGTTCAGGATGGCGGGAATGAAGCCCGGCATGAGGCCCTGAAGTTTGTGGGGTCCCGGTTGACCTCCGGTCAAGACCGGCGAGTCGGTGGGTTGGACAGCAATGATCTTCAGCGAGGGGATCTTGCCTTTGAGGTATTCCCCGGCTCCGGTAATGGTGCCCCCCGTTCCGATCCCGGCTACAAACACATCGACTTGCCCATCGGTATCGTGGAAGATTTCCGGTCCGGTGGTTTCAAAATGCACTTTGGGGTTGTTGGGATTCTCAAACTGAGCGGGCATGAAGGATCCCGGATTAGCGGCTACCAGCTCTTTGGCTTTTTCGATGGCGCCTTTCATCCCTTTGGGGCCTTCGGTTAGAACGAGTTCTGCCCCGTACGCTTTAAGAATCTTGCGGCGTTCGATGGACATGGTTTCCGGCATGGTCAGGATCAATCGATAACCCAAGGCAGCACTGACCATAGCCAAGCCGATCCCGGTATTACCGGAAGTGGGTTCGATGATGAGTCCTCCGGGTTGCAGTTGACCACTGGTCATCGCCCCTTGGATCATCGAGAGCCCGATGCGGCACTTCACGGACCCGGCCGCATTACGCGACTCGAGTTTGACCAGCAGGCGGGCTTGTCCGCCATGCTTGGCATTTAAACGGTCGATGGAAACCAGCGGAGTTTTCCCGACCAATTGGGTGATGTTGGCATAGATTTTAGACATGGTTCTTCCTCAACTTTCACCCGTAGTTTAGGGGGATTGAAGGGCAATGTCAATCAATGTGTCTTGTGAAGCCGTGTTGACGCATTTCAGCTTCGTGACGGGCAAAGCGTTCGTCACTGTAGGGTTCCAGGTGAATGATGGTTCTCACCTCCTGATCGAAATGATCATTGAGGGCACTCTCCAGATCATGGGTCAAGGGATGAGCTTCGTCGATACGCATGGTGGGATCGACCAGCACGTGCAGGTCGATATCCAAGACCGTTAAGGTGCCGCGTGAGCGGATCTGATGGACTCCTTTGACACGCGGATCCGCCATGACGATGCTTTGGATGATTTTCGGATCGACTTGAGCTTCGTCCAAGAGCATCCCCGAGTTCTCTTTAAAGATCGCCCAGGCTTCTTTGAGGATAAAGACCACGACGACCAGCGACATCAACGGATCGATGTAAGGGGCGTAGGGCAATTTCAGGATCACCCAACCCAAAGTCAACATCACACCGATACTGACATACACGGCACTTTGCGTGTGCAGCGCATCGGCAATCAACAGCGAACTGCGCAACTGGTGCCCTTTACGGCGTTCATACCACACCACCCACAGGTTGATAAGTAGGGTTCCTACCAGAAAAACCAGATCGAGCGGACTTACATTTGGTAAACTGGGCGTGATGAACTTGGCGATCGCGGAGGTGGTGATTTGAAAGGAGACGATCCCTAAAAGCACCACAACGCCCAAGGTCGTCAAGGTTTCAAACTTGTGGTGACCGTAGGGGTGTTCCTCATCACTGGGCTTGGAGGCCAAGGCAACCCCGATCAGACCGATGACGTTGGTGGACCCGTCTGAAAGCGCATTAAATCCATCGGCCATAACGGAGGCACTGCCGCTCAAGGATCCGATGATCAGTTTGACGGCTGCGACGATCCAGTTGAGAACGAGGATCCCGATGAGGATTTTACGGATGGACTCAAAGTGTTGATGCATGCGTTATTCAGGACCTTTACTTTACAAGCCTGTTGGGACAGGGTAAACTAATCGTATCACATTTGTTGTCGTAGGAGACCCTTGGAATGAATGCTTTACAGCCGTACACTCTGAAATCGATCACCCTGAAGAACCGGATTGTCATGCCGCCCATGTGCATGTATCAAGCCACGGACGGGCAAGTCAATGCGTTTCACCGGGCCCATTACGCCACGCGCGCCATGGGACAAGTCGGTTTCATCATCGTCGAAGCCACAGCTGTAACCCCCGAAGGACGCATTACCGATCGGGATCTGGGGATCTGGTCGGATGATCACCTCGCCGGACTCAAACAGTTGGTCGAAGAAGTCCATGCGTATGGGGCCAAGATCGGCATTCAATTACAGCATGCCGGTCGCAAAAGTACCTCCACATCAACTCCGCATTTGGCTCCCAGTGCCATTCCTTTCTCGGAACGTTATGATACACCCAACGCCATGACGCAGGCCAATATCGATAAAGTCATCGATGCCTTCAAAGCTGCCGCCATTCGTGCCGATAAAGCCGGATTTGATGCTATTGAACTGCACGGAGCCCATGGTTATCTCATCAATGAGTTCCTCTCCCCGCTGACCAATCAGCGCACGGACGCCTATGGCGGCAGTGCCAAAAAACGCGGACGATTCCTCCATGAACTGGTGAACGCGATTCGTCCGGTCTGGCCCACCAACAAACTCTTTCAGATCCGGGTCACTGCCGAAGAGTATCATCCCGACGGCAATCACCCGCAGGAGGTCATCGAGCACCTTCGCCCGGTGTCTGAGGCCTTCGATCTGATCCATGTTTCCTCCGGTGGCTTGGTCAACGTGTCCATGTCGCCCTTCCCGCTCTATCAAGTCGATTTCGCCAAAGCCATCAAAACCGCTTTGAATAAACCGGTCATCGCCGTAGGGCTCATCACAACGCCTCAGCAGGTCGAAGATGTCCTGAAGGAGGTCGATCTGGTGGCCTTGGGCCGTGAACTCTTGCGTCATCCCTACTGGGTCAATGCGGCCTATGCGGCTGACCACAATGTAGACGCTGTCTTTGAATCTTATCGTCGAGGTTACCAATGAAACACCTGATTCTGCCCCTGATTTTCGTGTTGGTGTTGAGCGCCTGCTCCGCCAAGCCTTCCGAGGATGATCCTCACGACTATCCCACCGATACCTTAAGCCAAGACTTGGTGGCTTTCCCGATGAGCACCTCGATGGATATCGTCATGGTGGGGGATGCCCTTTTGCACGGTAACGTCTACAACGATGCCAAAGTCGGAAACACGTACGATTTCACCAAACAATACACCCTGATGAAAGACTACATCGAACCCTACGATCTGGCCTTCTACAATCAGGAGTCGATGTTGGGGGGAACGGAGATCGGACTGAGTTCTTACCCGCGCTTCAACTCTCCCTATGAGTTTGGAGATGAAATGATTGAATTGGGATTCAATCTTGTTTCATTGGCCAACAACCACAGCTATGACCGAGGCGTTCAAGCCATCGAGAATACCGTGGAGTACTGGAATTCCAAACCGGTGGTATCCGCCGGTGTTTACACCAATCAAGAAGACCGCGATGCGGTCCATGTGTATGAAAAGAACGGCATCTCGTATGGGTTCTTGGCGTACACCTATTACCTCAACTTCCTCAAACTCCCTACCGATAAACAATTCCTCGTTCCAACCCTTGACCAGGCGGGTGAACGGGATCGCATGATTCGCGACATCACGGCCCTGCGTCCGCTGGTGGATGTGTTGATCGTCTCGATCCATACGGATGTCGAATACATTATCAAGCCCTCAGCCTTCCAAGTGGAAATCGCCAACTTGTGTGCCGAACTGGGGGTCGACTTGGTCATCCAAAACCATGCCCATTCCATCATGCCGATGGAACGCATCGGGAAGACTTTCGTCTTCTACGCCTTAGGCAACTTCGTTTCCGGACAAATCGGCGATCCACAGAAGATCGGGCTCATCGCTGCGCTAGATATCCGCAAGGAAGTCTGGGGCAACGACGTCTACATCAGCATCGAAAACCCGCGCATCGATCTGCATTACACCTTCAACCAATACTATTACGCTGGAAATACGAAGGTCATCCCCTTCGATGAACTCTCGACCAGCATTCTGCCCGATAAGGCGTACTATGAAGATTTCTATCTGAAGGTGATCAACTCCCGAGGATTGAATCTCACCTGGGGTGGAGTCAAGAAAACCGCAAATTAAAGGAAACCAAATCGGTTTCCCTTTTTAAGGTTTAGACGTGACTTCCAGCCACACTTCATTGCGTTTAAGAAAGCCGGGAATAAAGGGCGGATTATAACGGGCCAGTTCGAGACAGCTGTTGACTGTATACCCGTGATCCGCAATCCACGCTTGAAGTTGGGCCGCCTTTTCAGCGATGATCCGGGCGTTGATGTTGCCGCTGAACCGGAGTGCGGCGACGAGGCGTGAAGGTTTCTCCACCAGTGCCAATCGTCCGGATTGAGGCTGAGGCAACGTGCTCAAATCATAGGCTTTCGGCATCACAAACGCCGTCGTCATGGCTCGCTCATCCAAGGTGTTGATGACCGGAGAGGTCATCGCGATCTTCTCGCGCTTGGCATTATCACCGGAGATGTACTCAAAGACACGACTGAATCCGGAATACCCGCGCAAGTCATTCTCATCCGCCACCGCAACGATGATCGCGGGATACTGACGCACTTCAATGGCATCGTCCTTCACCAGGATCGTATAGGAAGGTTGTTCAATGGCCATGGTTATTTTTCTTTTACCACCGGCGTCTCTTCCAGTTTCTTGATGATGCGCACCTTCTCAATGACCTTGTCTTCGGCCTGGAGGATCTTAAAGCGCAGGTTGCGGTACACCAGATCGACATGCTCGTCATCTTCAGGGATGTGCCCCAAAAGGCTCACCAAGAAGCCGGATAGGGTATCGTAATCTTCGAGCTCATCCAACGGTAAGCCCAAATCACAGGTTTCATCCAGTTCTTCCAGATCGACGGATCCCATCACATCATAGGTGTAATGGTTGAGGGCCTGGATCTCTTTTTCTTCTTCATCGTATTCATCGAAGATGTTGCCGACGATTTCTTCCAAAAGGTCTTCGATCGTGATGATCCCGGCGGTTCCACCGTACTCGTCGATGACGACGGCCAAGTGCACTTTCTCTTTTTGAAGTTCACGCAGAAGGGCATCCGTCTTCTTCGATTCCGGAACGAAGTAGGGTTCACGGATCAATTGACGTAAATTGAAATCCGGCAGCTGAACCTGACCGATACTGCGTAACAGGTCTTTGATGTGCAAGACCCCGATGATGTTGTCGATGGTGTCTTCATACACCGGGAAGCGCGTGTACTGTTCTTCGTCGATCAGCGCCTTGACATCGTCAAAGCTCGCATCGACCGATAAACCGGCGATTTCCGTGCGATGGGTCATGATATCAGAGACATCCGTGTTATCGAAATCGAAGATCGCATTGATCATGGCTTTCTCCGATTCCCGGATCGAGCCTTTCTCTTCCCCGACATCCACCAACATCCTTATCTCTTCTTCGGTGACCGCCCGCGTTTCTTCGTTGGGATCGATCCCAAACAGACGCACGGTCAGATTCGTCAAAAAGGTCAGTAATCGGACAAACGGATTGAAGACGATCTCGATGAATCGGATCACTCCGACCACGGAGAACGCGATGGTTTCGTGATACTTCATGGCCACACGTTTGGGAACCAGCTCCCCAAACACCAACGACACCAGCGAAAGTACCATGGTGATAAGCACCACCACCAGGCTTCTTAACGTCGTTTCCCCCAACCAAGGCAACTGCGGAGCGATCCAGGTCACCAGCGGATCCGCAAAACTGTCGGACGCAAACGCCGAAGCCAAGAACCCGGCCAAGGTGATGCCGATCTGGATCGTCGACAGGAATTTCGTGGGTTCAGCCAATAAACGCGATAAAACGATGGCTTTGGGATCTCCGTCATCGGCCATCATTTTGATCTTATTGTCATTCAATGAGATGAAAGCCATCTCGGAAGCGGCGAAAAACGCATTCAGGGACACCAGCCCCAACAAAATCAGGATGGGGGTCATACGGTGCTCCTGGGGTTTCTAGGACCCATGGGATTGGCGAGCCATCGCTCGTCAGAACTGTCTTCGGTCATTTCGTTCTCCATTAACTGCCTATCATCATAACGATTTTAACCCTTTTCGTCAAGGAAGGCTCGGGCAGCCTTTAGTAAGACGTTAGCTTCATTGGGTAGAGTTTCTTCGATCACAGCTTCTAGGAGTCGATCGAGAATCGTCTGGATGGTTTTACCCTGAATACCCAGGGCCATCAGATCATGACCATTGATCGCCAAGCGGTTCAGGGTCACCACCGGATCTTGAGCCATCACCTGAGCTGTCAGCTCCGGATCGATCCCGGTGATCCCGTGGACATCTTGATACGTCAGGATCAGATTTACCCCATCGACGCCGATTTCCCGCAACAGATGTTTGATGGCGATCGAGGTTGACGCTGTCGCGTTTCGAACGGAGGCCAGTTTAGCCAGTTGAGCGGCCAAGCGCTTGGGGTACTTCAAGCGAAGCAGCTCGTGGTGGATGGCTTGAGGGCTGAGATGTTCCAAGAGCGTCAACAGTTTAAGCTCGAAACCCTCGAAGTGTTCGAACCCGGCCAAACCTTGAGGTGAGATGGCCAAGACCCGCGACAGCACGCTGAAATAGGGATAGAAGATCGTCTCCAGGGAATCCGATCGGATGAGTTTATCGAGTTCGGCCCGGATCCGTTCCACCGGTAAGGTATCCAAGAGGGCTTGGTGGCGTAGAAGGGCTTCCCCCGTCGCATGATCGATCGAGAACCCCAACTGCGCTCCAAAACGAAGCGCACGCAAGATCCGCAAGGCATCTTCTTTAAACCGGTCATCGGGATTCCCGATGGCTGTGATGCGTTTCGCTTGAAGATCCGCCATGCCGTCCAAAGGATCCAACACCCGTCCGGACTGATCCATCACCAACGCATTGATCGTAAAGTCGCGTCGTTTGAGGTCCTCCACCAGGGAGGTGGTAAAGGTGACGGAATCGGGATGGCGCGCATTTGAGCTGGCGCTATCGATGCGATAGGTGGTTACTTCGATCCACGAAGACTGGACATGGATTCCGATGGTGCCCAAACGTTCCCCGATCCGGGAGGTCTTGTGGTCATGGAAAAGGGCCAGTACTTCCGCGGTGGATGCGCTGGTCGTAATGTCCAAGTCCGTGATCGGACGTCCCAATACTTGGTCCCGAACGGATCCGCCCACTAGATACGCCTCAAACCCGTGAGCGATCAATCGGGACAGAATCAAGTGCGCCTGCGGCGCGACAGGATAACGTAGATCCATGGTAATCTCATTATACCACGCACACCTAAGCCTGCTTTTCAGGCACTTTTCACCAACGCTGTGCTACAATGAACGCAAACGGAGGTGTGCATGAAACGACTGATGATCTTTGTGGCTGCACTAGTGCTGATCGGCTTTGCGATCCTGATCCAGCTGGATGTAGTTTCCCTCTATCGACTAGCCGTTTCAGGGGTCAATGACACCCCCATCGGGATGTATGTCCTGTGGTTGTTTCCGACCCTGTTGAGCGTCACCTATGCGCAACTGGGCCAACAGAGCCTGTGGATCCTGGTGGTCAGCGATGGCTTTCTGATCGGAGGATTACTCAGTTTCTATGCCGGAATCCGTTACGATGACAGTGCGGATCGCGGGTATCACTTCTAACACAAACGACCCTTCAGGGTCGTTTTTTGTAGAATTCCAGGGCTTCAAAGGCTTTTCGATAAACCGGCTTCATGCGGGCTTCACTGACGTGATCCAACGCTTCTTCCAACGTGAACCAGCGAACACCGGAGTTCTCATCCGGTTTGTGACGCGGGGTTTGCGTTTCATCGCCTTGAAGTAAATAGGTCACGTTGAGGTGCAGATGATCCCCGACATAGTTGCCGTGTTTGAGGTGGTTGGTCACATGGATCACGTCGATCATGAAGATGGACGATGACACCGGAACCAAACCTTGAACTCCGGTCTCTTCTTCGGCTTCTTTGAGGGCCACTCCCAGAAGATCCGGATCGCCATCGTTGTGTCCGCCCACCCATCCCCAGGATTGGTAGAGGTTGTGATGGGCAAACAACACTTTCGTCATCGTTGGATTGACGATGATGGCGGAACTGGTCAGGTGCGCCACTAAATTCGACCGATCCAACACATCGTAATGATTATCGATAAAACTCAGAATCGCGGCTTGATCGACGCGTTCCTGTTCGTTTTTGGGCAGATAGTCCGCAATGGCTTGACGGTAATTCATCGCTGGCTCCGGCGATGCAGGACCGCTACACTCTCGATGTGGGTGGTCTGCGGGAAAAGATCGGCACCGCGCACATGCGTGATCGCGTACTGACGCGACAGTTGAAGCAGGTCCCTCACTTGCGTGACGGGATTACAGGAGACATACACGATGGTGCGCGGATTCAGCGCGATCACCCCATCGATGAAGGCTTTAGAGGCTCCTTCGCGCGGAGGATCCATCAACACCACATCGATGTCTTTCAGTTGAGCCAAGGCTTCTGTCGCATCGGCTTTCATAAAGGACACATTGGATCGATCATTGAGCTTGGCGTTGTCTCTGGCGACACTGAGGGCTGTTGGATTGCTTTCGATGCCGATGACACTGTGCACATGCTTGGAGGCTAAGATCCCATAGACCCCCACTCCGCAATAAAGATCGGCGATTTTATCCGTCGGTTGGAGTCGGGCTTGACTCAAGCCGTCCTCAAAGAGCCGATGGGCTTGATCCGGATAGACTTGGAAGAAGGAAGAAGGTCCCAGTTTAAAGCGCCACGGTCCCATGGCTTCGATTAAGTGATCGGGACCATAAAGCACCGTGTTTTGATTGGATAACACGTAAGGACTGTCCTTGGGGTGCGTGTTTTCGATGATGCTGGTGATTTCCGGATGAGCCTGACGTAAGGCTTGGATCAGGTTCTTTCGACCCGGGAACTGCGTTTGGGCATTCACCAGGATCACCATGACCCCGGTCGTGGTGGTACGAATGACCACGTTTTTGATCGTGCCTTCCCCGGTTTGTGGATCATAGGGCAAGATCCTTTGCGCCTTCATCAAGCGTTTGAGGGTCGTGAAGATCGCATCGGCTCGAGTGTCCTGAATCAGACAGTGTTTGATGTCCAAGAGCCTTTTCGATCCACCGGCGTAGAATCCGGCGATGATCTCCCGTTTGATGGATTTGAACACGTACGTGTTCTTGCGGCGATAACCTAAAGGATGGGGGGCACTGAAAAACGGCTGAGGTTCCACCTTCAGCGGTTTGAAGACCTCGAGGAGTTGCTGGTGTTTCCACGCGGCTTGCGTTTCATCCGACCAGTTCAACAGCTGACAGGCTCCGCAGCTTTGCGCATACGGACAGCGGTGCGCAGCCGGTACGGTTGAGGCGCTTAGGGCCTGCCGGTCTACAGCACTAAGGGTCAGTTCGACCCGACGATCATCGCTCATTCGAAGATCTCGATGCTGACGGGACAGTGGTCACTGCCGAAAATGTCATCGTGGATCGTTGCCCCACGCAAGGCGTTGCGCAGACGATCGGAGATGAGGAAATAGTCGATCCGCCACCCGATGCCTTTCTCACGTCCTGCCGTACGGTAGGACCACCAGCTGTATTGGACTTTGGTGGGATACAGGGCTCTAAAGGTATCGGTAAACCCGCTCTTGAGTAAGCGTGTCATCTTTTCGCGTTCCTCATCCGAGAAACCGGCACTGTGGCGATTCTCTTTGGGTCGGGCCAAGTCGATCTCTTCATGGGCGACGTTGAGGTCTCCGCACACGATCACGCCTTTCTTCATGTCCAAGCGCATCAGGTACTTTCGAAACGCATCTTCCCAACTCATCCGGTAATCCAAGCGTCGCAGTTCATCCTGAGCATTGGGCGTGTACACACACACCAAGTAGAAGGTCTCATACTCCAGCGTCACGACCCGGCCTTCCGTGTCGTGTTCAGCAACCCCGATGCCCAACGTCACACTCAGCGGCGTATGGCGGGTGTAAACGGCAACACCGGAATACCCTTTCTTCTCGGCGTAATTGAAATACCCCTGATAACCGGCCGGCAGATAATCCAACTGTCCGGCCTGCATTTTGGTTTCTTGTAAACAGATAAAATCGGCATTGAAACCGCTAACGATGTCATCAAAACCTTTGGTCATGACGGCCCGTAAGCCATTCACATTCCACGAGACGAATTTCATAGTGAATCTCCTTGATTCAGTATACCCGAGCCGATGGGGCTTTGTCATCTGTGATAAAATGAAGCCATGCTTCGCTGCCCCGTATGTCATGCCACACTAGAGCGTCAAACGAAGTTGGTCCGTTGTCTAAATGGCCACGCTTTTGACATTGCCAAAGAAGGCTATCTCAATCTGACGATCGGGCACTCCGTCAAAGCGCACGGCGATGATCCGGAGATGGTCAGCGCCCGGCGGCGTTTCCTCTCCGCCGGACATTACGCACCGCTCAAGGTTGCGGTACTTTCCGAATTGAAGGCGCTCCGCATTGAATCCATCGTGGATTTGGGATGCGGAGAAGGCGATTATACCCAAGCCATGGGTGATGCCGGTTATACCGTTATCGGGATCGATCTTTCCAAATCGGCTATTAAACGGGCTGCCAAAGGGTCAAGCGTAACCTACGTGATCGCCAATCTGACACAAACTCCCCTGATCGATCACGCCGTGGATGCGGCGGTGTCAATCTTCTCCCCGTTTGATCCTCATGAGGTCCATCGCATCGCTAAACACTGGTTTCTGGTGGTTCGGCCCTTGCCTCAGCACGTGGTTGAACTCAAGGCCCTGCTTTACCCGACAGTTCGGCTCAACCCGGATCCTGCGATCGAGTTACCTCAACAGCGCCATCATCATCGCACCGAAGTTGTGTTCACACTGGATCTGACGCAACCGGATCTTGGAGATCTTTTGGCGATGACCCCTTATGTGCACACCTCACCGGTTGAGGGGATCCAACGGGTCCAAGCGTGTCCGCAGCTAAACGTAACCGCGGCTTTTGCGGTGGACGTTTATGAAACTTGCACTGAGAACGGGAAAAGCATATAATGGGGACACGTTTTGAGGTTAACCCATGAATGATTGGATCGGATTACTCATTTCATTTGCATATTTGGGACTCATTCTGCTGATTGCAACCCGTTTAGCGCATTGGCCGCATGAGATGAGTCGCACCTTTGCACACATTATGGTGGCCAATTGGTGGCTGATTGCCTCGTTGGTCTTGAAAAGCTACTGGGCCGCGATGGCTCCTCCCTTGTTCTTTGTCGTATTCAATCTCTTGAATGCCATCTTCAACTGGATCCCGGCCATCAACTCAAAGAATCGGTTTAAAAACCTGGGTACCGTGTACTATGCCCTCTCGGTGGCCTTACTCACACACTTTACCTTCATGGATCCGCAGTTACGGATCGCCGGAGGTTTAGGTTTACTGGCCATGGGGTACGGGGATGGGATGGCTGCGGTCATCGGACAATTCTACGGAAAACACACGTTCTCGATCTTCAGGGGTCATAAGAGCTATGAAGGCACCTTGGCCATGTTGGTGAGTGTGATTGCCGTATCGGCCTTATACCTCACTTGGCAGTTAGGGGTAATCAACTGGCCGGTACTCCTGATGATCGCTTTGATTGCTACCGGAGTCGAAGCCATTTCACCCTACGGCCTGGATAACTTGTTTGTGCCGTTGTTGACGGCGCTCTTGTACATCATCACGATTTTCTAAACAAAGCGATTCCTCAGGGGAATCGCTTTTTAATGCATGGCCGGAAGCACCGTAGTTGGCTAAGACTCGGGCAGAAGGATCGTTGACTGAAGCCCCAACCCACTCCGGATTGGGCATCCAATAGGCACTGAGCCAATGGGATTGTTGGGGGTAGAAGGATTCGAAGAGTTCCCGATACCACAAGGCTTCCTTGGAGATCGGCGGACAGTGCGAGTAGGTAGCGGCTTTCAACGCAAACTCCGCATCGGTATATTTGGTTTCAGCCATGGCTTTCAGCTCATCCACCATCGAATGCCCTACCGCATCAGAGAAAGCAGCCTTATCGCGCCACAAAATGGCTTCCGGCAGGTAGTCCCCTTCCGCAAAGGCTTCGCGTAACCAATACTTGCCCATGGCTTTCGTGTTCAGTTTCATCGCCGGATCGATCGCTAAGACATCCGCCACAAAGCGCAGATCCCCAAACGGAACGCGGGCTTCCAGTGACCACGCCGCGATGCAGCGATCGGCCCGCAAGACATCGTACTGATAGAGCTCGCGCAAGCGTTTTAAACTCTCTTCTTGAAAAGCGTCGGCACTTGGCGCGTAATCCGTGTATTTGTAGCCGAAGAGCTCATCGCTGATCTCTCCGGATAGGAGCACTTTAATGTCGGAAATCCGACGGATTCCCTGACACAAAAGGTACATGCCCAGTGAAGCCCGGATCGTGGTGATGTCGTAGGTTTCCAGCATTCGTACCACTTCAGGCAACGCCTCCATGACCATCTTCTCGGTCATTAGAATCTCATGATGCTTCGTCCCCAAGTGTTTGGCCACGAGCGCCGCATAACTCAAATCGATCGCATCCGTGGTCATCCCAATGGAGAAAGTCGTCAACGGTTCGCTGGTCTGACGTGCTGCCAAGGCACACACCAGCGACGAATCCAAGCCGCCGCTCAACAGATACCCCACCGGGACATCCGACATGCGCCGTTTACTGACGGCCTCGGTAAGTCCTTCCCGAATCGCCTGTTTGATGGCTTCAGGGTCCTTAAGACCAGGTCGATCGGTGTGGGTGATGTCGTGATAGCGCACAAAGCGTCCATCGATGTAGACCGTTCCAATGGGAAACGGATAGATCTTCGCACACAGTGGCATCAGCGCTTTGGCTTCCGACGCAAACGCGATCGCTCCAGAACCTTTCTGATACCCGTAGAACAAGGGACGGATCCCGATGGGATCGCGTCCGGCTAAGACGTGCTGATTCGGTCCATCGACCAAAACAAACGCAAACTCGGCATCCAGTTCGCGACAGAGCTTTGCACCCATATCGCGATACAACGGCATCAGCACTTCACAGTCGCTGTGCCCTTGGTAGGGATAGTCCGCATAACGCGCCTTGAGGGCATGTTCGTTGTAGATCTCGCCGTTGACCATTAGGGTTACCCCATCCTTCACAAACGGCTGCATCCCGGCTTCACTGACATCCATGATGGCCAGACGATGAAAACCAAACGTACCGTGTTCATCGGACAAGATGCGATGCTGATCCGGTCCGCGATGGGCAATCGCCTTAAACCCTTTTTCAAACGCGATGGGATCCACGATCCCGGAAGCATACATGATTCCACACATACAGGGTCCTCCTTGGAAAATAAAAACAGCCCTCCCGTTAGGGACGAAGGCTGTTTAAGCTCCGCGGTACCACCCTGATTACCTTATCATTAAGGTCTCTTTTTCGGGTTCCAACAAACCCTAGTCGGATAACGGCGACTACCGGCAACGGCTACTCTTGACATTCGCCGCGCACTCCCAGGGGTTACACGTTGAAGCTTCCGGTCGGCTTACACCTGTTCCGACTCGCTAGGCAGAAGGCCCTTCGACGCACATGTCCTGGTCACTGATTTAAGCGTATTGTAAACGCATGACAGATAATTTGCAATACTTTTCTGAAAAATAATGTATTAGTTACCCACGCTTTGGTAGGAAGCCAACCCTTTGAGCCACAAGCGATAGGCCAGTAGACTTAGCAGCGATACCGCAACGATCGACCCCACCAGGATCCCGGTACTGTCCGCTTTGTTCATGAGGGCCGTCGCCGGCAAGAACGAAACGAAAGCAAACGGGATGAAATACGTGACTAATGCCTGAACGAGCTTAGGGAAGATCGTGGTCGGATACTTGGAGAAATCGGCGATGTTGTAGATGGTCGTCATGATCGGCATCGAGTTGATGACCCAGAATCCGATTGATGCCGTAATCAACTTGATCGACGTGTAGATAAGCGACCCCAACAGGATAAACACCAGCGCCAACAGGATCGTTATCGGCGTCCACACGATGGCCAAGCGCGGAATCGCGTAGGCTACCAAGATGATCCCAATGGCCAACTCCCCGAAGGCTTCAATCTGGAAGCGTTCGACGATGACCTGAAAGAGCGGATTGATGGGACGCAAGAGGTAACGGTCGATGTCACCGCGACGCACACGGGACGGAATCAGCCAGATGTTGTCGGTGAGTAAATGATCGAGTCCTCGGGGCAACTGGAAGTACCCGTAGAGGAAGATCATCTCATCCAGCGACCACCCGTTCAGATCGGGGATCTGGGCAAACACCAAGGCGATGAACAAGATCCCGGAGGCTTGGATGACTAAGAAGGATCCGGCTCCGATCAGAAAGTCGGCCCGATACTGCAGCATCCGTTTGAGGTGCTGAGCCAAAAACTTCACGTAAATGTTCAGATAGTGCTTCATCTTAACCTCCGTGAACCTTAAGGCGTTCGATGATGCGATTCCACACCAAATTCGTCACAATCACCAAACCGACCGCCCAGGCGACTTGAAGGCCCAAAGCCGACCACAGATCCATGCCGTTCAACCGACCAATTAAGATCAAGGTCGGAACGGAATACACACTGGCATACGGTAAGATTTCGGCGATCGCCCGCAACCATCCCGGAAAGAACGTCAACGGAATCATCGATCCCGAGAAGATCTTGATGACGGCTTCGTTGAGCTGCATCATCCCAAAGGTCGCATCCGTCAAGAAAATCATCGTCGCAAACAAAAAGTTGGAGAAGAAACTGATGACCAGGGCCAGAATGATCGACACGACATAGAGCCCGACGTTGGCCACCGTGTAGGTGACCCCGGTATTCATCGTGAGGGATACCCCGACCAAGACGGTCACTAAGGGAAGACTGATGATGAGGTTTCCGATGAAGTTGTTGCCGAGGTTACGGAAGAACACTTCGTAGAGGTACTTAGTGGGTTTGATGAGGCTCATGGCGATTTTGCCGTCGTAATGATCTTCCGCCAAGTCCCACAGGGGACGCATGAACGCAAAGGATCCGGTCATATAAATGACGAGATTGTAGATCATCATCTGACCCAAGGTATAGCCTTGGATGGTGGAAGCCGAGGAACTGTTGAAAATGGCCGTCCAGATCAAAAGCAAGACCGACACCTGTACGATGTCCGAGAGGACCCAAAAGAGAATGTGTAAGCGATACGCCAAGCCTACGGTAAAGGTGGCCTTGGCGTAAGCCCAATACGGCTTCAGCGTGGACATCAGGCATGCCCTTCCCGATAGATCCGGGCGACGATGGCTTCGATGTCGGTTTCCTGGATCGAAAGATCCGAGACTTCAAAATGCTTCATGATGGTGGCCGTAACGGTGGCGACACTTAAGTTGCGTTTATCGAAACCGATCTCCAGTTTATCGTCATTCAGCGTGACCGTGATCGATAACGGATCGACATCCATCATCTTAGCCAGATCGACAAAGTCTTTCCACGGTTCTTTCAAGACGAAGCTCACTTTACAGTCTGAGCCGTATTTGGTTTTGATGTCAGACAAAGCCCCGTCATAGATGAGTTTTCCGGCATCGATGATGAGAATACGCTGACATAATTCTTCGATGTCATCCAAGTCATGCGTCGTTAAAATGACGGTGGTTTGGAAACTGGCATTCATCTTCTTGATGGCTTCACGCATGTTCTTCTTGGCGTTGACATCCAATCCGATCGTGGGTTCATCCAGATACAGGATCTTGGGATTGTGAAGCAACGAGGCGGCAATATCGGCCCGCATGCGTTGACCTAAGGATAAGGTACGCACCGGCGATTTAAGAAATTCGTTGATGTGCAGGATCTCATTGAAGAGCGTCATGCGTTCAGTATAGTCCGCATCACTGACCTGATAGATATCTTTGAGGATCGTAAAGGATTCGATCAACGGCAGATCCCACCACAGTTGTGTGCGCTGGCCGAAAACGACCCCGATGTTACGGGCATTGGTAATGCGGTCTTTGTAGGGAATGACGCCATCGACGGTGACTTCCCCGCTGGAGGGTGTCAGGATCCCCGTCAGCATCTTGATGGTGGTACTCTTCCCGGCCCCATTGGCCCCGATGTAGCCGATGACTTCCCCTTTGGCGATGGAGAACGAAAGATCATCCACGGCTTTGGTGATGACTTTCTTGGCATTCACAAAGCCTTTGATCATGCCCCACAAGCCTTTTTCTTTTTCATACTTCACAAACGACTTCGATAAATGACGAACTTCAATCATGCTTGATCTCCTTAGTCATGAGCAGGGTATCGATGGATACCCCCTCAATGCGAAAACGTTGTGGAAAGCGTCCGCTGCGCAAAAAGCCATGCTTCTCATACAACGCGATCGCCGCGGCATTATCGGCCCGTACTTCCAGGTCCAAGACCCGCAAGACCGGATTGGTCTTTGCCCAATCGATCAGCGTCCCTAACATCGCATCCCCGATCCCCAGATGCCAGTGCGACTGGATCACGGAAATAGCTAAGGTAGCGGCGTGTTTGGTGCGTGGTCGTTTAGACTTTCCAGCCAAATGGGCAACACTCACCAACTCCCGTCCGATGAATCCCATCAGGATCTTGCCGTTATCGCTTAAAGCGATAGCTTCGATAAATCCGGCTTCTTCCTCGACCGTATACCCTAAGCCTTCTGGACCGAAATCCAGATTGTCGCTCTGCACCCCGATCAGCGCCAGATACGTCAAAACCGCTTCGGCGTCGTTGGGTGTCGCTTCGCGAATCGATAGAATTTGTCCGTTTTTAAGCGTCGTTTTCACGTTCTTCATTATACACCAGCGAATGATGACCGAACACATGGTATACTGGATTGCGGTAAACAACATGACACTTCAAGCTACACTTAAGAAGAAATATACGCTGAAAGATCTATATTTCGGGACTGTTTTGGCTTTTCGATCCCTACCAGTCATGATCCGCAATCGTCGAAAACCGGTGGTCGATGCCCACTGGATCGAACGGTTGATGTTAGCAACCACGGAAGTCAACGGCTGTGACGTGTGCTCGTATGCGCACACCCAATTGGCGTTGAAGGAGGGCTTTTCGTCTGAGGAAATCGAGGCCTTCCTAAGTGGCAGCGCTGCCTTTATGAAACCGGAAGAAGCCACTTCGATCCTCTATGCGCAACATGTCGCGGACACTATGGGTCATCCTGATTTGGAAGCCGATCAAACCTTAATCAAGACGTATGGCCCTCAACGAGCCGAAGTCATTCGCTCTGCCATTCAACTGATGATGATGGGTAACATGTCCGGAATTCCCTTAAGTGCGCTATTGCGTCGCCTGAAAGGCCGCCCTTACCAAAACAGCAATTGGTTCTATGAGCTAGGTCTATTGGCTGCTCAACCGGTGGTCTTCCTGTTGGCTCCGCTTCATGCTTTGTTGGACAGCTGGTTCTTCAATCACTTTAAACCTTGATTCAAAGAAAACCCCGAGATTTCTCGGGGTTTTCCTTTATTCGGATTTGGGAGTCTTCGCTTTGGCTGGCTTGACATCGCTGTCATCCATCAAGGCTTTGACCGATCCCAACACGGAGGCTAAGCCTTGCAGTTCAGAGGGGATGATGATCTTGGTGGATTGACCATCCGCAACTTTCTCCAGGGCTTTGAGGCTTTCCAGGGTCAAGTAGGCTTTACTGGGATCCGCTTCTTTGATCAAACCGATCCCGCGGGCTTGGGCCTGGTAGACGCGTTCAAGCGCCTGGGCTTGCCCTTCCGCTTCGGCAATCAACGATTCTTTCTTGGCTAAAGCTCGAAGCACGACGGATTCTTTCTCCCCTTCGGCCATCAGGATCGCAGCGCGTTTTTCCCCTTCCGCCGTTAAGATGACGGAACGGCGTTCACGTTCGGCACGCATTTGTTTTTCCATGGCTTCCTGGATGTCTTTCGGAGGAAGGATGTTTTTGAGTTCGACCCGGTTGACTTTGATGCCCCAGGGATCCGTGGCTTCATCCAAGATCACGCGCATTTTCGTGTTGATGACTTCACGCGAGGTCAGGGTTTCATCGAGTTCCAGTTCCCCGATGATGTTACGGAGGGTCGTCGCAGTCAAGGCTTCAATGGCTTTGATCGGAGAGGCTACCCCATAAGCAAACAGCTTGGGATCCAGGATCTGGAAGAAGACGATGGTGTCGATCATCATGGTGACGTTGTCTTTGGTGATGACCGGTTGGGGTTGGAAGTCATAGACTTGCTCTTTGAGCGGCACATCCAAGGCGACGCGATCGATGATCGGGAAAATCAGGTGCAAGCCTTTGTTCAAGGTGTGGGAATAGGCACCCAAGCGTTCGATAACGTAGGCATGTGCTTGCGGGATGACTTTGACAGTCAACGACAAGAGCATGATGACCAACAACACTCCAAACAGCGTAATGATGGTTCCAATGATATTTGACGGCATACAGTTCCTTTCTAGGACGTCTTCTTGACGACCAATTTCGCGCCTTCCAGCGCCACGACTTCAACGGTTTCGCCGACGGCGACCGGTTTGCCTTTGACTTCACGGCAACTCCAACGGACGCCTTGGATCTTGATGGCTCCCCATTGTTCCTCGGTGATCGGTTCGACCACGGTAAAGGTTCGGCCGATGTAGCGATCCGCATTGGTGGCTTCCTGTTTGGCGGACAAGTACTTGGCCGCCAACGGACGAACCAGCGCAAACGAGATCAGGCTGACGATAATGAACAGCAACACTTGCAGAGCAAAATCGACCCCAATCAATTGGCCGACATAGGCGGCCAGTGCCCCAATCGTAAACCAGATCGAGATCAGGGTTCCGACGGTGGCGATTTCGATGCCCAAAGCAGCCAGGGCAACGACAATCCAAAGCCATTGTTCCATAATGTACCTCTTAGCCTTAGTTTAACACATTCGCATCCGACGATGGCGTGGATGCCTGTGATTGGCGATTCATGCGACGAATAAAGGGCCAGTAAATCAACACATTGAGGCCGAGGATGACGCTGTAGAGCACCAACGCCCGCCAGTCCAGTGTTGAGGCAAACACTCCCAACGGAGACGGAATCAGTGCGGATAACGCCATAAGCGGTTTGTTGACCCAAAACAGTGTCATGGCTGTATACGCGATGGTTACTCCGGTGATTCCGGTGACTAAGAACGGAATCAACAAGGCTCCATTGAAGACCAAGGGAAGGCCCACCAATGCCGTTTCAGGCAGATTGAACACGGCGGGAACGACCCCGAGTTTAGCGGCACGGCGATGATCGGGATTTTTCCCAAACACCCATAGGGCGATCAAAAGCGGTAGTACTCCGGTGTCAAAGAACAGAAACCCGGTGGCCAGGATGTTGGGAAGGGCTTTATCGTAGAGAAAGGCATCCAGATTCTGAGCACTGCCCAACACCAGGATAGGTAACAGGGTCAGACTGATCCAGCCTTGAGCATCCAACCCGACGAATTGAAGACAACGCGCCACCAGGATCACCAACACCACGGTCCAGATCGACGCACTGAGCGTCAAGAGTCCGGCGAGTTGTTGGCTCAACCATTGCGGAAAAACGAGTCCAATATCGCCCAAGATCCAGCGCGATAGGATCGCCAGGATCACCAACACGACAGTCGTCGTCACGGCTTCCAACGGTTGCATCAGCGACTCGCTCAGGGAGGCACTGACCTTTACCTTGATTCGTAATTGATGGGCCAAGCGATGGGCACTGACAGTGAGGATTCCCACCACAAAGGCCGTAAATAAGCCGCTGATGCCCAGATACTGCGGATTGAGGGTCCACCCGGTTTCTGAGGGGGTCAACGTGACGGAGATCATCAAATACACGATGATCCCGCTGATCAGCGGATGATAAACGGGAATCTTGGCGGTATGCGCCAACTGAATGATGAACGCCACCAGGGCATAGACCCCAATCAATCCCATCGTCAGCATGATCACCAAGTCAAGGATCGGGGCATATACCTCGGAGAAGTTTACCCAGGCACCAAATAACCCATCGGTCGCCAAACCCGTGATCGGTGGATGATGCAGAATGATGAACAATGAGGCGATGAACGTAATGATGATGACCTGCGATAAGGCATGTCGATAGGCTAAAAGCACCGGATGGGTGCTGAGCCGTTTGATATGGTCGAGAAGGAACGATTTCACGCTTTCAATTATACCAAATCCCCAGACTTCCCCACATAAAATCCAATAAAAATCACGCAAAGGCCTGACCGGTGCTTCGATAGCCCTATGGTATAATAAGCGTAAAGGAACCTGATTGATGCCCAGATCCGTCAAGGTCGTGATTATCCTGATTGTGATTGCCCTGATTCTTGGAGTCGGTGGTTTTATCGTACTCCAGTTCTATAATCCGTTTCGGCAATACCCCAGTTCGTCGACCCTCAGTGATTCGCCGACGATCAATGACATCCTGATGCCCAGTTGGTCGGGAACCAAGACCCTCGAGAAGAACGGGTACATCATCGATTACTCCAACGCACAAGACGGGTATGTGGCCATCAAGGGTCCCAACACCGACACCCCGATGAAAGCCCAACTGATCTTTGGGGAGTTTACCGTCTCCTATGATGTCTTTCCCAACACCTATACGATCATCGCGTTGACACCGGGATCGGGCACCTATACGATTCGAACCTTAAAACAAAAAGAAGGCAATGCATATTCCGTTACCGCGACCATGGAACTCAAGGTCACGCTGAAGAATGAACTCTCCCCTTACCTTTATCCCAATCAGATCGTCAACTACACCAAAGATACGTTAGCCGTACAGAAGTCCTTCGAACTGACTCAAGGCTTGACAAGTCAATTGGAACGGGTCCACGCCGTCTACAAGTTCATCGTCACGACGATCGATTACGATTACGAGAAAGCCAAACGGGCCCAAGACGAGTTTCTCATACCTGATCTCGATGAAGCCTACACCTTGAAGAAAGGGATCTGTTTCGATTACGCGGCGCTGATGACCGCCATGCTTCGGGTGCAACACATCCCGACCCGGGTAGTCACGGGATATGTCGATGTCGGGTATCACGCTTGGGTAGAGACCTACATCGATGGGGTCGGCTGGATCAATCCAAGCATTTACTTTGAGAAAGAAACCTGGAAGCGCATCGATCCGACCTTTGATGCCCAGGGTCCGTATTTTGGGAAGTATCAGGATAAACTCTACTATTGAAAGGAGTTCCTTATGTCTGCACAACGCCTGTATACCGATGAGACCCTAGCCCTGTTTTTCACCCAATTGGCCTTGATCTACGAATCCGGGATGGATTTACGCGACGGATTGGATGCGGTGGAACATAGTCGGGAAGTCGCCATGCCAAAACTGATTGCGAATCTGAAACGCGTGGGGAAGCTGTCCACCGCTTTGGATCAGGACCCGCAGTTTCCCATGGAAGCCAAGCTGGCTTTACAGGCTGCGGAAATCGTTGGTCAGGAAGGCAAAGTATCATCGCACTTGGCCCATTACTACCAGCGTCAGGATGAAACCAAACGCTTCTTACGGGACGTGCTGACTTTACCCTTAGTGCTCATCACGGTGTTGGTATTGGTCATGAGTGTACTCAGCTTCGTGGTTGTCCCGGTCTTCGATGAAGTGTATCGCGGATTAGGCGGAACTTTGGATCCTTGGGTGGAAACCCTGGTGCTGATCGCCAAAGCCGGTGTCTTTGTAGCCCTGGGACTCTTCGCTTTCGGCGTGATCCTGGTTGTTAAAGAATGGATCACCACCAAAACAGATCCGGCTCACCCGCAACTTCTGGATCGCCTTTTGCGTTATTTCCCCAAATTGAAAGCGAAAACCGACTTGTCCCGCTTCACCTTTATCGCCCAACTGGTCCTCAGTGCCGGTTTGCATCCGCAGGAAGCCTTACGACTATCCCTTCAACAAGTCCCTGCCGGATCGTTGAAAGCGACTCTAGATCGCACTCAAGCCAACTTAAAACCGGGAGAAGGCTTGGTGGATTTGTTGATGAATGCCAAGATCTATCCCCCGTTGCTTCAAAACACCTTAGCGATTGCGGTCAAAACGGGTAAGACGGATCACGTCATGGAACAAGTCGCCCGTAAGACGCAAGAAGACGCCGAGAACCGGATGACAGCCCTGCTTAATAAAATCGAACCGGTGCTCATTGTGGTGCTTTCCGGATTTGTCGCCATCGTGCTCTTCTCTCTCATTATTCCGCTCATCGGCATCATGAGCGCCCTGGGTTAACATGAAATTCTTTCGTTGGCTTTTCTTCGGCGCGGTGATCGTGGGGCTGATCCTTTTAACCCAACAGATCGCCAAAGACAGTGCGGATCAGCGCCGCCTTCAGGTGGAATCCGCCATCCAGCGCGCTCTGACCTTGTGTTACGCCCAAGAAGGCTTTTATCCGGCCAAACTGGATTACTTGATCGATCATTATGGCATCGTCATCGATCCCAACACCTACTTCGTCTACTACAAGACCTTCGGAGCCAACATCCGACCCGACGTGACCGTCTATGAAAGGAACCCGTAATGAAACGACCGGCCTTTCATAACCTGATCATTCTAACCTTATTGACCCTCTTTTTAGCCGGAGCAGGATTTGTGGTGATCAGCGGTGCCCAATTCTACACGCGTATGGTTAAGGAAAACGATGTGTCCCTTAACCGGCAAACCGTGGTCCTGTATTTCAATCAGCGGCTAAAAACGCACGATGCGATTGGCAGGATCACCCTGACAACTCAAAGCGGGATCCAAGTCCTGGTCTTTGAACAAGACGGTTTCTACACCCTGATCTATGAAGACCGCGGACATCTGGTGGAACAGAGTTCCGAAACACCGGATATCGATCGTTTAGCGGCTCTACCTGTGGTGCCCCTGACGGCTTTGGCGTTTGCGCTCAGTGAACATCTCTTGACGGTGCGCTATACTGATGAAGCCGGTGAGATCGTCACCTTGCGTTACACGTTGGTGCGTGAGGAGAACCCCTCATGAAGCCGCGTCAACTCCAGTTCTTCCTCTTGGAATTTACCTTGAGTTTAGTGATTTTGAGTGTGGCCTTGGTGGTGGCCTTGAATCTGTTTGCGGTATCCGCCCGACAACACACCGAAGCCTTGGCTTTACGCACCTTGAGTCAAACCTTGGTTCAGGAAGCGGAATGGTTGCGTCATCCCGAAAGTGACTGGGATCTGCGCTATCCCGAAGCCTTGACGACCACCACCTATGATCAGAAAGGTAGTCTTTCTGAGAATGCGGTGTACACGATCACCGTCATGAGGACCATCACAGGAAACCTCGAAACAGCGACGTTAACGCTGATTGAAGAAGACACCGTACGATTGACCCTGGAGGTTATTCGGGAGGTCACCCCATGAAGCGCGGCGGATTAGGAACGGTCTTTGGACTACCTACCTTGTTGACCGTGCTCATCGTGATGAGTGTCCTGGGCTTTGCGAGCCTCAGCGTGATGACGACTGCGGCTCAACATCGTGGTGTGTTGCGCTCGCTGGATCTAATGGAAGAATCGTATGCGGCTCTGGCTGACGCTCAAACTCAATACCTCGAACTGACCACTGAGTTTGAAGCTTTGGTGGAGAACCTTGGTGAAGGGGTCGATCAGAGTGCGATGATTACCTCATGGGCTCAGACTAACGGGTTGACCCTGGATCCTAGTACCTCGACCGTTACACTACTCGTCACTACGGATTCGCTGAGTGTCAAGACCGTCTTATGGATCTCTCCTACGCATACGTTGGACAATGTCCGACTGCTGGCTCAAACGTTAACCATTGATAACGATCAGGATTACACCCAAGACGGGGATCCGATCTGGAAAGGCCCCCAATGAACATCCTGGATATCATTACCGAATCCTTAAGTCTTGGTGCTTCCGACATCTTCCTGATAGCCGGCAGTCCCGTGGAAATCAAAGTCCGCAATCAATTGACTCGTCTCAATGACACGAAGTTGACTCCGGCATTGACCGAAGCGCTGATCACCGAGATCTACCAAACCGCACATCGTTCCGTTCGGGATGTGAACGATCGCGACGGGGACGATGATTTCTCTTTCTCAGTCAACACCCTGGCTCGTTTCCGGGTCAACGTGTACCGTCAACGCGGATCCTTGGCGGCGGTGTTACGCATCGTCCGATTCTCCATTCCTAAACCGGAAGACCTGCATATCCCGACCTCAATCGTCGACTTCGCCGGTGTTCGAAAAGGACTCGTGATCATCAGCGGTCCTGCCGGCAGCGGAAAATCGTCAACGGTCGCCACCATTATCGATCGCATCAACCAAACGCGGGCTGCCCACATTGTCACCATCGAAGATCCCATCGAGTACTTGCATGCGCATGCCCGCAGCGTCGTCAGTCAACGCGAAATCGGAACGGATTGTCCCAACACGGCCAGTGCCTTAAAAGCGGCTCTCCGTCAAGCTCCGGATGTCTTGTTTGTCGGGGAAATGCGCGATTTGGATACGATTTCGTTGGCTATCACCGCTGCTGAAACGGGGCACCTGGTGTTCTCGACCTTGCATACCCTGGGAGCGGCCAACACGATCGACCGCATCATCGATGTCTTCCCGGCCGCTCAACAGCAACAGATCCGGGTTCAGCTCAGTATGGTGCTTCAGGCTGTCATCTCCCAACAACTGGTCAATGATACGGAAGGCCGACTCTTACCGGTCTTTGAAGTCATGACCAACACCCCAGCCGTTCGTAACCTCATCCGGGAAGGCAAGACGCATCAGCTAAACAACGCCATTACTTCTTCAGTCAACGAAGGCATGACGGCGATGGATGGGATGTTGGAGAAACTGGTCAAAGATCACGTGATCTCGGCTTCAGAAGCCCTCAACCACGCCTTCGATCCGGTTATCTTACGTAAACGTCTTGATGAAGTCTAAAAAAGAATCCTTGCTGATTCTTTTTTTATCGACGGGATTTGAGGTTGAGTTTTAAGCGATACTTGTGTTTACGATCATACCAGGTATACCCGGCGACAAACACCAGGATCACCCCGGAAACGATGAGATTGAGGATGTTCTGTTCGAGAAGAGCTTCGATCCCCACCACCGTGAAGTGAAAGGCGATGAAGGCCATCAGCACTGAGTTCATGTTGAGGGGTTTGAGCGGGTAGATAAAGATGTAGTAGGCCATCAACGCGATCAGTTCCACGTTGATGATCGCATCGAACCAGGCTTGTTTTTGAATCATCCCGATCAAATCGTTGAGTAAAAACAAGATCCCGATTCCTCCGATAAAGGCCACCAGATTGAATTTGGATTTCATCAGAGAAGTTTGATGTTGGCTTCTTCACACGCCGCATCCATGTCATCGGGCCAGACCGAAGCTTGGACTTCCCCGATGTGCGCTTTGCGCAGATAAAACATGCATAAGCGCGATTGACCGATCCCCCCGCCCATCGAGTAGGGTAACTCTCCGGCGAGAAGGGCTTGATGGAAGGGATACGCCCGACGCGCATCGGCCTTAGCTTTGGTCAGTTGTTCATCCAAGGCTTGTTCATCGACCCGGATGCCCATCGAGGAGAGTTCAAACGCACGCTCCAAGATCGGGTTGTAGACGACGATGTCGCCGTTGAGGCTCCAGTCATCGTAGTCAGGTGCCCGACCGTCATGCTTGGTTCCGGATTTCAAGAGATCACCGATCTGGAAGATAAAGACAGCTTTCTTTTCCTTACAGATCGCATCTTCCCTTCCTTTGGGATCCAGGTTGGGATAACGATCTTCAAGCTCCTGCGTGCTGATAAAGGTGATTTCAGCCGGCAAGAACGGCGCAAACTGAGGATAGCGCTGATAGACTGCCAGTTCCGTATCGCGGATAACGGCGTAGATTTGACGAACGGTACTCGCTAGGGTCGCGTACGTGCGATCGGCTTTGGCGATGGCTTTCTCCCAATCCCACTGATCCACGTAAATGGAATGCAGGTTATCGGTGTCTTCATCGCGACGGATCGCATTCATGTCGGTGTAGAGGCCTTCACCGATCGTAAAGCCATAGCGCTTTAATGCCAAGCGTTTCCATTTGGCTAAGGAATGGACCACTTCCACGGGTTCTTCATTGAGCGATTTGACTTCAAACGCCACCGGTCGTTCAACCCCGTTGAGGTCATCATTGAGTCCGGTGTTCTTGCGCACAAAGAGTGGCGCTGAAACCCGGGTCAAGTTTAAATGACGGGCCAAATCATGTTCAAAGAAATCTTTGATGAATTTGATGGCGATTTCCGTTTCACGGATATCCAGAGGATGCGCATAGCGCTGGGGAACAAACAGGCTCATAGAGGGTACCTCCCGTTATAACCAGAAGAAGAGTAAACCGATCGCGCCACCCAAACCAACCAACACGATCGTATCGAGTTTGGTTTTAAGAGACAGACTCAGTATCACAATGAAGGCCATGACCGCCGGCCATTCCACTGTGGAGAGGCTTAGCTGGCCTGATGTAAACAATGAAGCTTGGAAGAGCGTTACTGCCGCAACGGCAATCAAGCCGACGATGGTTGGACGCAAGCCCTTCATGATGTTTTGAATGAAGGTCAGTTTCCCGTGACGTTCGAAAACGATGGCTAAGATCCACACCAGGAAGAACGAAGGGATCACCGAACCTAAGGTCGCGATCAATCCCCCAAGAAGTCCGGCCGTCTTGATACCCACGAAGGTCGCTGCATTGATCATGATGGGACCCGGCGTCATCTGCGAGATTGACGTGATGTCGGCTAGTTCCGTCAGGGTGATCCAACCCGGACCATCCACCACGTATTTCTGGATCAACGGCATGACGGCATAACCTCCGCCAAAAGCCGAGATGCCAATCAGCATGAACGTCCATAGAAGCTCCCAAAGTAAGGTCATGCCTTGACCTCCGGACGCAAATGCGTGTAATAGAAGTAGCCGATCGTTCCGGCTCCCAACATCAAATACGCCACTGAGAGATCCGTCAACCAACCGATCAAGAATGCACTGATCATCATCGTGAGGGCAAACGGGACATCCGCTTTCAAGACACTCTTCAGCATCGAGTACGACGACACAAAGAGAACCGCAGTCACGGCTCCGCGCATGCCACGCAACATCGCTAAAATGATGGGATTGGTTTGAAAGGCCACATAAAAGAATGAAATCACGGACAAAACGATCAACGGCGGTAAGAATCCACCGATCATCGCCACCAAGGCGCCTTTGACTCCTTTGAGTTTATGCCCCACCAACATCGAGGTGTTGATGGCCATGACGCCGGGAATCGACTGGGCTAAGGCAATCATGTCGATCATTTCGGCTTCATCCAACAGTCCTTTGCGTTCCACAAAGGTCTTTTTAATGATCGGCATGATCACAAATCCACCCCCAAAAGTGACCAGGTTGATTTTAAAGAAAGACCAAAAGAGGTCAGTATACGAAATCGTGGGTTTCATAGTGCTCATTATACCCCTTTTTAAGAAAAAGGTCATCGTTATCCGATGACCCCGAATTCCTCCAGTTTTCCGACATAATACAACATCATCTTTCGCCACCACACCCAATCGTGATGGACATCTTCACCCCAGAAATCGATCCAGGCTGGAATATTCTTTTCGTGCAGAACCCACTCCAAGTGCCGGGTATCGTTGAGGGAATCCGCTTCAAAGGCACCTTGACCGCACGCCAGGATGATCGTGGAATTCCGATACGCTTCCAGGTAGTGCTCATCGGTGAGGTTCTTGAGGTAATCCACGGGCGAGTTGAAGTACACGTCCGGTTCGTGCAGAGCTTCACCTACATGGATCCGCGCATCATAGATGCCGGATAAGGCAATCAGTGTATCAAAAACATCGGGATGACGGAAGAAGAAGTTGGCACTGTGATACCCACCCATGGAACACCCGCTCACCATGAAGCGATCGTGATTGCCGGTGTGTTGACGCACCCAAGGGCACAGTTCATCCACGATGTAGGCATCGTAAGCATTATGCAGCCGTGCTTTATCGACTGCGGTTTTCCCGTCTTTGAGCCAGGATTCCGCATCGATCGAATCCGGGGTTACCACCCGGATCAACCCAGTGTTGATAAACAGGCTGAGGGCGTCAATGATCCCGAAGTCTTCGGCCTCATAGAAGCGGCCGCCGGAGGTTGGGAAGATCATTAAGATCTTTCCGGCATGGCCATACACTTTGAAAGCCATTGGACGATTCAACCGATCACTGAACTCCTCGCGATACTCCACCTGCATCCCCAAGTCCTCCCCTTCACGCCAACTTACGTCGACGATTTTAACGCCATCAATTGCTCAGTCGCCTTCAACAGCCATGCTTCATCGGGATGACGCATGATGATGGCCCGATTCCCCATGGCCGCAGAAAAGATGTCGGGTACCGGACTATCCACCATCACCTGATCCTTCAGTTTCGCCAAGCTCTCCTCGAGTGGCGTCACCAGTTGGGAGAGGTGCTGATGTTTGAGTCCAATGTAGATGACGTGATACGGACGCGTATTGCGGATCGATGTGGGATTCCCCATCACCACATCCGCATAAGCCCCATACAGATCTTCATCGTTGGCGTAGTTAAACATGTCCATCGAGAGTCCTCCCGGCGGACGAACGTTGATTTCCAAGGCCATCAGGGTTCCGTCACTCTGACGAAAGAATTCGAAGTGAAAGAATCGCTCTTTCAGATCAAAGGCTTTGACTAAAGCTTTCCCGGTCTTCTCCAAGTCCTTGGGAATGATCCGACGGGTGTAGTAATACATATCAAGACCTTTGTTGACCAGATCCATGACCCCGCAGTTGTAGACGAAGGAGTTGGTGAAGATGATCTTGCCGTGCTGATCGACTAAACCATCGAAGGTCTCGATCGGCGCATCGATATAAGCTTCCAGAATGAACTCCAACGAAGGCTTGGTGGCATAGAAATCGATCAGCGCCTTTTCGGAATCAAGCTTGTACGTATACGTCGCTCCGACCCCTTTATCGGGTTTGACGAGTACGGGATACCCGATGGACGATGCCAAGGTTTTAGCGTGTTCCAAGGAAGTGATCACGGCCCCATCCGCCACCGGGATCTGAAGCTTGCGGAAGACCGCCTTCATCTTCGATTTACGTTTGATGGTTTGAGCTTCATCCTGTTTCAATCCCGGGATATTGAAATCAGTTCGAAAGCGGGCATCTTGTTCGAGCCAGTGTTCATTGTGGGATTCGAATCGGTCAAACTTCCCGTAGACCGATGACAAATAGGCTACAGCACGATAAACGTGATCATAATTCTCCAGATCCCCGACTTTGACATAATCCGTCAAATGGCGCTGCAAGAGCGGACTGAGTTCCCAGCGTTCCACCGGCCCAATCCCAAAAACCTTGATTCCGCGAGTAGCCAAGGCGTTGACGAAGTACTGGAAATTTTGAGGGAAATGGGGGGAGAAGAAGAGGTAGTTCATGAGTTCTTACACCTCATATTTTAGCACTATATCCTTCTCCCCTCACGTTTGGGCATAAAAAAGGCAAGGATTTCCTTGCCTGAATACTTAAGAATTGAAACCTTGGTGAATCGCTTTGAGCGGTTCTTCCATGAGCTTGGGCAACTGCTTGTAGACGGCATTGAAAGCCCGGTACTTCGCATGGTTGTCCATGTTGGGAATAAACTCATCCTTCTCTTCGACCATGGCTTTGACGGCTGTTGCGAAGTCGGGATAGAGGCCGGTTGCTACCGCCACACAGATGGCTGAACCTAAGGCAGCCGCTCCATTGACGGTATTCCGTACGGCTTTAACCCCGTACATATCGGCAATCATCTGCATGTACAGATCGCTGTTGGAGCCTCCACCGGAGACAATGAGCTTGTCGGGATGGATTCCCAACTCATCGGTCATGGCGGTGTAATGGTTCATCAGCGTCAACGCGATGCCTTCCAAGAGGGACCGGTAAATGTGACCGCGCGTATGGCGTTCATCAAAACCCACCATGAGCCCTTTACGCCACAACTGAGAGGCCGGAGCCAACCAGTCAGGAATCGTCATGAGCCCATCGGATCCCACAGGAACCTTCTCAGCTTCCTTCGCCAAGAGGTCTTCCACGGGAAGTCCCAACGCTTTGGCTTTGGCGGCATATTCGTCGCCGATGATGAATTTATACCAGGAAATCAGCCACATGCCGCGACGGATCCCGCCGCTTTCGTAGAGGTACTGGTGCGGAATACAGGCCAGGTTGGTGAAGAAGTTGGTCGCCGTCGGGATGTTTTTGGAACCGTGCACCATGGAGGCAATGTAGGTCCCCAGCGAGAGGAGTCCCACATTGGGCGTGATTAGGCCGGCACCCAACGCTTCAACGGCTTTATCGTTGGCGGTGGAAACGACTGGTAAGCCCACGGGCAACCCCGTTTCCTGATGCGCCTTTTCGGTCACGTATCCTAAGACCGTACCGGGCACTTGAATGTCCAAGAGCTTGTTGCGCGGGATCTTGAAACCATTAACGTAGGTTTCATCGGTGGACCAGTCCCACGTGTCCATGTCGACCGGGAACTGCCATTGATAGGCATTGGCCGCCATTTCTTTGAATTGTCCGGTTAGCCGATGGGTCAGATACCCGGAGGTTGAACACGTATAACCGATCTCGGGATCATCCTCAAAAGTCTGATACGCACGCACATCCATCCAGCTCATGATGGGGGCTTGAAGGGTTCCGTCGTGTTTCATGAACACGCGGCAGCACCGGATCGAACACAGACCGACCCCTAAGATGTCCTTCACATCGCCCTTGAACTCTTTCATGACTTTCTTGAGGACGATGCGTAAGCTGTCCCACAAGTCATCATCGGGATGTTCGACGTAACCGGGTTGGCGGGTCATCATGGGTTTGAGACCTTCACTGGCTGTCACCACGACTTCCCCGCGCTGATTGAAGATGTAGACTTTGGTGCTTTGCGAACCGCTGTCCACACCAATCAGGTATTTATCGCTCATACGACTCCTTTCCAGTAAGAATGCCGAAGCACTCTTACCGCATCAAGTATCCGCCGTCGACCGTTAACGTGTGACCGTTGACGTAGTTGGAGGCATCACTGGCCAAGAAGACGCAGGTGCCCATCAGATCCGCTAACCAGCCCCAACGGTTGGCGGGGATGTGGGATAGGATGGTCTTGTTGCGTTCGGGGTTGCTGCGGGTCTTTTCCGTCAGTTTGGTGGCGAAATAGCCCGGTGCGATGGCATTGACCTGGATGTTGAATTGACCCAGTTCATCGCACATGGCTTTGCTCAAGCCCACGATGCCGTGTTTGGTGGATGCATACGCCGGAGACCATTGGCCGCCCAAGAACGAGAAGAGCGAGGCGATGTTGATGATCTTGCCGCGGTTCTGCGGAATCATGTACTTCAAGGCTTCATGGGTCATTTCAAAGGCAGCCGTCAGGTTGACCGCGATCATTTTGTCCCATTCTTTGCGGGTAAATTTGGTCACGTCTTCGATGTTGATGCAGATCCCGGCACAGTTGACCAGGATGTCGATGTGACCCCAGGTGTCGACGCAATCCTTGACGACGCGGAAACATTCGCCATCGGCGGTGATGTCGGCACGCACGTATTTGTATTGACGGCCTTCGGCTTCAACGAGTTCTTTGGTTTCGCCGTCATCATCCATGATGGACACGGCCATGACATTGGCTCCGCCTTTGGCTAGAGCCACGGAAAAGGCATGACCCAATCCGCTGTTACCGCCGGTGACGATCGCGTTCTTGCCTTTGAGCGAGAACCAATCCAAACTGAAATCTTTAACGTCCATGAGTTGCTCCTTCTGCATCGCGCTGTCGGATGCGTTCTGTGAATCGATGTATGAACTCCACGGCATCGCCCTCGACCACGAGGTCCGCGAGTGCTGTGAGCGGGGCATTGGGGTTGGTGTTGACCACCACCAGATGCTTGATGTTGCGTAAACCTTCGATGTGCTGGACGGATCCGGAGATCCCCAGAGCCACATAAAGGTCAGGACTGACGGTTTTACCCGATTGACCCACCTGGATCTTGCGGGAGACGATGCCGCTGTCGACGATGCGACGGCTGGCGGAAACGGAAGCACCTAAGACCTCAGCCAAGCGATGAAGTTCCTTGAAGTGGTGTTGGATTCCACCCCCGCCGGAGACTAAGATCTTCGCCTGTCGGATGTCCTCGGTCATTGTTTTGGGACGGCTTTCCAGGATACGTATCCCGGGGCTCAACTGAACCGATGCCGCCAAGACATGACGGCTGGGAGTTTTCGTCGGAAGATGGTCCCCACTAAAGACGCCTTGACGGATACTCATCATGAGTGGTCCGTCAGCGGTATTGACGATGGAGGCCATGAGCTTACCGGAGTAGGCCGGACGGATCATGACCAGTCCATGTTCCGTGCTTTGAATCTGGGTCACATCGGCCACAAGACCAGTGTGAAGCGCCATTGCCAAGCGCGGAGCGATCTGACGGCCAAAAGGGGTTGCCGGAACCAGAATCGCTTTAAACGGCGTAGTGTGAAGAAGGCTGAGGATGGCGGAAATGATGGCCGCCTGATCGACAGCCGGAATGGGCTGAGTTGGGGTATGCAGGATATCCAGCGTACTCTCTTTAGGCGAGATCGTCGGATCGAAGGCGATTCCGTGCAGTTTCGGGTCACGTGTCAGCTCGTGTGCGACAGCACTGAGTTCTCGGGTGAGTTCCGGATGACAGGAATCGATCAGGATCAGGATTCTCATGGGAGATACCCCCACGTTTTGAAGGTGTCGATGACCGTATCGAGGCCCTCGTCGTTGAGTTGGACCACGATCTTGGCTTTCGAAGGTCTTGTCGGAACGAAGGTGTTGATGACCTTGGTTTTGGAGCCTTCGAAGCCGATTTGTGTTCTTTTGAGTCCCAAATCCTGGTGCGTTTTAACACTTAGTCGATCCGAGACGTCTTTGTCCAGATCATCATAAGCGACATAAGGCAATTTGAAGGGGGCTTCTTTGGAGAAGCTCAGGATCCCCGGAGCATCGATGGCGATGCGGGTGATCGTGTGATCATCCTCGCTATCGACAATCAAGGTATGTTGTTCCGCCATGGAGAGATCCACGGCAGTAAGGTGCGACAGATGATTAAGAGAAAGTGCTTGGGCGATTTGAGCTGGCACATGCGCCGTATCGCCATCCAAGGTATGGGTTCCACTCAGGATCCAATCGAAGGGGATCGATTGAAGCGCCTTCGCCAGAATCGTGCTGGTGGCATACGTATCACTCCCGCCAAAGCTTGGGTCACAAAGGAAGACCGCATGATCCACACCTAGCCGCAAGAGATCCTCCACCAGCGGTTTGGCGTTGGGCGGACCCATCGACACCACGGTGATGCGGGTGTTTTGAAAACGGCGTTTGACCGATAAGGCGATGGCCACGGCCTGCGCGTCTTCCGGGTTGATCACCAGATCCAGATTCTCGCGCACCAAGACATGGCGAACGGGATCGATCGTGATTTCCCCGACATCCGGGATACACTTGACAAGACAGACGAGGTTCATGCGGTCACTTAGACTTATTTCCCTTTCTTGGTCATGCGTCCGAACACAAAGGCCAGGACGACACCAATCAACCCTAAGACAGCACTGGAGATGAAGTAGGCATTAAATCCGCCCATGTCTCCAAAGGTACGCCACAAGAAACTGTTGAATTCCGGCAGAATGATGTCCGGTAAGTAACCGACGAAGGAGATGGCTCCGATCGCGGTACCCAAGACAGCGGCTTCGATCTTATAATCACCCAGCAAGGACCAGTAGGTTCCGCGGATCATGTACAGGAAGACGCCCAACAGGACGATCAGACCCGAGAACAATGCCCCGTTACCGGCGGCCGGTAAGAAGGAGATGGCCAATAAGCAGGCCGCAGCACCCGTCAGGGAGCCCATCTGAACGTTGGCTTTACCGATCTTATCGGCCAAGAAACCACCCAGGAATCCGCCCACCGGACGCATCCAGAGCACGATAACCATCGTGGAAGCCACAGACACCGGATCGACACCGACGTAAGTTTCCAAGAACCAGCCGAGGTAATACACGGTCCAGAACACGGCATAACCCATGAAGATGATTCCGCCATGCAAGTAGATTGTCTTATTCTTGAAGATGACTTTCAAGTCTTTGAAGCTAAACTTTTCAGATTTGACGGCATCGCGTTTGGAGGCATCGTTGGCCAAGACTTTTTTGTCGTCCTGAACGAAGAACCAAATCAAGACCGAGGTAAGCAAGAGCACGGCCGAATACATGTAGATGACAGCAACCAACGCTTCGCGTTTGTCGACGAGGTTCAGGCTGTCGCCCAAGATACCGGAGAAGATGAACAGCGCCAAGGACGCCAACAACGCTTCAACGACCCCACGGCCTCCATCCAAGATCCCAAAGAACGTCCCCTGTTCTTTTTCGGAAGCCAGGAGTTTGACGATCTTCATGTGGGCGCTCCAGAAGGTGAACACCGAGAAGAATCCCCAAATAGCGAAGATGTAGACCACAAACGAATACGTCGGAATCTGAGCAAACCACAGACCACCTAAACCCGTGAAGAACAGGGACATCGCCAACAGTTTCTTCGCGGAGAAGCGATCACTCAGGATACCGCTGGGGATGTATCCGAAGACGAAGACCCAACCCAACACCGTATACATGGAATTGAGTTGCGCATTCGACATATTG
>CAINEY010000010.1 GCA_903847945.1 uncultured bacterium | reverse complement strand
TCCTCATTGCGATCCTCCTAAAGAAAAACACTAATGTTAATTCTACACTAGTGTCTTTTTTTATCGTGTCCGTTTTAAGGAAACAGGTTCTAACGGTCTGTCTTTTGTTTGGTGAGTCGATATAAGGCACTGGTTTTACTTAAGGGGATAGTCTGCACAGAAATGGGGCGATCTTGAAGGGATGCGATGAAGGTCGAGATGAAGGAGAAGTAGTGCCCATTCTCCAAGCGTTCCACCGCATCGATGAGCCAATGGCGACCTGTGGAGTAATCCAGAATGATCACTTCCCGGGATGCGATGCGACAACACTCTTTCAAGGCGATCGTTCGTTCTTCCGGAGCCAACCCGTGAAGCATGAATGCGGTGATCACCACTTCAAACTGATGGTCATCAAACGGTAAACCGGTCAAGATATTTCCAATCCGAAAGTCGATGGGTTCGCCTTGGTGTCGTTTGTGGGCTTGCGCGATCATCTGAGGTGCTCCATCGATGGCGGTTACCCGAAAGTGAGTGCTCAAGAGCGAACTGAGGGCCCCGGTACCGCAACCGACATCCAACAGGGTGGTCTGTGGTTCATAATCGGAACGGATGATGTCGACGGCTTTGGCGTAACCACGGCGTTGATACCCATAGAACCAGGCATAGATCGGCGCTATCCGATCAAACAAATCAAGATGGTTCATGGATGCTTGGGTCGTTGGTGACCTCGTTGCGGTTCAACCAGTCCAACAAGGCTTGGGGGCTCATCGGTCGAGCATAGAGATACCCTTGAATGTGTCGAATGCCGATGGCTCTCAGCATGGCGGATTCTTCCGGAGTTTCTACTCCTTCGGCAATGATCTTACAGTTCAACTCGTTGCCTAAGGTCACGATTGCCCTTAATATCTTTTGGTTTTTTGGAGAGTCAGCCAACTGTCGGACGAATCGGGCATCGATCTTGATCACATCCATCGGGAGTTGCGTTAAGTAGGTCAACGAAGAGTAACCGGATCCAAAATCATCCAAGAGAATCTTGACGCCGTCGCGACGCAACCGCTCAAGATGATGCAGCGCCTGATCGTGATTCTCAATTAAGGCCGTTTCAGTGATTTCAATGCGGAAGGCAGTGGTCGGGATCTTCAGTTCTTCAGCCATACTCAAGACTTCATCGATAAAGTGATCATCCGTTAATCCAACCCCGGAAAGGTTGATGGAAAGGGGAAGGGTTATCCCTTTGTTTAGCCATTCGCGCAACTGGGAAAAGGCTTTACGGAAGATCCAACGTTCAACGCCGAGGATCAACCCGTGTTTCTCCGCCAGCGGAATAAATGTGCCGGGAGAGACCGGTTGGCCGTTAGCGTCTTCCCATCGCACCAAGGTTTCGATGGAGGTAGGCAGTTGATCATCCAAGCGGATAACCGGCTGATACACCAGATGGAAGTCTCCGGTTACGATTGCCAGTCGTAACTGATTTAATAGGTTCAGCGTGCTCAAGCGGTTTTGGTGGGCAATCCGATCATGGAAAGAAACTTTGTTCTTGCCACGCCGTTTGGATTCATACATGGTTTCATCCGCCAGTTGCATCAGATCCAAAAAGGATCGACCATCCCGCGGATACACCACGACGCCGACACTGGCGGTGACGGTAATGGGCGAGTTGTGGATAAGACGTGAGCGGTGAATGATGGGTAATAATGTGGTTTCTATTTCACGCTGATCCGGAATGTGATCCATACTTCGCAAGAGTCCAAAACTATCCCCACCCAGCTTGGCGACCAAACGGTCATTACCTAAATGCAGTTTCAAATCTTCGGCAATTTGAGTCAACAATTGATCGCCGGCTTTGAAGCCATAGACATCGTTGATGTTCTTAAAGTCATCGATATCGACATACGCCATGATCAACGTTCCTTCGGGATTCTCACTGACGTGTTGATTGAATAGCTGTTCGAATCGGTTCCAGTTGGGAAGCTTCGTTAGGGGGTCCTCGTAGGCCATGGCATAAAGCGTTTCTTCATATTGTTTTTGGAGGGTGACGTTGGTGTGCGAACCCCCGATCTTTTGGATATTGCCACTCACAATCTGCGCATAGCCTCGGGTATGGATCCAGGCGATGGATCCGTCTTTAGCGACCATCGGGTAGGTAAATTCGACGACGGGATCCGGATTTTGAAAGTATTTCACCAGGGCATCACGGACGGTGATCAAGTGCAGCGGATCAACGAACTTCAACCAATCTTCAATGGTACTGACCTGAGCTTCCTCTTCACTGTACCCCAAGGATTTTAAGAGTCGGTCATCACTGAAAAGACGACGGGAAGGGTGATCATACTCCCAAATCGAATCGGTCGACCCCAATACAGCGAGTTGATAGCGCTCTTCGCTGAGCCGAGTCTTGGCGAGTTGTTCACTAAGTTTGGTGTTGGTTTCCTGCAATGTCATTTGCGAGTCACGGTAAAGACCCAAGGTTTCCACGACCAATCCATAAAGAATGAGCGCTGTTACCGCAACATAAAACCAGCCCTTGACGGTTTGAAGGTACTGATAGAGTTCTCCGCTGCCCACCAGACTCTCGAGCACCTGATCGGAGACCAAAATCCACACGACCCCAAAAAGCACGTACGTTAAGGTGATGCGCAATGCGGCTTTGGCGGGGCTGGAGAGCTGACGCTGACCCAACCCATGGAGGATCGGGTGTTCTTTGCGTTTCATGACTTGGTTTCATCATACAAACTCGGGGGTTAATTGTAAACAATAATAGTCAACTTCCCCATGGTTCATGGGGGGAACGAATGGGATGAAAATCAATGAAAGGTTAAAATGTATACTTTGCAAATTTTACATCCGTGATATAATGCTTTCATCCAGAGAGGTCCTGTTATGCGTATCCCCAAAACGATGAGTACTCAACATCCCGACAACGTCAATGTCCCGTTTTTCTCCGGGAATACCGAGCTCAGCGGGGAAGACGAGATCCAGGAAGCTTTCTATGCGTATTCGCACTTGCACTGTGTCGAACAGATGTGGGATGCGGAAGGCAAGGAAGTCGACAACTACGTCGTTAAGAAGCTCTTGACGAAGTATGAATCCTTTTTTCGCAACAAGAAACTGGGAACGGATGTCTTTCTGACCTTGCGGGTTCCCAATCCCAAGATCGAAAAGACGGAAGCCAAGGTGCTTTTAGAGACCTTGGAGGGGATTCCACGTTCGTTTGATGCCGCCAAACTCTTCTATGAGAAAGATCAGGTACCCATCTTTGAAGTCATCCTGCCCATGTGTGAATCAGCCGAAGCTCTTCACCGCATCTATGCGTATTACCGGGATTTCGTCGTCGGCAAGCAGTATGAAACCTTCGCCAATTCGGCCATGAGTATCGCCGATTGGATCGGAGAGTTCAAACCGTCTACCATCAATGTGATTCCGCTCTTCGAAGACAAGAGTCACATGTTGAATGCCTCGGCCATTCTCAAAGAGTACTTCACCCTTCAAAAGGATGAAAACATCACCTATCAGCGTGTTTTCTTTGCCCGAAGCGATCCGGCGATGAACTATGGGATGATCTCCGCGGTGCTTCTCAATAAGATCGCCCTCTACCGTCTGGATAAACTCCAGCGTTCTTTACACATACCGCTTTACCCGATCATCGGGGTCGGTTCGGCGCCGTTTCGCGGTAACCTGCGTCCGGATACCGTGGCAAGGGTCTCGGAGGAGTACCCCAGTGCCTACACCTTTACGATCCAATCGGCTTTCAAGTACGACTATGAACCGGATCAGGTGCGTAAAGCCATCGACGAGTTGGAAGCCCGGCAAGTCTTACCGGCTCCGGCCATCGATGAAGCCACGGCGTTGGACATCATCGAGCGTTACGGCAAAGCCTACGCCAACCAGGCCCTGGACAATGCCGTCATCATCAATCGCATGGCCAAAGCCATCCCCAGTCGGCGTAAACGCAAACTGCACATCGGCCTCTTCGGATACGCGCGCAGTGTGGGCGGAATCTCCTTACCCCGCGTGATCACGTTTACAGCCGCCTTGTATTCGCTGGGCTGTCCGCCGGAACTCTTTGGCTTGGATGCCTTGACCGATCAGGACATTGCCTTTCTCAAACAGAATTACGTCAACTTCGAGGCCGACCTCTTGGATGCGCTCAAATACTACAATCCGCAATCCCCGTGTGTTACCCCATCGCTGGCGGAAGCCATCGATCGGCTCTTTCCGGATTACGACGTTGACAAAGCGCACCGCAAGATCACTTCCCTGATCATCGACGCCATGAATGAAGGTCAAACCAACGGCTTGACCGAACTGGTGCTTCAAGCGGCCAACCGCCGTCATTTTCTCGGTTGATTCAAAAACCTGCCTCGCAGGTTTTTTTTTGTGGGAGAAGCATTGTGCGTGGTAAAATAGGGGCGATATGACGCTCCATCGCATTGGACTGGTCTTAGCGATCGTGCTGGGACTCGGTTTGAGTGGGTGTACCCCAACCACGATCAATCACCCGGGAACCGAACCGTTTGTTTCGGCGTATTTCGGCTCCAACGAAAAGGCAGCCTTTGAGTTGGATAAAACCGCTCAATCCGCGATCGAAACCTTGATCGACGCGTCGGATTGGCCGATCACGACCGAGATGTCTTTTGGACCCGAGGATGTGGTGTTGGTGATGGTGGATGAGCGCGGGGAAGTGTACCGTTTCATTCGAACCGAAACCCAAGCCTTGGTCAGTGTGACCTATGATCGGGATTTCGTCCCGACGTATTATACGATTGGAACCGCTGTGTTGAGTGATCTGGTGGATTACCTGATGACCTTACGCACCGATTCCGGAGTCGGGGTGGATCCCTTTACACCCGTCGCCTATTATCTGGGATCGCTGACCGGGTACACCGGGGCGAAACTGACCATGGTCGATGCAACCGTCGGCGAAACGTTGCGCAGCTTCTTGGCCATCAATCAATGGGTCAAAACCACGAGTGTTACCCTTCAGGGCTCCAAAGCCGACATCGTACTCAGCGATGATCAAGGCACGCTCTATGTGTTTGCCTCCGGGGTTGGGAAGACGTTAGTGGGTGTGGATACTGATGTGACGGAAGCCGGGATGACATTCTATTCAGCGCCTTCAGAGGTGATCCAATGGTTGAAAGCCTACTTCACCAGTGTTTCCATCGTTGAGAAAACCAATGTCAACTTGGCGAACCTGCGTTACGCTTCGTTTGTGTTGGGGGATGGCTTGGATCTGGCGAGCGATCAGTTCGAGCTCTTAAGCACCACGCAATCGACCTTCCTCAAAGAGTTGTTGAAACTCAGTGGTCGCGTTACGGCCGGAGATCAAACTCTTTACGAAGTCCTCATCGATTTTACCCTGATCGACAGTACCGGGGTGATGTTTCGATTTGCCCGTGTCGGGAATCGGGTCTTGATCGGGGCGGATTATAAACCCACCAGTTACGGGACGACGTATTATTGGCTGAGTCTTGATGATACCGATCCCTTGGCTCAAGGGATGACATACTTGGAATTCATATCCACGAAAGGAACGTTGCCCGATCCTTCCGTGACCGGAGTAGAGTTCACGCACTTCTATGTGGGAACTTTCGCCAATTTTACCGAAGCCAAACTCAAACTGATGAGCGATACGGTGAAGAAAGATGTCAACGGATTTGTGTTGAAAGACTATTGGCGCTTGGCCAACTATGTGCCGGATCAAGCCATCGTCACGGAGTTCATCCTGGCGGATGCGGTTGGGACCCTATTCTACTTTAGAACCTATGCCGGAATCACGCTCTTCAAAATGGAAGACGGACCTTGGGTGTATGTGCCGACGACTGCCTATAAACAAACGATAGAATACATCAAAGCGATTCGATGAACCCGACCTCTGTCGGGTTCATTTTCATAGGTCGTTATCGGGCGTATAATAAAAGTAAGGGAAGGATAACCCCATGAAACCGATCATTCTGTGGAGTATACTCCTATTTACCTTAAGTGCTTGTGCCTTCGACAACAACGATCCGGACACCTACAGTCAAGCCACCTTGGCTCGCTTTCGCACGGATGAGATCCAATCCTATCAAGGGCAACGGCTGGATCCAGCCATCGGGCCCCGGGATAATTCGATCAAAGGGATCCAATACCTCAACCTGGATACCTACACCTTGACCATTAACGGGCTCTCTGGATCCTCCTTATCACTGACCTATGATCAAGTAATTGCGTATCCAACTCAACAGCGCTTGATCACGTTGCATTGCGTGGAAGGGTGGGAAGCCACGATCTTATGGGAAGGGGTGTCCTTAATGGATCTCATCGAACTCGCTAACCCCAGTGAAGAAGTCAGCACGATCATCTTCCATGCCTCGGACGGATATACAACCAGTTTACCGCTAGAGACCATTCAAGAAAAAGATCTGATCTTGGCCTATCGAGCCAACGGATTGCCCTTACCGCCGGAAATGGGGTTTCCGTTTATTGTGGTTGCCCAGGAAAAATTGGGCTATAAATGGGCTCGTTGGGTAACCTCCATCGAACTTTCTTCCGATACGGACTACTTGGGTTACTGGGAATCGCGCGGGTACAGTAATCTGGCCGATCTCGACGACTAAAAACATCCTCAGCGGATGTTTTTTTAATCAGAGGTGGATTTATAGTTCTCGCGAGTCACGATGGTGTTGTAGATGAGAACAGTGACAAGCACGATCGCTCCTCCCGTCAACGCCAAGATCGATGGCGTCTCACCAATGACCAGGAAGACCCAAATGGGATTAAGGATCGGCTCCAGAGTGGCAATGATGGAAGAGGTTGTGGCACTGGTCATGCGGATGCCTTTGGAGAAGAGCAGATAGCCTAAGGATTGTTGGAAGATGCCCATGATGAGGATTGTGATCCATGGCTGTAGTCCTTGATTGGCCCAAAAGAGGGGATCGATCACTAAGAAGGGTAACAGGATAATCCCTAGCGCATTGCCCAGAAAGGCCGCATCCACCGGAGAAGCGCCTTCCAGTTTATTGGCGAAGAAGACTCCGGCAAACGTCATGCCTGATCCCAGCGCCAACACATCCCCCAAGAGTCGTCCGCTTTCGAGTTGATCCGCAAAGAAGAGGGCAATTCCCAAGGCAACGCCCGCAATCGCCATCAGATCCCGTTTACGGGGTTTTTGTTTGAAGATGACCAAGGAGAGCACGATGATGTGTAAGGGAGTCGTGTATTGAAGTACGATCGCATTGGCGGCGCTGGTGAGCTTGTTGGCGATCATGTAAAGTACGGTCGTCAACAGAATGAAAATACCGGCCATGACCGTCGAACGGGTCCACCGAACCTTAAACGACTTACGGACGATTCCGATGGTGATCGCGGCGATCAACGAACGAAGTGCCGCGATCGTGAGTCCCGACCAGGGAATCAGTTTGTTTAAAACCCCGCCCAAACTCCAGAAAAAGGCAGCCAACAAGATGTAGATCGGACCGGACAGGGGACGTTTCACGCGACCATTATAACAAAACCAACCCGACTTTTATCATCGAACAGCTTTGGATTGGATTGTTCGGTGGTCGGTCATATCCCTTTTACTTTCATACCGATGTGTTAGGGTAGAATCAACCCTTAAGGAGTCCCCATGAACCTCATCGTTAAACCTGTCACCACCTCCTTCGAATCAACGATCACTGAACTAACCCAAAACCTCGCTGCGGAAAAGTTCGGTGTCCTCTCCACGATTCCGCTATCTGAGAAATTTAAAGACAAAGGCTTGAATTTCAATGGTCGAGTCGCCATCCTCGATGTCTGTAACCCGATGGAAGCCTACAAGGTAATCCAAGTCGATCCCTTGGCGGCCAACTTCTTACCGTGCAAGTTTGTGGTTCGGGAAACGCAAGGCAAGGTCACGGTCGAAATGATTCGTCCCTCAGACCTCATTCGCTTAATGAACAACCCTCAACTGACCTTCTTGGCCACCGACATCGAAACCCGTCTCTTGGGTGTTCTCGACAAACTGAGTTAAGAAAAAAGCCGCTTTCGGCTTTTTGTTTGCGACTGGCAGGGGTAGCAGGAGTTGAACCCGCATCGACGGTTTTGGAGACCGGCGCTCTACCATTGAACTATACCCCTAAATGCTTAATCATTCTACCACAGGGGCTCCTGATTTTTCAAGGAAGAATGCTATAATTAACCAGAGAGGTCGTTATGAAAACCATCCTGGACGAAAGCAGTCTGCATCGAACCCTCATCCGCATGACCCATGAACTGATTGAACGTAATAAAGGGGTCGATCAGGTGGTGTTGGTGGGGATTTATACGCGCGGGTACACCTTAGCCCAACGCATGGCGGCCAACATTGAAAAGTTTGAAAACATCAAGGTTCCGGTAGTCGGTTTAAACATCCGGTATTGGCGCGATGACATCGATACGACTGGCATCGAGAAGCCGGATTTGGGTTTGGATATCAACGGAAAGATCGTGGTCCTGATCGATGATGTGCTCTTTAAAGGACGCACCGTACGGGCAGCCATGGACGGTATCATGGATTTCGGACGTCCGTCGATGATCCAATTGGCGGTACTCATCGATCGCGGCCATCGTGAACTGCCGATTCGAGCGGATGTGGTGGGGAAGAATGTACCGACCTCCATCCAGGAATCCGTAAAAGTCTATTTAGTCGAAGATGATGGGGTGGATGCGGTCAGCATCCAAGAACCCGGGGAATCGCAATGACGTGGTTATGGATCCCGGCCGGGATCTTTTTGACCTTCGTGTGGTTGACCTATAGCCCTTCACGCCGAGCCAAGAAAGCTCCGTGGTTGCGTGGTCATTTTGCGCATCGTGGGCTCTTCAACCTCGATCAATCCATTCCCGAGAACAGCCTTGCGGCGTTTCAAGCCGCCATCGATAAAGGCTACGGCATCGAATTGGATGTGCAAGCCAGTGCCGATCTCAAACTTCACGTGTTTCACGATGATGGCTTGAATCGGATGTGCGAAGACCAGAGAATCCTGGAAGAAACATCTTCCGAGACGTTAGGAACCTTACGCTTGGCCAAGACCGAAGAACCCATTCCTTTGTTTGATGATGTGCTCAAGCAAGTCCGTGGGCAAGTCCCGCTTTTAGTCGAAATAAAAACCACGACCCGACGGTTTGAAACCGTGAGTGCTGTCCTAGAACATTTAAAAACGTATGAGGGGCCATACGCTGTCTGTTCGTTTGATCCCTTGATTCTCTTGCAGCTCAAAGCGTTGAATCCGTTTATCTTGCGGGGACTCAATATGGAAGCCTCCCTGCATAAAAAACAGTTCGATTTAAAGACAAAGCTGGTTCTTGAATATGGCCTTATGAACTTTCTGATTCGCCCGGATTACCTTTCCATCGATCACACGCATCGCAATTTCACTTATCGGCTTCATCGATGGATCGGCGGTTTTGGGATGATGTGGGCTTTGCCTTCCGCTGAAGTGGAACAAACCATGGCCCGGGATTGTGAAACCGTCATTTTTGAAGGGTATCTGCCGACTGATTTGTGATACACTAAACAAGTATGAATCTCTTAGCACGTATCTTCTCGGTTGAGGCATTGCTTCCCAAACAACACTACAACGATAATCTGCCGTCCACTCGAACGGTTTATCAAACCACCTTAAAAATGGCGTGGCCTTCAGCAATGGAGGCTGTTTTAATCAGTTTGATTGGGGCAGTCGACATGATCATGGTGTCCTCCCTCGGCTCAGAAGCCATTGCGGCTGTGGGGATCACGACCCAACCCAAGTTCTTACTGATGGCTTTTGTCTTTGCGATCAACACCGGAGTTACCGTTATTGTTTCGCGCCGTAAAGGGGCCAATGATGCAGCATCCGCAAACTTGGCACTGCGTAATGGACTTATTCTAACCGTGATCATTGCCAGCATTGCCTGTGTGATCAGCTACATCTTTGCTGAGCCTTTCTTGATGTTTGCGGGAGCTAATGCCAGCTACATCGATACGGCAGTGATTTACTTCCGAATCATCGTCATCGGAGCGTTCTTTGCGTTATTGGGTTCGACGATAACGGCCGCTCAACGCGGAGCTGGGAACACCCGCATTTCGATGACCACCAATCTGGCGGCTAATCTGGTCAACATCGTTTTCAATTACCTGTTGATCTTTGGGATTGGCATCTTCCCGCAATGGGGAGTCATGGGGGCTGCGGTGGCGACCGCCATCGGAAACTTTGTAGGTTTCCTGATGGCAGTGCATTCCGTGGTCAAACGCTCATCCTTCTTAAAACTGAAACTTCGTGAACGCTGGACCTTGGATCGTCCGACAGTCGAAACCTTGTGGACGATCAGTTCAACGGCCTTGGTTGAACAAGTCTTCATCCGTATCGGATTCTTACTTTACGCTAAAGCCGTTGCGAATCTGGGGACCATTGAGTTCGCGACCCACTATATTGCCATGCAGGTCATGAGCATTACCTTTAGTGTCGGGGATGGTTTATCCATCGCCAACACGGCCTTGGTTGGTCAAAGTTTAGGGGCCAAACGACCCGATCTGGCCATACTTTATGGCCGGGTATCCCAACGCGTCGGCTTGATCATTTCGATCGTCCTGGGCCTTCTCATCGTGTTATCGCGGCGTTTGATCATGGGGCTCTTCAGTACCGATCCGCAAGTGTTGGCGCTGGGAGGAGACATCCTGATCATCCTGTCGTTTATCGTCATCTTCCAGATTTCCCAGGTCATTACCGTCGGGTCCTTGCGCGGGGCCGGAGACGTGAAGTTTGTGGCGATGTTGAGCTTGGTGTCGGTTACCTTTGTGCGTCCGATCTTGACGTACCTGTTGGCTTACGGTTTGGGTTTAGGGCTTTATGGGGCCTGGTTCAGTGTGGTCTTCGATCAGGGCATTCGCTTTGTGGTCAGTCGGACGAGGTTCCAACAAGCTAAGTGGACTCACATCGTGGTTTGATTCATCATCGGTGAGTGTTCGCATTTCAGCGGACAAGTTCCGCAATTCGTCAAAAGGGGGGTGCAAGCCCCTTTGGTTTAGGGTATAATGACTAATGGTTATTAGGAGGACACTATGACTAAAAAGTATCTTACTTTGGATGGGAACACCGCAACAGCCCACGTTGCGTATGCCTTTACCGAAGTCTCTGCGATCTACCCGATCACCCCGTCGTCCACCATGTCAGAATTGGTGGATGCCTGGGCTTCCGCCGGACGTAAGAATCTGTTCGACTCGATAGTTAAAGTTGTTGAGATGCAGTCGGAAGCCGGTGCAGCCGGTGCCGTTCACGGAGCCTTACAGGGTGGCGCATTAGCGACCACGTTTACCGCCTCGCAGGGCCTCTTGCTCATGATTCCCAACATGTACAAGTGGGTCGGCGAACTCTTGCCGGGCGTCATTCACGTCTCGGCCCGTTCGTTGGCGACCCGGGCGTTGTCGATCTTCGGTGATCACCAGGATATCTATGCCGTGCGTCAAACCGGCTTTACGATGATTTCTTCGCACTCCGTGCAGGAAGCCATGGACTTGGCTGGGATCGCGCACTTGACCGCGGTCAAAGCCAGCGTACCGGTCATGCACTTCTTTGACGGCTTCAGAACCTCGCATGAGATTCAGAAAGTCGAAGAAATCGACCTGGATGTGCTCAAGAGCTGGCTCGACAAGGATGGTTTGGAACGTTTCCGCGCCAACGCCTTGAATCCGCACACCAACCCGGTGACCCGCGGCGGAGCTGAAAACGATGACGTTTACTTCCAAGCCCGCGAAGCGCAGAATGCGCATTACGATAAAGTCTTGCCGATCGTGGAAGACTACTTTAAGAAAGTCTCCGATCTGACGGGTCGTCACTATGCCCCGTTTGTGTATGTCGGTCATCCGGAAGCCGAGCGCGTGATCATTGCGATGGGTTCCGTGACCGAAACCGCCAAAGAAGTCGTGGAAGCGTTGAATAAGAAAGGCGAGAAAGTCGGGTTGGTGAAAGTTCACCTGTACCGTCCGTTCTCGGCTAAGCACTTGCTGTCGGTCATTCCGGCCTCCGTTAAGAAAGTGGCCGTGTTGGACCGCACCAAAGAAATCGGTACGCATGAGCCCTTGTTCATGGATGTTTACCAGGTTCTGCATGGGACGGGTAAGATCGACACCATCATCGGTGGCCGATATGGCTTGTCCTCCAAAGACACCCAGCCCAAGGATGTCAAGGCTGTTTACGATCACCTCAAACAGGACAACCCGTTTGACGGATTCACCATCTCCATCAACGATGACGTGACCCACAAGTCACTTAAAACGGATGACAGCTTCGAGATTTCGCATGATTACACGTCCTGCTTGTTCTACGGGTTGGGTTCTGACGGTACTGTGTCCGCCAACAAGAACTCCATCAAGATCATCGGGGATCATACCGATCTGTACTCCCAAGCCTATTTCGCCTATGACTCGAAGAAAGCCGGCGGGGTCACCCGTTCGCACTTACGCTTCGGGCCGACGCCGATCCATTCGACCTATTACGTCACTGACGCGGACTTCATCTCGTGCTCGCTGGATTCCTTCCTGCTTCGCTACGACATGCTGAAGAATTTGAAGAAGGGTGGAACCTTCCTGCTCAACACCTCGTTTGATGCCGCGACCATTGATGCTCAGTTGCCCAATCGGGTGAAGAAACAACTGGCGGAAAAGAACGCCAAGTTCTTCGTCATTGACGCCACCAAGATCGCCGAAGAGATCGGCATGGGTCGTCACACCAACACTATCCTCCAATCCTCGTTCTTTGCGCTCAACGAACAGATCCTGCCGTACGCCAAAGCCTTGGATTACATGAAGAAAGCGGCGAAGAAGTCCTACGAGAAGAAGGGCGAAGAAGTGGTCGCCATGAACTGGAAAGCCATTGAAAGCGGTCAAGCCGGTCTGATTCAGATTCCGGTCAATCCGTCGTGGGCCAATCTCACCGTGACGCGTACCCGCATCACCACGGGCGATGAATACTTCGATCAACACGTCGATGTGATCAATGCCTTGGATGGCTACGATCTGCCGGTGTCCGCGTTTACGCAGTACGGCTTACTCGACGGTTCCTTCCGCAACAACGTCTCCTTCCAGGAACACCGTACCATTGCCACGCAAGTTCCCAAGTGGGAAGCGGAAAACTGCATCCAGTGCGGATTCTGTTCGATGGTCTGCCCGCACGGCACCATTCGGACCTTCCTGTTGGATGAAAACGAAGTCTCCAATGCCCCGATGCAGTTTGAAACCATCAACGCCTTGGGACCGACCGTCAGTCATCTGAAATACCGTGTCCAAGTCTCCCCCGACAACTGTGTCGGTTGCGGTCTGTGCTCAGTGGAATGCCCGGGCAAAGGCGGCAAGAAGGCCTTGGTCATGACGGACGTCAAGGAACGCCTCTACGAAGCGCCTTTGGCCAACTACCTCTACAAGAAGACCGAATACAAGGCCAACCTGATTCCGGAAGCCCAAGAAGTCAAACGCTCCCAGTTCATGATGCCTTACATGGAAGTCTCCGGAGCCTGTGCCGGTTGCGGTGAAACCCCGTACTACAAACTGGCTTCCCAGCTCTTCGGAAAAGACATGCTGATCGCCAATGCGACCGGCTGTACCTCCATCTACTGCGGTTCCGCACCGTCGACCCCGTTTGTCACCGACAAGAACGGACAAGGCGTCGCTTGGGGCAATTCCCTGTTTGAAGACAATGCCGAATATGGCTTCGGGATGAAGATCGCCCAGAACTTCAAAGCCGCCCGTATCGTGGATATCCTCTCGGAAACCAAGGATGCCGTCGAGCCCGCTTTGAAAGAAACGATCGAAAAGTACCTGGCTGCTAAAGGCAAACGCGAAGAAGAACGCATGATCGTCGACACCTTAGTGGCGCAAGTCAAGGCCTCCAAGAATGCCGCCGTTAAAGCCGTTCTCGATTACGAAAGAGACCTGGTCTCCAACTCCGTGTGGATCATCGGGGGCGACGGTTGGGCGTATGACATCGGATTCGGCGGCTTAGACCACGTCTTGGCCAACAACCTCAACGTCAACGTGCTCATCGTCGATACCGAAGTCTACTCCAACACCGGCGGTCAATCCTCCAAGTCTTCCCAAGCCGCGTCCATCGCGAAGTTTGCGGCCGGCGGGAAGCCCACCGGGAAGAAAGACATCGGTCAGATCGCCATGGTGTATGGTCACGTGTATGTGGCTTCCGTTGCTATGGGCGCCAACCGTGTCCAAACCATCAAGGCCTTCAAAGAAGCCGAGGCTTATGATGGACCGTCCTTGATCATTGCCTACGCTCCGTGCATCGAACACGGCATCAAAGGCGGCATGATGAACCATCAGGCCACCCAGAAGAAAGCCGTCGAGTGCGGGTACTGGCCCTTGTACCGCTTCAATCCGACCGTCGCTGAAAAAGATCCCAATGCCAACCCGTTGACGATCGACTACAAGACGCCGGACTTCAACAAGTACCGCGACTTCATCATGACGGAAACCCGCTTCAGTCAGATCGAAAATGTCAATCCGGAACACGCCGACGAACTCATCGACAAGAGCCGTCACGATGCGGAAAAACGCTTCACCCGTCTGACCAAGCTGGCCAAACTCGATTAATTCCAAAAAGCCGATTTCATCGGCTTTTTTCTTGGCTGAGCCAGGAGTTTAGGAAAGTAGTGAATATGGTATAATAAGACCACGTATGGCTCACAAGCCCAGGAGATTCTATGCGCATCGGACTCTTTTCGGACACGTATGCCCCCGACATCAACGGGGTGGTCTCATCGATCGTCACGCTTCAACACGCGTTGGAAGCGTTGGGTCATGAGGTCTTTGTGATTGCGAATCAACCTCGCTTGTTTAAGCGGGCATATGACGGAAAGATCCTGCGTTTGTCCGGGCTTGAGTTGAAATGGATGTACGGGTATACGATGACCTCACCGTTTCAACCTTCAGCCGTCAAAACCATCAAAGCCATGAATCTGGACATCATCCACGCCCACACCGAATTTGGGGTAGGGATCTATGCCCGCAATGTGGCTAAGAAACTGAACTTGCCCTTGGTGTCGACCTATCACACCACGTATGAAGATTACACCCACTACATCAATCCGTTGCACGTGAAGACCGTGGAACAGACCTTACGGAAAATGGTCGCTAAGCTGTCCAAGTATTTCTCGGAACGCGGTCATGCGGTGATTGCCCCCAGTGCCAAGACGAAAGGCATGCTGGAAGGGTATGGGATCACCTGTCCCATCTACATCATCCCAACCGGTTTGGATCTCAAACGTTTCGATAAGAGCGCTTCCTTACCCGAAGCCATCAAAGCCTTGAGGACCTCCATGGGCTTCAGTGACGATACCTTTGTGATTCTCTTTGTCGGTCGTTTGGCGGAAGAAAAAGCCATCGATCTGGTGATCGAAGGATTCAGTCACGTCGATCGGAAAGCGTTAAATGCCAAACTGGTTATAGTGGGCGGAGGTCCGGATGATCATCGCCTCCAAGCGCTGGCGAAATCCCTTAACCTGGAGAACGATGTGATCTTCACCGGAAAGAAACCTTCCGTCGAAGTGCCCTTGTATTACCACAGTGCCGATGCCTTCGTGTCAGCTTCCCTGACTGAAACCCAAGGCATGACCTTTATCGAAGCCTTGGCAGCCGAATGCCCGCTCTTTGCGCGACCGGATGATGTGCTTTCGGAATTGGTGCTGGAAGAAAAGACCGGTTACTACTTTACGACTCCTCAGGAGTTCGCGGATAAAGTAGCGCATCACGTACAAAAACCGTTGACTGAACGCAACGCCATGAAGAAGGCGGCCCGTGCTCAAGTTCAGGTCTATGATGACCGGGAGTTTGGGAAGGCCGTGGCCGAAGTCTACCAAAAAACCGTCGATGACTACAAAAACCACCCGTAAAACCTTTGAAGACTGGTTGGAGGATCCGGCGTTTGCGAAAGTCTACCAAAGCGTGATCCGAAAGATTGCCTTACGCGATCGCACGCGACATGAGATCCTGGTGCATCTGCATGAGCACAGTGAACTCACCAACCCGCAGATCGATCTCATCATCAAACACCTGACCGATAAAGGGTATCTGGATGATCGCCGTTTTACCGAAAGCGAGATCCGTCGTCAGCAAGAAGCCCTTTGGGGTTATCACAAACGCTTGAATGCCTTGAGTCAAAAAGGCATCAAAGCGGAAATGATCACCGATCTTAATGGTCAACCCGACAGTGACGAGGAAGCCGTGCGGGCTCAAACCCTCGCCAAGCGCCGACTGAGTACCCTCCGCGGCAAGTCGGTTCGCTCGGCCCAACAGAAGCTTCAACAGCTTCTGGCGAGTGCCGGCTATGATTTTGCGGTCATTCCGCAAGCCATCGATTCCGTGTCCTTCACCGCTGTCAAAGCGGATGAAACCACACTTTGTGTTACGGCAGCCCAGAAGGCTTACCGTAAATATGCCTCCAAGCATCACGGTTGGGCTTTACGTGACCGGTGCTTCCGCTCTTTAGCCCAACAGGGCTTTCCGGCCGATACGATTCGTTCGGTCCTTGATGAAATGGAGTTTAACGATGCCTCGAGTGAACATTAGCGCGTTCAATGAGAACGACAAGATCCTGACCACCTTATTGGTCAACCAGATGAATCCGGGAGTCACCAACAACGGGGCCCCTTACGTTTCGTTTGTCTTGCAAGACAAGACCGGCATCATCGATGCCAAGTTGTGGGATGCCAAGGACGAGCTCTTGGAAGGCATCAAAGTCGGCAGTGTCATCCAAGTCAACGGGGAAGTGCTGCGCTATAAAAACAACCTGCAGTTGCGCTGTTACACGGTGACTTTGGTGGATCCTGCGCAGACCGATCCGGCTGAGTATGTGGCTTCCACTGATCTTTCGGAAGCATTCATGCGGGCTCGACTCGGCGAAGCGGTCGCTTCCATTACCGATCCGGTGATCCGTCAGATCACCGATAAAGTCTTGATGACGTACGATGACAAGATCTACACCTATCCTGCCGCTGCGCGCAATCACCATGATTTCGTCGGTGGATTAGCCACCCACATGATCTCGATGATCGATCTGGGCAATGCCTTATGCAGCTTGTACCCTCAACTCAACCGGGATCTGATTCTCAGTGGGATCCTCTTGCATGACTTGGGCAAGGTCATCGAACTCAGCGGACCGATCCTGACTGAGTACACTCTGGTTGGGAAACTGGTGGGACACATCTCCATCATGCAGAGTAAAGTCACCGAAGTGGCCAATGCCTTAGGGTATGGCGACACCGAACAACTGACCCTCATCCGTCATCTGATCCTCTCCCATCACGGGGAGTACGAGTTTGGTTCACCGGTTCTGCCGCTGATCATGGAAGCCGAGATCCTCAACTACATCGACAACATCGATGCGCGCATGAACATGTTCTCCAAAGCCTTTGCCAGTGTAGAGCCCGGTAACTTCACCCAACGTTTGTTTGCGTTAGAGAACCGGCTCTTCTACAAGCCCAAATACAACGCCAAGTAAAGCTGTCGAGTGACAGCTTTTTTCTTGAAGTTACCCGCTTGACATATACCCCCTATGGGTATATGATGATGGCGTTAAAGGAGACAAACCTATGTCCATCAAAACCTATACTGTCGAAGGCATGAGCTGCATGCACTGTGTCAAGCACGTCACCAATGCCTTGTTGGAAGTCGAAGGCGTCAAAGACGCGAAAGTATCGCTGAGCGAAAAGAGTGCTTTGGTCAATGCCGAAGGCGTTGACTTCTCGACGCTTAAAGCTGCCGTCGCTGAAGCCGGATACACCCTCATCGAGAAGTAACATGAAAGAAACGACCTATTCCGTCAGTGGGATGACTTGTGCGTCCTGCAGCGCCGCGGTCAGCCGGGCTTTGAAGAAAGTCGACGGTGTGGAAACCGCAGACGTGAACCTGACGACGGAGAAGGTCACCCTGTCGTTGTCGAGAGAGCTTTCCTTTGAAACGCTCAAAGCGGCGGTTGAGAAAGTCGGTTACGGGTTGGAAGAGATCCGTCACGACCGATCAACCGTTTTAGCTATTGACGGGATGACCTGCGCGTCCTGCAGTGCGGCCGTTGAGCGCGCACTGAAGAAACAACCCGGAGTCAGTTCGGTCAGTGTCAATCTGGCCACCAATAAAGCCGCCTTGGTGTATGACCCTGCCCAAATCAAATTGGGTGCTTTGAAGTCGGCGGTTGAAAAAGCAGGGTATGGAGCCCGCGAAATCGTCGAAGGCCAGAAACAAGACGCCGAAACCCAACGCCGAGAAGCCGAACTCAAGACGATGACCAATCGCTTGGTGTTGGCCAGCGTGTTTGCGATACCGCTTTTGTACATTGCGATGGGTCACATGGTTCCGGCGTGGAAATTACCCTTGCCTTCCATCATCCATCATCACGATAACCCGTTTAACTTTGCCTTGATTCAGTTATTGCTGACCTTGCCGATCCTCTATGCCGGCCGACGCTTCTTCACGGTTGGGTTGAAGACTTTAACCAAGCTCTCCCCCAACATGGACTCACTCGTAGCCATTGGGACCGGGGCTGCCTTCATTTATGGCGTCTACAACACGATCTGGATTTTCTTGGGTCGTCATGAGTTGACCGAGAGCCTTTACTTTGAATCGGCAGGCGTGGTCATTACCCTGATTCTGTTGGGTAAATGGCTGGAAACCCGCTCCAAAGGCAAGACATCCCAAGCCATCAAGAAACTGATGGGACTGGCTCCTCAGAATGCCCATCAAGTGGTTGGCGATCAACTGGTGGAGATCCTGGTGGATGAAGTGGTTGTTGGCGACGTCCTCTTGGTCAAGCCGGGTGAACGCATTCCAGTGGATGGGATCATCCTAAGCGGCAACAGTGCCGTGGATGAAAGCATGCTGACCGGTGAAAGCTTACCGGTCGATAAGACCGTGGGCGATAAAGTCACCGGTGGATCACTCAATAAGAATGGGACCTTGACATTTAAGGCCACCGCGGTTGGACAAGATACCGCTTTGGCCCGTATCATCAAATTGGTAGAAGATGCGCAAGGCCAGAAAGCACCGATCGCGCAACTGGCCGATGTCATCTCAGCGTACTTCGTGCCCACCGTCATGGTGATTGCGTTGGTTGCGGCACTCTTCTGGTTCAATCAAGGCAAGTCGTTTGATTACGTGCTCAACATCTTCGTCACGGTGTTGGTCATTGCCTGTCCGTGTGCTCTGGGTTTAGCGACGCCGACCGCCATCATGGTGGGAACCGGACGCGGAGCTCAACTGGGTATCCTCTTTAAAGGTGGAGAAGCCCTCGAACAAGCACACAAGACCACCGCGATCATTTTTGATAAGACGGGGACCTTGACTCAAGGTAAACCCAGTCTTAGTGATTTCGTACCACTCAACGGTGACGGGGATGCGTTATTGCAACTCCTGGCTTCCGCCGAATCCGCTTCTGAACATCCCTTAGCCTTAGCGATCCTGGAAGCCGCCAAAGCCAAAGGCTTATCCATTACGACCCCCAGTGCCTTCACGGCCGTTTCCGGTAAAGGCTTATCGGCCGTGGTCAATGGTCAATCGGTGCTCATCGGCAATGAAGCCTGGATGCGTGAAAACAAGGTTCAGCTCCCCGAATTAGCCTCGATGAGTGCCTTGTCGGATCAAGGCAAGACCGTCCTCTTGGCGGCTGTCAATGGCGCGTATGTGGGGCTTCTGGCGATTGCCGATCTGCTTAAACCCGACAGTGCGCAAACCGTCAAACAGCTCCACAAAATGGGACTTAAAGTCGCCATGATCACCGGCGATAACCGTCGTACCGCGAATGCGATCGCGGCTCAAGCCGGCATCGATGTGGTCATGGCGGAAGTGCTTCCCCAAGACAAAGGCGATCAGGTCGATGCCTTGAAAGATCAAGGGTACACCGTCGCTATGGTGGGGGACGGCATCAACGATGCGGTCGCGCTCACTAAAGCCGATACCGGGATCGCCATCGGCACCGGAACGGACGTCGCCATCGAAAGTGCGGATGTTGTGTTGATGCGTTCCCAACTCTCGGATGTCGTAACGGCCATTGCGCTTTCCAAAGCGACGATGACCAACATTAAAGAAAACCTCTTCTGGGCCTTCATCTACAACATCATCGGGATTCCGTTTGCGGCAGGCGTGTTTGCCTACTTCGGCGGACCCTTACTCAACCCGGTCTTTGCGGGAGCCGCCATGGCGCTCTCGTCGGTCAGCGTCGTTTCCAACGCTTTGCGTTTACGGTTCTTTAAGGAGAAAAAAGCATGACACACGATCATTCTCATCACGACCACAAATCCACCCATCGCGACGATCCAACCGTTCAGGACATGTTGAAACGGTTGAATCGTTTGGAAGGCCAGATCCGTGGCATCAAATCCATGGTGGAAGAGGATGTCTACTGCGATGATATCCTCACCCAGGTAGCTGCGGTTAAGTCCGCCTTGGATGCCTTTGCGAATCAGTTGTTTGCCCAGCATGTGAAAACCTGCGTGGTGCGGGATCTCAAGGCCGGAAAGGACGACATCATCGACGAATTAATGGTGACAGTCAAACGTCTTTCCCGATGAAGAAAACCCTGCGGATCGAGGGGATGAGTTGTGGGGCTTGTGAAGTTAAAGTTCGTTCAGCATTACAATCCGTTCAGTTGACGGTCCTATCGATCAGTGCCACCAGCGGAAAAGCCGAGGTTGAAGCCAAGACCTGGCCTTCCGAGGAACGCATAGAACAGGCGTTGGATAAAGTCGGTTATCATTTGGGGAAAGACGGTTTTCCTTGGGGCTTCGTGGCGTTGGCGACCGGAGCGGTCGTCCTTGCGTTTATCTTGTCCATGATCTATGGACAACTGAGTTTTGATCCCACCAGCCAGGAGTTGAGTTTGGGCTTGGTGGTCGCTTATGGGGCCGTGAGTTCGCTCCACTGCATCGGGATGTGCGGATCCTTGGCGTTAACGGCGTCCTTAGGCAATGCCCATCAGCGGACACCCCGGGCTCTGATGTATCAAAGCGGACGATTGATCTCGTACACGTTAAGCGGTTTGATTCTCGGCTGGCTGGGCCAGACCTTGACAATCTCCCCGCTCTTTAAGAATCTGCTTCTGTTGGCAGCGGGCTTCTGGATGATCCTGTTGGCCTTATCCATGGGAGGTCTCCTCAACCTCAAACTTCCGCAATGGCGTCCTAAGGGCCTTAAGGGCCACCACGGTGCGTTTGTGGTGGGTCTACTCAATGCCTTGATGCCGTGCGGATCGCTTCAGACGATGCAAGTGCTGGCCCTCTCAACGGGAAATCCGTTGACCGGAGCCGGACTCATGCTGGTGTTTGGACTGGTTACGGCTCCAGCCCTTGGCCTTATGCAATGGCTGGCGGGAAGGCTCTCGTCCTTGCGGGGTCGCTGGGTCCAACAACTCACGGCGGTCATCGTCTTGGCGATGGGCTTACAGATCCTGGGTCAATCGCCGATCGTTGCAACGGCGGTATCTTCGATTTCAACCCCATTCAAAGCCGAATCGAAGCTGGCTCCGATCGTTGATGGAGCTCAAGAAGTCCATCTCTTGATCGTCAACGGGAAGTATGTGTTGAGTGCCGATACGGTCAAAGCCAACACCCCGGTACGCATTGTGTTCGACGGGTATGAGAACTCCATGGGTTGTGCGAATCCGCTCTACATTCCGTGGGGGATGCTGAAAGTGGACATTCGAACGAATCCCGATCCGATTGTGATCACCCCCACCGAAACCGGAAAGTTCTGGATCCGCTGTTGGATGGACATGGTCCGGATCGCTATTAACGTCATCTAAAAACGCTGAGTGATCAGCGTTTTTTTACGGCGATGCGTAAGATGGTTTTCAAGTTCTCCGGCGCGGTTTTCGTGAAGTCTGACAAGTAAATCTCACGATGGGTTTTACTTTGCCGTTGAAGCCCGTGCTCGTCACAGAAACCTTCCATGAGCGCAAAGGAAGCCGGTTCATCCGCAAAGGGTCCGCGATGCAGCATCTGCACACATTGCCCTTGGGTGAGGGATCTTAACTCGACCAGCGCGTAATCCAAGTGCGGATTCTTCGTGATCAAGCCCGGTAACACGGCGTTAATGTGTTCTTGTTGAATGAAGTTGGGTTGACGGATACTGAGGGTGTATCGAAGATCGGCTTTGGTCCATTGGGTGTTTCCGTAGGCTTGGGGTTGTAGATCCCATAGGCCTTCCAAGGGATAGACCGCATACTCGTCATAGCCCTCGATCTTTAGTCCTTTTCGTGGGGCAAACTTCAACGCATAGGAAAGGCTGTAGAGCACTTCAATGGCGGCTTTGAAGGCCGGATCGTCAGGCGATCCCAAGCCATCCACACACAAGAGCCGTTGGGAAGGGATGTCGATAAGGGTGGGGACGCTTTTGGGGGCGTAGAGTGCTTTCTCGGTTTTACGCCAATCCATCATAGGTGGAGCTTCTTTTGCGTTGCCGGATCGAGTTTGTGCCGTTCCGTTCCGCGAAACGCGAAATCCAAGCCGTCGGTGGCGTCATAGCGCGGAATCAGGTGAAAGTGCACATGGAAGACGCTTTGTCCGGCAGCCGTCTTGGCATTGGACAAGAAATGATACCCGTTAGGTTTCAGGATCCCATCGTAATGCTTGGCCAGCTTGCGGGCGATGCCGTGCATGCGGGCCACTAGATAGCTGGGGCATTGGGTAAAATCATCCGCATGTTTCTTGGGGATGATCAACGTATGCCCTTGCGTGACGGGATTAATATCCAGAAATGCCAAGACATGCTCATCTTCATACACCTTCGTGCAGGGAATTTCACCGGCTGCGATCTTACAGAACACACACATGGGAGTACCTCGATAACTTCATTCTATCAAAAAAAAGGATGGCTTTTTGCCATCCTTAGTCGATGATGTAATCGGGATACTGTGCGTTGATCATGTCGTAGAGCGCACGGTCGTAGATCTTGAATCCGTTGGATTCGTAGTAACCCAACAGGGCCAGTTCGATGAAGCTCGCTTCTTTCTTGAAGAAGTCCACCACTTCGGTCTGGATTTTGCTGGCATCCGCCACACTGATCTGGACGATGTAGAAGACATCGTTGGTGGTGTCTTCGATGACATCGGACAGGGTCGGCAGCGTCGCATCCTTCAAGAAGGTAAGCACCTCGGTCGGCAATGTCGAACCGGTGTAGTAGATGGCCGTTTCAGTATTGAATCCGGTCACGCCGTATTCTTTGGCCACATCCGTGAAGGATTGACCGGCTTTGATGGCGGCCAAGGCGGCATCTGCATCGGCTTCTTTTTCGATCTTGATGATGCGGGCTTTACGCGGGGCGTAGGTGCTGCTCACGGTCGAGTAGGTGGTGTTCAAGTAGTTGCCCACCAAGTAATCGGACTGGGCTTCGACCATGAACTTGTCTTCGTACATTTCATCGATGGTGTCGTAACCGGCTTCTTCCAAGGCACCGGCGAGATCGTCGTCAGCGTCTTCGATGAATTTGGCTTTGGCAGCATCCGCCACGGCTTTGACCGCATCCGGACGACCGACTTCTTTTTCGAGAATGATCTTCTTGGACAACGTCAAGGCAACCACAGCCGGATAGGGATCGGCTTGGGACATGATGTCATAGACATCGCCCTTGGTGATGGTCGCGCCATCGAGGGTGATGAGCACAGTCTTCGGATCAGAAATCTTGGTGGTGACGTCGTAACATCCCGTCAGCATCAGCGCCGCAAGGGCAACAATCAGTAGTTTCTTCATGATTACTCCTCGTCCTCGACGCCCATGTATTTCTTGATGGCCGCTTCGAGTTCGGCGTTACCGCCGAAGTCGATATTGAGCTTGAGGGCATTGGCCCACAAGATCTTGTTGCTCATGCCGGTGTTGGAAGCCAACAGGGCATAGTAGAACTCATCGTATTCCTTCAGATCATCCAAGCTGGACGGCATCATCTTGATCAGGTGGTAGCCGTAGCTGGTGGTGATCCAGGCACTGGTCTGGCCTTCTTCAAGAGCCAAGGCCGCATTGAGGAAGTTCGTTTGGTAACTGGTGTCTTTATCCATGTAGCCCAACAAGCCGTTGTCTTGGTTGGTTTGGCTGTCTTCGGAGTATTCCTTGGCTGCATCTTCAAAGCTCATCCCGCCGGCAATCGCGTCTTTGACGGCTTGCAGACGAGCCGCTTCGGCTTCGGTCGGCTTGGTGGGGTCATCCATCGCAATGAGGATGTGCGCCACGACGCGCGGCTTTTTGCTGGTTTGGAAAGCCGGGAAATACTCATCCATGTTTTCATCCAAGTAAGCGAAGTTCATCTCATCGGTCTTGACCATTTCGGTGATGAACTTGTCGATGTCATCGACCGAGAAGTAATCGTATTGGCTTAAGAAGTATTCAGCGATGCTTTCGTACGTGTACCCGTATTGGGCGTACGAAGTCGCCAGATCCTGCCAATAAGCAACCGTTTCAGCTTTCTTGGTTTTGATGGATTCTTTGAGGGCATCAGTCGTCGGAACCGACAGATCGATGATGGCCCGTTTCAGATTGACGTAGATCGCATAATCACCATAGTAAGAATAGAGCTCATCGTAGAACTCGTCGGTGGTGATGTCCTTTCCACCGACTTCAAACACGATGTCTTTACCGCCAACTTGTTTCGAGGGCAACAGATCCTTAAACAGGTCTTTGGTCATTTCACGCGCAAACAAATGAACCATCGCGACAAAGGCGACTGCGGCAAACGCCGGAAACCAGTGATCCAACAAGCTTTGCGCCAGCTTGGGTTTCTTTTTGGCTTTGCTGAGTTTGACGACAGCGTACGCAACGATCATGACCGCTACGAAGACGCCGGCATACACGCTCAGAATCTGATATTCTGCAGACATTTCATTTCCTCCTGGGGAATCTTACTTATTATAATCGCCTCTACCTTATAATGCAAGCCAACAAATTGCCGCAAAAGAGTGTCAAAACGGATAGAATAAACACCCTGTGCTATAATGATGGTGCTTCAGTGAAAACCAGAGAAATCAAAGGAGATTAGCCCACCATGAGCACCTTAACCATTACCAATTTACACGTCGAGATCGCCGGAAAAGAAATCCTCAAAGGCCTCGACTTGACCGTTTCCGCCGGCGAGATCCACGCCTTGATGGGTCCCAACGG
>CAINEY010000009.1 GCA_903847945.1 uncultured bacterium | reverse complement strand
CGGAGGCATTGGCGGCGGTGACGGTACCGTCTTTCTTGAAGGCAGGACGCAGTTTCGCTAAGCCATCCATCGAGGTTCCCGGTTTGGGGTACTCGTCGGTATCGACAATGATCGGATCGCCTTTCTTTTGCGGAATGACGACCGGAACGATTTCATCCACGAACTTCCCAGCAGCGATCGCATCGACGGCCCGGCGTTGACTGACCACCGCGAAGGCATCTTGCTGTTCACGGGTGAAGCCGTACTTCTCGGCGATGTTCTCGGCGGTGATGCCCATGTGCACGCCGGAGAACGCATCGGTCAATCCGTCATAGACCATGGTGTCCACCATCGTCGTATCGCCCATACGGGCACCCCAGCGGGCCGAGTTGACCACGTAGGGGGATAAACTCATGTTTTCGGTACCGCCGGCCACGATGACCTCGGCATCCCCGTTCTCAATCGCTTGAGCAGCGAGCTGAACGGCTTTTAAACCCGATCCGCACACTTTGTTGATGGTGAAGGACGGGACTTCGATCGGCAGTCCGGCTTTGATGGCCACTTGACGGGCCACGTTCTGGCCGAGTCCGGCCTGCAGGACATTTCCGAAGATCAATTCGTCGACGGATTTGGGATCGACTTTGGCCTGATCCAAGGCTGCTTTGACCACGATGGAACCCAGTTCCACAGCGGTCGTGTTTTTAAATGATCCACCGAAGGATCCGATGGCGGTGCGGACAGCCGCTACGATTACCGCATGACTCATAATGTGCTCCTTATAGGGGGTAAAATAGATAAAGCGCTTACATTCACATTTTGCCCGAAAGGCCTATAAGTGTAAAATACGAAAAGTTTATACATTGTATAAGCTGAAGTTATAGGGTATCATAGCAATCAGGACACTTCTTATGGACATTACACAACTCAAATACTTTGTCTGCATCGTCGACAGCGACTACAACCTCTCGGCTTCAGCGAAGAAACTGCACATCTCTCAACCGGCCCTTACGCAGTACCTCCACAAGTTTGAAGCCGAGGAAAATACCGAGCTCTTTACGCGATATGCCGGACGCTTGACTGGACTCACGATCGCCGGAGAGAACCTCTACTCAAATGCCCTCACCGTCATCCGTTACCACGATGCGATGTTGCGGGAACTGCGCGATGACGCCAAAGTCATCAAAGGCTCTGTTCGTATCGGCATTCCACCGTTGATCCTGAGTGTGTTGTGCACGAAGCTGTTGACGGATCTGCTCACGAAAAATCCCAACATCAAGTTCGAGATCGATGAGTTAGGCGCTTTCGATTTACGTAAGAAGCTCTTGCTGCATGAAGTGGATTTTGCGATCCTGCTTCAACCCTCCGAGCTTAACCCGACCGTCTTCGCGGAAGACGTCATCCATAACGATGAATTGACCGTGTTCATGTCGGAACATCATCCCTTAGCTCATCAGGAAACGTTGAACTGGCACGATCTCAAACCGTATCAGTTATCCATCTTCGATGAGAGTTTCATGATCCACCATCAACTGAAGCGCAAGTTCGACAGTTTGAACATGAAACCCAACATCGGCATCATGTCGGGATCGTGGGACTTCCTCTTGGCCAGTGTCCGGGATTCCGACTTCATCACGATCCTGCCGTCCCCGATCCGTAACCTCATCAAGATGGACGGTATCGTCGAGAAACACTTGATCAATCCCATTTCCTGGCACGTGATCCTGGCATATCCCATCAAAGCGCATCCGACGCGCATCGACACGTACACGCGAAGAAGCATCGTGGATTATTACACGAAGGGAACACCGATCAAACCCATTCAGGATGAATTAAAAAAATCCCCGTGAGGGGATTTTATCTTGGGTTGGTTTGAGTGGCTAAGTCGATGACGCGATAGGCTCCGTCATAGATCCCGATCGATTGGGCTTTCAGGATGGATTCGTTCATGGATCGCAAGAGCTGCGGTTCACTGAGCAAGAGCCGCATCATCGTTTGGATGCGCGGCAAGGTGTCGCACTCGATGGTCCCATCACCGATTTCCGCTGCCCGAACGGCCCCCCAGGCTTCATGGCCTCCGACCCGTTTGATCATCAGTTTGGGAACCGGATAGAACGCCAGTTCACTGGGTTTGGTGACCAGAAGATCCGAAGCCCGCATCAACAGGTTGGTCGCATAGACGGCCGCAAAGATATCCTGGTGGTAGAACACGTGGATTCCGCTGGCCGAACCGTCCAGAATCGAGGCTGCATACGCTACGGTTTCATCCCACGCATTGAAGTGCGTTACCGCCGTTTTCAATTCGGGAACAGCGTTCAATAAGGCTTCCCACACATTTTTGTGGTCACCGACGTTGATGAGCAAGACGACGTTGTTGCGGTGGACCTCCGGTAAGAGATCCCGGATGAGTTGTGCGTAGATTTCCTGTTGAGCCCCGGCTCCGCCAATCGTCAACAGAATCCGCAAAGCTTCACCCTTCTCTAAGCGTCGTAAGCGTTTTGCACAATCGCCTTGGAGATCCATCAACAGTTCATGGTCGATGTAGTGACCGGTGTACGCGATTTGATCAGCCGGCATGGGATTGAGGGTCTTCTTGGGATCCATCCCATTCAACGTCAGATAACCTTGGTAACTGGAAGGTGTCTGAACCGTGTGGATCGATCCTTCCGCCAAGTGCAGCGCCATCGGCCAGTTGTCGGGAATGACGTTGATCACGCGTTTCATCCCGGCGTGCACGGCGGCTTGTGCCGGCCACACGTGCGTTCCGACAAACGGCATGTCTTTGGGTAAATGGCGATACACCGGGGTCATGAGTTGGGTCATGGCTTGGTCTTGCGCGTTGTATTTCAGTTGTCGGAAAGCTTCCGCACTGTAGGGTTCCCAAAACAGCGTGTTGAAGAGCGGGTACTTCTGTGACCAGCGCGATCCCATCGAATAGAGCGCATTCAAATGTCCGATCAGTTTCCCGCCGGTGGTTTGCGAATACGCGTGCAAATCAAACCAGTACGGGATATATCCTTTGGCTCGAGCCGCTGAAGCAATCGCCATGGCGATGCGGTAATGCCCAAAGCCCATGCGGATGTTGCCGACGATGATGCCTTTGGAGGCATCGATCGGCGCACCGGAAGTGGAGATCTCGATGTTGTGGATCCCCAAGAGTTCTCCCACCGTAGGATTCAAGGCGGTCGATAACGGATAATCCGTTTCCCGGTCATCCCCAAACTTCTTCAGATGCTTGGCTTGAGAACGCAGGGCTTTGCGTTGAATGGAAGCGGGAATGGGATTATTGAAAATGCGTTCGTACTTATTCATGCGAGGTCCTCCACAACCTGATACGGCAAGATGGTTCTTCCCTTCGGTGTCACCGGTTGATCCGTGACATTGATCCAAGCGACCATCGACTGCCCGTCGCGGATGAAATGAACGGTAATAACACCTTGTTGATCATCGACTTCGGTAATCGTCACAGATCGGTTCGCCGTCGTCCGACTGAACTGGTCTTGTTTGGCTTGGTCATACACTGATACGTCATCCGAGGTAAACAGTAAGGATCCCATGAGGGCATTGACCCGACTCAACAGTTCCTTTTGCGAAGAGCTTAACTGAACCCCCTCATCCCGTAAGAGGAAGACATCGGGATCATTCAGGAAAGCGCGATGATCCAGTACCGATCGTCCAATGGCGTTACGGATAGCCGTGTGCGTCGATACCCGTTCCCTGTGAATGTAGCGATGAAACCAGGGACCTTCCCAATCCAATCCGACATCCGGTCCGATCCGGCAATAATCCACCAAACCAAAGGCCGATCCCAACGGGACACCGCACCCTAAGATCAGTTTCTCTCCCACCAGCTCCCGTAAGAAGCGCATGGCTTCTCCCATGCGTTGTCCGCGCGATTTGGAGGGGTGAGTGCCCATGCACGCCGCATACAAGAAATCGAGTTTCACCAGATCGTAACCCCAGTCCTCCAAAACAGTCCTGAAGACCTGACGCAGGTACGCTTTGACTTCAGTGTTTTCAAGATCCAAGGCATAGGCCCCGCTCCAGTTTCCTCCGGCACAGACCGGTTGATCTTTGGGGTCTTTTAAAAACCACGCGGGATGATCCCGAAAGAGGGTCGATTTGTGTTCGGCCACAAACGGTGCTAACCACAACCCCGCCAAATGTCCTTTAGCGTGGATGGCTTCCGCGATGGGTTTCATACCGTTGGGAAACTTCGTGGAATCGATCGATAACCAATCCCCGATAGCGGCTTGGTAGCCGTCATCGATCTGAAAGATGCCTGTTTGCGGATGGAGGGACGTGAACGATTCGAGGTTCTTCAGGATGATGGGTTCACTGATGGCTTGGTAGTAGTGGTACCAGCTGGTCCATCCGCTGCGAACCGGAGTAGACGGTTTGGGAATGCCCTGGAGTTCGAAGTACGCATCAAAAACCGCATTCCGTTCTCCTTCCAGGATCACCCATTCGATGGTCGTCGGCGATGAAAGCGTGATGCCTTTGAGGTCTTTGCGAAGGCGCATCGTGTGTTGAGAAACCCCAAGATCGATGATCGTAAATCCCGAGTCTTCGGATAAGGATCCAATCAGTTGATAATTCTTCCCCCACCGGCAATACGCAAATGTGTAACCAGAGAATTCCCCCTGCATATGGGGATGCTTCATCCAGGTGACATCGCTGTAGGCATCCACCCGGTACTTGCGGGTAAGCAGCCGTGCTACTGGGGTCAGGAATGGTAAACGATCCGTACCGGCGTGTTCATAACTGTCTGTCCAGGATTGATACCCGTTCACAAAGATCCGAGCTGTATCCAAATCCGCGAGATCCATTTCATACTCCAAGCGCTCAACCTTAATGGGCCGTAATGGGCTTATGGTCAGGGTAACGTGATGCCCCAACGGACACGGGTTAACGGTAAAGTCTAGGCTGATGCTTTCAGTCGAGACGGGAATGGTCGGATCGAGGAGCTGAGCAGATCCGTCGCGAAAATCAAACGCTCCGCGCAGGGTCGACCAATCAATCCTTTTCATCGTGCCTTAAGCCTTGAAGGATCTTCTTTTCGTTGTAGAAGAGCAGTAAGGCCATCCCGATGGCACAGAACACGGCGGCAGCAATGGCTGTTAAACGGATGCCTGTCGTGTTGCCTTGTCCGGCACCGATGAGTAATCCGCTGAGAATCAGCATCGAAACCATCTGTCCCATCTTCGACATGAACGTGCGCACTCCGAAGAACATGCCTTCACGGCGCACCCCGGTTTTTAACGCATCGTACTCAGCGATATCCGCCACGACGGCATTGGGCAAGATCCCAAAGACGGCCATGGGGATGGACGCTAAAGCCACTAGGAGATAGGCTTGAAGGGTGTTGTCGATGGGCAGGTTGCCTAAGAAGGATCCCATGAGATACACCAAGACAAAGAGTCCAAAGGCCACCAGCATCAACTCTTTCTTCCCAAACTTCTTGGCTAAGAGGTTGATGGGGACATAGAAGAGGAAGGATCCGACGCCTAAGAGGATAAACAAGGTCCCAAAGAGGGTGTCCGGAAGTTCCAGAAGAACGGTGATGTAGTAAAGCAAGGACGATTGAAACATCGTGATGGCGATCCAGTACACCAGATCGGAAACCACAAAGGTAGTAAATTCGCGATTGGCGAAGGTCGCCTTGATGGAATCCGACATCTTCATCTCTGACGGAACGGATTCACAGTACCGTTTTTCATCGATGACGAAGACCGGGATCAACAGGAACACCAACGCCAGCGCTGAAAGCAGGGTGAAGGCGATCCTGATCGCCATTTCCGGGGAATAGCCCATGCCTTCAAAGATCCCCCAGATAGCCGGGGCTTGAGAAGCTACCGCAGCCCCTAAGAACCAAGTCACCGAAATCATGGTGGAGAGATTCAAGCGTTCCTGCGGGGTATGACCCAGTTCGGACATCAGGGCGAAGAACGGCGTGACGTACATGGTGATGAAGAGGTAGAACAGCGTGATGGCGATAATCAACACCACCGCATTCCACACACTTTCCCCGTTAAACGGTGACCAGAACACCAACACGGTGCTCAAGGCTAAGGGCACCGCCGAGTTACGCATGAACGAAATGCGCCGTCCGGCTTTGGATTTTGAGCGATCGGAGAGCGTGGCGATCCATGGATCGGTTATCGCATCAAAGAAACGCCCAAACATCGTGATGGCTCCGATGATGGTCATAAAGCCGAAATACGTGACTTGCGGAATGAAGATGGGAATACCGGAAGTTTGGGTCGGAATGTAGTAGAAGATCAGGTAAGATCCGATGATCCCCGACAACAACGACCACCCAAACTGGCCTAAGGCATAAGCGATCTGCTTGGAAAGCGGTAACTTCTCTTTCATACGTCCTCCTACCGGTTACGGTTTCAGATAATGCATCGCCATATCAATGACGAATTCGACCTGGGTTTGGGCACCGATCATGTCATCGGTAGCCACCACATGCCCGCGCAAAATCAGCTTTTGAGCCAAGCTCATCAGCGTTCTGGCGGTGACATAATAGAACTCCACCCCATCGCGATCCTGACGAATGGATCCGTCCTGTTGGCCTTTCATGAAGGCTTCAATGACGAGGGGTTTAGCTTTTTCAAGACTGAGGGTGTAATCACCGAGTTTATCGGAAGAAATGTGCTGACTGACGACGAGATTATCGAAGTACTCCAAAAATCGCAACACATCGGCATCCTTCTCCATGAGCGTCAGGATCACGGATAAGAGGGCTCGGATGCGATCAAACCCGTTTTGATCGTGAGAGAAGGTTTGAGGTAAGCGGGAATGGATACGGGTTTCCCACACCCATAAGGCGGTCGCTAACGCCAAATCAAACTTAGTTTCATAGTACCGATACACCGAAGCAACCCCGACTCCGGCAGCTTCCGCCACCATGACCATGGTCGTCCCCTCGATGCCATGTTGGCAGAAGACGTCAAAAGCCGCCTGAGCGACCAGGGCTTTACGAAGTTGACGGGGAGAATGATGAAGCAATGTTTCGGGCATAATTGATAGTCTCACTATCACTTGCCTTTATTCTACCACGCTTATGGGTGAATGCAATGATTTTCTAAAGTGAAAACAAGATGCCAGCACCGGATGATCCGGGGATTATCGGCATTACGGCATGTTCACCGAAAACTTTTGATAAGGTGTGTGCGATGTGTTGAACCTCCGCGGTAGGCGCGACCATCAACAGCGATCCTCCGAAGCCTCCCCCATGGACCCTGAAAGCCCCTCTTCCTTGAAGTAAGGTGTCTGCCAAGGCCAGTCCTAAGGCCAAGGCTTGGTGCTCCGTGTTAGGAGCCAGGATGTTTTGAAGATAGCGCGTCGAGGAATCGCCGGATGCTTGGATCAGTGATAACACCAACGCCGCATCCTGAGTTTTCAACGCTTCGATCATCGATTCGACCCGCTGGTTCTCTTCCAGGATGTGTTTGGCCCGAAGAAGTGCTCGAGTAGGAAAGGCGCGTTGGAGGGAATCCATGTTCTTAAGCCAATCCTCAAGACGAACTTCCCGTAAGACTTCTTTTCCGAAGTAGGCAGAAACGTGCTGACAGTCCTCCACGATTTCCGCATAGGATGAACTCAAATCCGCATGGCTGTGTCCTACTTGAACCAAGAGCCACGTCCATGATGATCCTATTGTATTTAGTGATAACGGCGTAACGACGGGTTGTTTGGGATCGTTGAAGTCGATCGCCACCACTCCTCCCACCGCGATGGCACATTGATCCATGAGTCCTGACGGTTTATTGAAGTAAGTGTTCTCCACCCATTGGCTCATCTTTGACAGTTCGATGGGAGAGAGTTGATCCTTGGCGAACAGGTGATTGAAAATGACGGACATCACGAGTTCGAATGATGCCGAAGAAGATAACCCCGAACCCGAAGGAATCGTACTGTTGAGACACACATCCACCCCACCCACCGGATAACCGGCTTTAGCGAATCCAGCAATCAATCCGCGAACGAGTCCGGCAGTCGTAAAGTGTTCGTGGGGTTTTGGATCACTGGGAGTTATGTCTACAGTAACTGGATCATAACCCGCCGAGATTAATCGAATCTCGGATCGATAATTGGGGGCAGCCAACGCCAACGTATCGCGATCGATGGCGGCGGCGATGACCTGGCCGTGTTGGTGATCCGTATGATTCCCGATGATCTCCAAACGTCCGGGAGCCCGATAAAAAGCCAGATCCTGACGGGTTTCAAAATGCAACTCAAACGCGGAGATCAGTGATTCATAGCGTTCTCGTTGATCGCTTAATCGTTGCGGATCAACGCGGGACAAAAACGATTCGAGCAGGGTGGAAGATGGGTTCATAAGGAACTCCTCGATACTCCTATTGTACACGGCGCAGGAACGATAAAAAACAGATTCATTCGAATCTGTTTTTAGTTGATGAGGGACTTCAGGTAAGCGTAGATGAATTCGTCGAGACCGCCATCCATGACTTTCTGGATGTTTCCGTCTTCGTGACCGGTACGGTGATCTTTGGCTAAGGTGTAGGGCATAAACGTGTAAGAACGGATCTGAGAACCCCACTCGATGGCTTTCTGTTCACCCTTGATGGCACTCATCTTGGCTTCCTGTTCTTCGATCTGGCGCTGATAGAGTTTACTCTTCAGCATATTCATGGCGTTCTCCCGGTTATTGAGCTGGGAACGTTCGGTTTGACAGTTGACCACGATCCCTGTGGGAATGTGCGTCAAGCGAACGGCTGAGGAAACCTTATTGACATTTTGTCCGCCGGCTCCAGAAGAGCGATGGGTTTCCAAGAGAATGTCGTTGGGATCGATGTTGATTTCGATTTCCTCATTGAACTGCGGCATGACATCCAACGAACAGAAGCTCGTATGACGGCGTCCGCTGCTGTCAAAGGGAGAAATGCGCACCAGACGATGCACCCCGCGTTCGGCTTTCATATAGCCATAGGCCATATCCCCTTCGACTAAGAACGAGACGGATTTGATGCCGGCTTCGTCGCCTTCCTGATAATCCAGGACCTTGACTTTCCAGCCGCGCTTTTCCGCATAGCGCGTGTACATGCGGTACAACATCTCACCCCAATCCTGACTTTCGGTACCACCGGCTCCTGGATGGATTTCCAGGATGGCGTTGTTGTGGTCGTAAGGGTGATTGAGGAGGAGCTTGATCTCGAAGGCATCGAAGTCGGCCATTGCCGTAACGACTTCTTCTTCAACCAAGGCGGTCATGTCGTCGTCGAAATGCTCTTTCAAGAGATCGACGGTATCACTGAGTTCTGTAAACACCT
>CAINEY010000008.1 GCA_903847945.1 uncultured bacterium | reverse complement strand
CCATTAAAGAAGTGCTTCAGGAAACGGGTCTGCATGTTAAAATAGACAGGATGTTGGCCCTCTTGCGACGTGATCTCTACCGCATCTCCCCGGCCCTCATCAGTGAGTATGTGGTGTACTTTCAGGCGTCCGTGATCGGCGGGACACTCACCCCCAATCACGAGATAAACCAGGTGGGTTTCTTCGATCTGGACAAGATCCCGCCCACCAGCCGCAAGATGACCTTGAATGAACTGAATAAAGCCTTGGATATCGCATTGCACCACGATCAACCGGTGGTGGATTAGGAGAACGTATGCTTAATGTCTGTGTCCTTTTCGGCGGGGATTCCGTCGAACACGAAATCAGTATCATCTCAGCTCAACAAGCCATGGCCGCCTTGGATCGTTCCAAGTACACCGTGGTTCCCTTGTATCTGGCTAAAAACAAACAGTTCTACAGTGGCCCGGCTTTGACCGACATCGCCGTATTCCGCGATTTGGAGGCTCTCGTCGCCAAACAGAGTCCGGTGACGGTTGTGCGCGAGAACCACAAAGTCTTCCTCACCACGGGCGGATTCTTTCCTAAAAAGACTGAAATCGATGTGGTCATTCCCGTCGTGCACGGGACGCACTGTGAAGACGGCTCCATCGCCGGGTTCTTGGAGACGCTGGGGATTCCATACTCCGGATGCGATGTCTTGGGAGGCGCCGTGGGTCAAGATAAGGTCGTGATGAAACAGATCCTGGCCCATGCGGGATTGCCGATCGTGCCCTGGTTCTGGTTTATGGCTTCTGAAGCCGTTTCTGAAATGCCTAAAATCAAGGCTCAAGTCTTGGGCTTAGGCTACCCGGTGGTGGTCAAACCGGCCAATCTGGGATCTTCGGTCGGGATCACCTTGGTTCATACGCCTGAAGAGCTGGAAGCGGCTATTGAAACGGCAGCCCAGTACGATGTCAAACTATTGATTGAGAAGGGGATCCATCCGTTGCGCGAGATCAACGTTTCCGTACTCGGTTATCTCGATCAGCGTGAAGCTTCCGTTCCTGAAGAAGTCATGAAGGGGGATGCGATCCTCTCTTACGACAACAAATACAAGGGCTCCTCCAAGTCCAAAGGCATGGCTTCCGCCAATCGGCAGTGCCCGGCCAACCTGAGCCCTGAGCTGACTGCGCACATCCAGGACTTGGCGAAATCCACCTTCCGCGAACTCAACAGTGCCGGGGTGGCCCGCATCGACTTCCTGATGAATGCGGAGACCCAAGCCGTTTATGTCAACGAGATCAATACGATCCCGGGTTCCTTGTCCTTCTACTTGTGGGAAGCCAGCGGAAAACCGTTTGCGAAGCTGATGGATGAGCTGGTGGACATCGCCATCAAGCGGACCCGCACCCGTCAGAAACTGATTTTCTCCTACACCACCAATGTCCTCTCGTCGTATCAGAGCGGCACCAAAGGATCCAAAACAAAAACGAGTCGTTGTGAAGTTGTAAAGTCTTTGTAGACATTGAATTAAAAGTCATGAGAACCCCTGTTCATATTTAAATTGAATGGGGGTTTTATAATTCAGGGCGTAAGCGGGTCGGTCATGATTATAGTATGTGATGTAGTGATTCAAGGTTT
>CAINEY010000007.1 GCA_903847945.1 uncultured bacterium | reverse complement strand
CTCAATGACATCGAAAACGGCGTCTTGGGTCTTGACGAACAAGAATTCATTCAAGGGTGGTATCCGAACACCGAAGACAGCGACCTCCTGTGGTTCTCCTTCGATGGTCAGCACATGAATTACAACTCCGCCGCTTTCAAAGCCGGGATCAGCCTCGCTTACGCGATGAAAGGCTACACCTGGCAGGGTTTGACCGATGAACAGAAAGCCAATTTCACCTCGGTCGGACCGTGGGAATTGTTCCTGAATCAGGAAGTCGGTATGCGTTGGGATGCGTCCTGGAGCGTTCCGGGCTTTGTCTCCAATGCGAACTTTAACTGGGACTTCGTTGGGATTCCGGGTGGTAATCAAGCCCTCGTCGCGGACGTCATCGTCGTGTCCAAGACCACTGAAAATCTGGATGAAGCCTACCGTTTTGCCAAGTGGATGACCTTCTCCACCGAAGCCTACAAGACCGAAGTTGAATTGGCAAAAGCCGCCGGTTCCGCGCCGAAGATGCCGGTTGCGATCGATGACGCCTCGCTGGAACTCTACAAAGAATTCGTCGACAACAAACCGGGCGTCTTGGCTGCGCTCAATAACCTCGACAACAGCTTGATCGAATCCTTGGCGAAAGCCGTTCCGGGTTACATCAATGCCCGTTGGGAAGGCAAACCGGGTTTGACCATTGCCGACCAAACCGATCCGAATATGTGGTGGATGTTCTGGGCGACCATGAACAACACCTACAACTACGCCGACTATTCCGCGCAGTTGGAAACCTTCGCCAACAACCTGTTGGACGATGCTCGCGACGCCTTAGGCCTCGAATAAGTATCCGTGTGATGAAGGGGGAGTGCTCCGCATTCCCCCTTTTCCCCTAAAACCCAAAACTATGAAAAAACCCTTAACCTTAATGATGATCATTGTGTTGCTGGCAAGCCAGACTTTTCATGCGTTTGCGGAGTCGCTGATCGAACCGCGTTACTCCGAGGCATCAAAAATCTGGGCAACACAGCCGGATAACGTTCCGGAAGGGTTTAGCGTATCCTTCAGCGCTGACACCTTGGGGCTTCCGCTGGCTCAGACGCCGATTGCCTTGGCGTATGAACAACCCAGTGTGACGCTAGAAAACGGTCAAAGCGTCAGCTGGACGATCGAGGTTCCCGAAGATGGCCGTTATGAGTTGAGTTGGGATGTCGCCAACGGGATCGAAACGCTGGTGAATCCCGAAGCAGCGTTGACGATCGATGGAACCTACCCGGTGTATGAACTGCGCCGACTCATTTTCCCGCATACGTTTATCGATACGGCATCGACCTTTAAGGTCGATCGTTACGGCAATGACATGCCGATTCCGTTACAGCGTCAATCGGTGTGGACGAAAGCGACCCTAAGGGACGCCAACTTTGAACAACCTTTCCCCTTGGCCATTTATCTATCGAAAGGTACCCACACGGTCAACCTATCGATGACGATTGGCTCTGTTACTTTGGGTGATTTTACGCTATCTGCCCGTCAGTCCCTGATGACCTATGCGGCGTATCAGGCTCTACACGGAACTTCTTCAACCCAAGGCACCAAGATCGTTTTGGAAGCAGAACTGCCGGCTTCACGCAATTCGACCTCGGTCATGACCGGAGCTCAGCGCAATCTGAACTTAAGTCCCTATAACAGCTCCACCTTACGCATGAACATCCTTAGCGGAGACGGGTGGAAACAAAGCGGTACGTCCGTGACCTATTCGTTCTCCGTGCCCAAAGCCGGACACTATCACCTTAACCTCTTCGCCCAACAAGGGGCCAAGAGTAACTTTACGGTTTACCGCAAACTGCTCATCAACGGGGAAGTCCCGTTTGTGGAAGCCAATGCGATTCCCATGACTTACAGCACCGCTTACCGCAATGTGATCGTGGGAGGTGAAGAACCCTACGGACTTTATTTAAACGCGGGAATCAACACGATCACCTTGGAAGCCACGGTTTCCCCCTACCAATCCGTCATTGAAACCATCGATGCGGTCCTCAGTGACATTAACACTTTGTCCTTGGAAATCCGAAAACTGGTGGGAAATCAGGATAATCCGTATAAAGAATGGGTTCTATCCGATTACTTACCGAATCTAGAAGGTCGGATCACCGCTTTGGCCAATCGTCTAGAGACTGAACTGACCTTGATGGGCACCTTAGGCTCGGGTCGTTCGTCCGAAGCCTTATCGTTGCGCATGGCCATTGAGAACCTGCGTTATCTGGCGAAGGATGTCGATAAGATTCCTAATCGAATGACGCGTTTATCGGAAGGTACCGGATCGGCGGCTCAGCTTTTAGGAACCATCTTACCGCTGCTTCAGGAAACTCCGCTCAATCTGGATCGCTTGGTGATCACCTCACCGGATCAGGATCCGACGATCAAATCGGTTTCCTGGTGGGATTCCTTTTGGGAAGGGGTGACGCAGTTTATCCGTTCCTTTACCGAAGATCCCTACAACTCCATCGGCTCGGATCCGGATGAGTTGGAAGTGTGGGTCAATCGTCCGCGTCAATACGTGGATCTTTTACAAGCTATGGTGGATGAACAATTTACCCCGGATACCGGCATCAAAGTGAAGTTCTCGATCATGCCCAATGAAAGCAAGCTGGTGTTAGCCAATGCCGCCAACATCCAACCGGATGTGGCCTTGGGCGTATCGACCGATAAACCGTATGAACTGGCAATTCGCGGAGCCTTGTATGATCTGCGCTCGTTTGACGATTTCGACAGCTACATCGACATATTCTCCCCAGGAGCACTCCTAAGTTTCATCATCGGGGATTCTGTGTATGCGATTCCCGAAACGCAGGACTTCTGGGTCACGTATTACCGTAAAGACATCATGAATGCCTTGGGCATTCCGATTCCCGATACCTGGGACGAAGTCCTGGCGATCTTACCGGAACTGCAGCGTTACGGGATGAACTTCAATACGCCCTTAAGTGCCGGCAGCGGCATGAAGGGTTTCTTGATGACGACCCCGTACTTGTATAACGCAGGAGCTTCACTCTACAATGCCGACGGAATGACGACGGCACTGGGCTCAGAAGCTGCCATCACCGGCATCAAGTTCATGGCGGAAAGCTTTACGATTTATGGGATGCCGCTGACGACCTCCAGTTTCTACAACTCGTTCCGCTATGGGGATATTCCCATTGGGGTCAGTAACTTCGAAACTTACGTTAAGCTGATGAACGCGGCTCCGGAAATCCTGGGACAGTGGGAAATAGCCTTGTATCCGGGAACCAAACAAAGCGATGGTTCGATCACACGCTACACCACCGGATCGGCTCAAACCAGCATCATCTTCTCCAAGACCGATCAACCCGACGAAAGCTGGGAGTTCTTGAAATGGTGGATGAGTACGGAAACCCAGATAGCTTTCCAAGAGAACCTGATTCTGCGTTACGGTCCGCAATACTTGTGGGGCTCGGCGAATCTGGAGGCCTTTGCGGTCAACAGTTTCCCGCAGGCGCATAAAGACGTGATCTTGGCGCAGTGGGAATGGCTCCAGGAACCGGTCAAATTGCCGGGCAGTTACATGCTGGAACGCGAGATCAGCAACGTCTGGAACCGCATTGTCTTCGATGGGGCCAATCCGCGCGTGGCGATCGACCGGGCTGTGATCCTCGTGAACCGTGAGATTGCCCGCAAGATGGAAGAGTTCGGTTACCTCAAGGATGGCGTGATTGTCAAACCCTACGACATCCCGACGATTGAGAAAGTGAAAGGATGGATCCAGGATGGCCAAAACGACTAAATCCCGTTTCTCCTTATGGAAACGCAAAGAAGGCTCCGCTTACGCATTCTTATCGATGTATGCGATTGCCTTCATCATCTTCATCGTCGTTCCCGTCGTGGCTGCCTTTTTCCTGTCGTTTACCTCCTTTGATACCTTACAAGTGCCCTCATTCAACGGCTTGACCAACTACATCCTCTTACTCACGCAAGATGAAGTGTTCATGCAGTACATCCTGCCCAACACGATTAAGTTTGCCTTGGTGGTGGGACCGGGAGGGTACTTGTTGTCGTTCTTCTTGGCGTGGGTCTTGGCGCAGTTGCCGAAGTTACCGCGTACGTTGTATGCGTTGATTCTATACTCCCCGTCGATGACCTCCGGTGTCGCTATGGCGGTGGTGTGGCTCATCGTCTTCAGTGGGGATCCCAACGGTTACCTCAATGCGTTCTTGATGAATGCGAACCTGATCAGTGAACCCATCCAGTGGCTTCAATCCCCGCAATTCTTAATGACCATCATGATGGTGGTGACTTTGTGGAGTTCGATGGGGGTGGGCTTCTTGGCGATGTTGGCGGGGATCTTGGACATCAATCCGGAGATCTATGAAGCCGGGTACATTGATGGCATCAAAAACCGTCTACAAGAAATCATCTACATTACCATTCCCTCAATGAAACCGCAGATGCTTTTTGGTGCGGTCATGGCTATTGTCGGGACCTTCCAAGCCGGAGCGATCGGGGTCATGTTATCAGGATCCAATCCGACTCCACAGTATGCCGGATCCCTTATCGTCAATCACATCGAAGACTATGGCTTCCTGCGTTATGAAATGGGGTATGCGGCTGCTGCGAGCGTGGTCCTCTTACTGATGGTGTATGGCTTCTCCCGTTTAGCCATCCGCCTCTTTACGGAGAAAGACTGACATGAAACCGCGTAAGATCAAGCGATTCTCCAGCATCGCCAATGCCCGCATCAACCCCAAAGGTTTTCATCCCAGCCAGATCAAGTTCCACGTGCTGCTTTTGCCGCTGACCTTGATCATGCTGCTTCCGATCCTGTTCATTTTCTCGCACGCGTTCAAACCCTTAGATGAGCTCTTTGCCTATCCACCGCGTTTCTTCGTGAGTAACCCGACTTTCCAGAACTTTATCGATCTTTTCGCCAAGATGGGCAATTCCGGCATTCCGGTGACGCGTTATCTCTTTAACTCGATCCTGATTACCGTGTTGACAGTAGCAGCCACGATCATCGTCTCCACGACCGCTGCCTTTGCTCTCTCCAAGAAGCGCTTCAAACTGAAGAATGTGCTCTTTACAATCAACACTTTAGCGTTGATGTTTGTGCCGATTGCCGTTTCGATTCCGCGTTTCCTGGTCATCGAAAAATTGGATCTCATCGATAACTTCCTGGTTCATATCCTGCCGGGTTTAGCCATGCCGGTGGGACTCTTCTTACTGAAACAATTCATGGATCAGATCCCGGATGCGATGATCGAGGCCGCGCAGATGGATGGAGCGACCGATGTGCAGATCTATTGGAAGATCATCCTGCCCCTCATCAAGCCAGCCATTGCAACCATTGCGATCTTGGCTTTCCAAGCCTCGTGGAATAACGCCGATACCTCAGCGATGTACCTCAATCAGGAAAGCTTAAAAACCTTTGCGTACTACCTGTCGACATTGACCACCACGACCACCGGAAACACCGTGGCCGGACAAGGCTTGGCTGCTGCCAGCTCCTTGATCATGTTCTTGCCGAATCTGATTATCTTTGTCGTGCTGCAGAGTCAAGTGATGAACACCATGTCACACTCGGGGATCAAATGATGAAAAAGCTCACGATCCTCAGTACCATTGTTGTGTTACTTTTGTTGAGTACCTTACCGGTTCTAGCGAAAACCCCGTATACCACCTGGTCTTTTGGACCGGGGGATACCTTGATCATGACCCAATCGGCCTATGAGCCCTTGGAAGAAATCGATCTGGACATTAACGGTGCTCAAGACTTCGTCATGACCGATGATGGCATCCTTTACATCGCCGATACCGGAAACCATCGCATTGTCAAAGTCGAAAACGGACAGATCACGGCGGAGTACGGAAACGATGTCTTGGAAGGCCCGACCGGGTTGACTTTGGATGAAGCGGATAACTTCTACATCGCCGATGGGGCTTCCAACACCATCGTCATTCTGGATCCGCAAGGGGAGTTGATCCGTTCCTTCGGAAAACCGGATGAACCGCTCTTTGGACAATCCAACGAGTTCTTACCGCGCAAGATCGCGATCGATGTGCGCAAGAACCTCTACATCATTGGGGAAGGGTCCAACGACGGGATCATTCAAATGAACACCGACGGAGACTTTGTCGGATACTTTGGGGCGAACTTGGCCCAGATGTCACTCAAGATGATCATTCAGCGACTGTTCTTGACCAAAGAACAATTGGCTCAGTTCATCAAAAATGAAGCCCCGTCACCCGTCAACATCGCCATCGATCAAAGGGGACTGGTGTATACGGTGACGGGCGGAAGTGATACGACCCGTACCATCCGCAAGTTCAACATCGCCGGGAATAACGTGTTGGGAGTCACCTACGGCACCAATTCCACCCGGGATGTTCACGTCGCTCAAGATGGCATCATGGTCACGGTGAACTCGGAAGGGCTCATCATCGAATACGACATCAACGGCTCGATCTTGTTTTTCTTCGATGCGAGTGATCTGGGGGATCAACGCCTGGGCTCCCTTAAGAGTCCCAGTGCGGTCTTGCGTTACGAAGACCGCTTATATGTGCTGGACAGTTCGAAGAATGCCATCGTGGTCTATCAGGAAACCGCTTTTGCGAAACTGGTACATCAGGGCGTCAAGTTATACACGGAAGGGCTTTATCTGGAGGCTCAGCCTTACTTTGAATCGCTGATCAACGCCAACGGATCCTTCCTCTTGTCCTACATGGCTTTAGGCAATGCAGCCTATCAACGCCGGGAGTTCGACTCCGCACTGAGTTACTTCCGTTTGGGCGAATCACGGTACTGGTACTCCCAAGCCTTCTGGGAACTGCGCAACGTGTTCATTCAAAACACCTTGGGCTATGGGCTTTTGGGCTTGGTGGGGTATATGATCCTTCGCCGTATTCTAAGGGCTTGGGACAAAGCCAAACGTATCTTTGATCCGATCCGGAAAGGAATTGCGCGATTAACGTCGATCCGATGGATCAGCGATGTCTTGTTTATCGGTCATTTCATCAAACATCCCTTGGATGGTTACTACCGCATCAAACAAAACGAACGCGGATCCTTAGGGGTTGCCTTGGGTATCTTCGGATGGGTGATCCTGGCTCGGCTCTTATCGCTGATGCTGACGGGATTTATCTTTAACCCCTATGCGTCGATCTACGAGATCCGCATTGAAAATGAAATCACCTTGAGTGTCGGACTCATCGTGCTCTTTATTGCTGCCAACTACCTGATTGCGTCCATCTCGGAAGGGGAAGGGCGTTTGCGTCAGGTCATCATCGGTACGGCGTACAGTTTGATGCCGTTGGCGTTACTTATTTTGCCGATCACACTGATTTCCAACGGCCTTACGCTCAATGAACAATTCATCTATGAACTGTTCAATCAGATCATGTGGGGATGGACGGTACTCTTGCTGTTCATCATGATCAAGGAGATCCATAACTTTACCTTTACGGAGAACGTACGAGTGACCTTACTGACGATCTTTACGATGATCTTGATGGTGCTGGTCATGTACATTCTGTATTTCCTCTTCAATCAACTCTATGAGTTTGTTTATTCCATTTGGCAGGAGGTGAGAGTCCGTGGCTAGACTGATGAAAATCATAGGGATTGCCTTAACAGTCCTGGTTTTGGCGATGCCCTCATCGACCGTGACTTTGGCATTATCCACCTCCACCGTATCCAACCAATACACCCAACCGGAACCTGAGGCAATCGAATGGACGATCAATCAAGTCATTCCCGACACCTATGAGAAACTAGCGGAAAATGACACGTATGCGCTCTATGCCAATCCGGAAACCTTGGCCTTCAAAGTGGTCGATCTGCGCAGCGGCTACGTGTGGCACAGCAACCTCGATGAGGTCACCGAAGCCGATAAGCTCAACAAGACCTGGACAGCGTTTGCGCAGAGCGGCGTCAGCATTGATCTGATGTATGACGATGCCACGACGGAACGGCTTTCCATTACCCGGGATGGGCACAGCCTGGACTTCAACCGTTTACCCAACGGGTTCAGTGCCGAGTTGTCCTTCCCGCTCTATGGCTTGGGGCTCACCGTCAACGTGACCCTGGAAGCCGATGGGGTCAAAGTCGATGTGCCTTCCGAGTCCATCGTCGAAAGCATGCCGGACGACTATAAGTTTGAAACCATCCACCTTTACCCCTTCTTTGGAGCCACCAAAGGGGGTAGTGTTCCGGGTTATCTCTTTATTCCGGATGGCTCCGGTTCCTTGATCCGTTACGCGGACTCCACGAAAGCGTCCAGTATGTTTTATGGTCGCTATTACGGGGATGATCTGGGCATGATCAGCACCAACCTCTACGATTATTACGTCAATCCGGCGTATCCCTTGGCGCTTCCGGTTTTAGGTGCGACCCATGGGGTCGATGAGCACGGGTACCTGTTGGTACTCGAATCCGGAGCACCGTATGCCCGTTTACGGGCACATCCAGCCGGAGTCATTACGCAGTTCAACTTTATCTACAATTCCTTCATCTACAACGAAAGCTTCTTCCAGGCCACCAATCGGGCCGGAGCCGGGGTTACCGCCATCCAAAAGGAAACCAATAACTTCGACATTGTCATGCATTACCGCTTCCTGGACGGGGAAGAGGCCAACTATGTCGGAATGGCGACCAGTTATCGGGAATATCTTTTAGATCAAGGACTGCTGAGCGATCGAACCGAAGATGAAGATCCCATGGGCATCCGTCTGGAGTTCTTGATGGGCGAGAAGAAACGCTTCCTGTTTTGGGATGTCAGTGTCCCGATGACAACGTTCAAACAACTCGACGGGATCTTGGAAGATCTCAATGCCAATCAGGTCAAAGGGATCCAAGCGGTGGTCTATGGCTGGCAAAAGCTGGGAGCTTCAGCGACCGCTCCGACTAAGCTTTCGGTTGAACCGCAATTGGGCTCGCTCAAGACATTAGCCACCATCAATGAAACCCTATTGAATCGCGATGGGGCCTTACAACTGTATCTGGATCCGCAATCAGCGCTTAAAGGCGTCAGCGGATATTCCGTGCGCAGCGATTTGGCGATGTCCATCACCAACAAAAACCTTTTGGGGTATAATCGCACCAAGGTGAACTATTACTACAACCTCCCTCAAGTGGAGAAACGATTGGTGGGGTTCAGCGAGAGCCTTTCGGCACTTCCCAACGTTGAATTGGCTCTGGATGTGATTGGGAACACGCTCTACAGTGATTTCAAGAGCGGGCATCAACTTAACCGAGAAGGGGCGAAAGCGGCGTATACGGACGCCTTTGCGAGTGTAGATCGGCCCTTGTCGTTTTATGCGCCTAACGATTATGCCTTGGCGTACACAAAGAATCTGTACGATACCCCCCTCAGCAATTCCGGTTATCTATACACGACGGACTCCGTTCCGTTTGTATCGATAGCCTTGTCCGGGTATGTTAATCTCTACAGTACTCCGTTGAATTTCTCTTCCGACTTATCCTTTGAACGGCTGCGGCTGGTGGATTATCAGCTTTATCCCTCCTTTATGGTCACGTACCATCCCACCAGCCGTATCCTGTTGACTTACTCCAATTGGATCTACTCCTCGCAGTACAGCCAATGGTCCGATAAGATCATCGACACGTATGCGTGGATGGCTGCGCGCTTGGAACCGGTCAAAGGCGCGACCGTGATTGCGCGATCGGTTCCGCAATCCGGAATCAGTATCGTCACCTACAGTAACGGTCAGACCCTGATCGTCAACTACACCACACAACCCTTTACCTGGGGATCGATCACCGTTGATGCCCGGGATGCGTGGGTTGGGGAGCTGGGATCATGAGTCAAGTCAAACGTCCCATCTCGCATCGTCAACGGGAAGCCCGATCGGGCTGGATCTTCGTCAGCATTTGGGTCATCGGGTTCTTGCTGTTCAGCCTAGTTCCCCTGGTTCAGACCTTTGTGTTCTCCCTCAATGCGGTCACCGTGACTGCCACCGGGATTTCGATGGACTTCGTCCAGATGGCCAATTATTCCCGAGCACTGCTGACCGATCCCACCTTTGTGGAACTGTTGATCGGTTACGTGATCGAAACGGCCATCAGCGTTCCCATCGTGCTCATCTTCTCGATGATCATTGCGCTCCTTCTGAACCTGAAGTTTAAGTTCAAAGGCTTCTTCCGCACGATCTTCTTCTTACCGGTGGTCATCACCAGCGGACCGGTCATCCAGGAGTTGACGGCACAGGGTGCCACCAAAGTCGCGGGCTTAGCGGATTCCGCCACGATCGAAGTGCTCTTGCGGGAATTGCCCAATGCATTAAGGGCTCCGGTGCAGTACCTCTTGTCGTCGTTTATTCTGATCCTGTGGTTCTCCGGGGTGCAGATCCTGATTTATCTGTCCTCGCTTCAAAAGATTGATCGGTCGGTGTATGAAGCAGCGGCGATCGATGGGGCCAATGCGTGGGAATCCTTCTGGAAGATCACGTTGCCGGCTTTACAGACCACCACCCTGATCAATGCGTTCTACACGATCGTGACCCTGTCCCATTTCAGTGAAAACAAGGTGATCAAGTATGTCTATTCCCAAACCTATGCGGTTCAAGGGGGCATTGGATATGCCAGCGCGATGAGTTTCATCTACCTCTTGGCGCTGGTGGTGATATTAGCGGTGATTACGTTGGCGCTGAGTTACAGTGCCCGTAAATCGCGTTAGGAGGACCCGATGGATAACGTTAAAACCTTCTATGAGTCCCGTTTGAAGAGTTTCCTCTTCGGTAATCGCGAAGATTACGGGTTGATCGTCAAGGTCATGCTGTATCTGCTTTTGATTGCGATCGGTTTTGTTTACTTATATCCGCTGCTGTTCATGTTTGTGACCTCGATGAAAAGCCCCCAGGATCTCTTGAATTCGATGATCCAATGGGTACCCAGTGAGTTCTATGTGGGCAATTACACGAAGGCTTTCCGGGTGCTTAATTACCCGATCAACTTTTTGATCTCGGCCTTTGTGGCAATCGTGCCCTCGCTCTTGCAAGCCGGTGTGGCTTCGCTGGTAGGGTGGGGCTTGGCCCGTTATCGCTTCCGGGGGAAGAACCTGATCTTTGTCTTGTTGATGGCGACCTTCATCATTCCGGCTCAAACGACCGTCATTCCTCAGATGCTGGCTTACAAGAGTCTGGGACTGTTGGGCAATGTCTTCTCACTGGTGATTCCGGCTTTGTTTGGGCAGGGTTACCGCTCAGCCATCTTTGTGCTCATCTTCTACCAATCCTTCTCGACCTTCCCCAAAGCCTTGGAGGAAGCGGCTCGCTTGGATGGGGCCAGCGAGAAGGAGATTTTCTTGAAGATTGCGGTGCCTTCAGCCGTTCCGGCCTTCATCGTCTCGATCATCTTCTCGATTGTGTGGTACTGGAATGAAACGTATTTGACCTCGATCTTCCTGTCGGGTGGGGTGTCCACCTTGCCGATGCAGTTATCGAAATTCGTTCAGGCGTATGAGAACCTGTATCCGCCTGGAATGGTCAATATCTTCGACCGACTGAATGAAGCGGTCAAACTGAGCGGAACGTTCCTCAACATTCTGCCGCTCTTAATCATGTATTTTGTGCTCCAGAAATGGTTTGTGGAGAGTGTGGAAAGGACGGGTCTTACCGGTGAATAAACTGATCAAAGTGTTGCTTGTTTTAGGGTTGTTGGCCGGTTGTACCGGGAAACCCCCGATTGAAGAACCGGAAGTTAAAACGATCGAGGAGATCGTCGAATTGGAAATGCGGGCCTCGTTTGATTTCTTTTGGGAACAGGCCACAACTGCCGAAGGCTCGGTAGCTTATGGTTTGATCCGGGATCGTTATCCGGGATCGGAAGGCATTGCCTCGATGGCCTCGGTAGGATATGGATTGACGGCGATCGTGATCGGTGTCGAGAAGGGTTACATCACCTACAGTGAAGGCCTGGATCGAGTGGCGGGTACCTTTGAGACCTTATCGATGATGGACCGTGTCGAAGGATTTTACTATCACTTCGTGGATATGACCACGGCTAAACGCGCTTGGAGTTCGGAAGTCTCAGTTATTGATACCGGGATCCTGATGATGGGCGTGTTGACTGCGGGAGGCTACTTCAGTGAACTGAATGATATCGCGTTGGCTCTGTATGATGAGGTCAACTGGGCGTGGTATGTCGATCCGGCCAATCATCAGTTCTACATGTCCTACAAGCCGGAAACGGGTTTTGCGGGGCATTGGGATTTCTACGCCGAACAACTGATGCTATACATCCTGGGAGCGGCGTCAACGACGCATCCGACCGGTTTGGCTGAATACAACAGCTTTATCCGTCATCAAAAGAAATACGGGGATGGGGAACCCTTCATCCATTCATGGTTTGGATCGATCTTTACCTATCAGTTTACCCATGCCTGGGTCGATTTCGAAGGTACGACCGATGCGGATGGGGTGGATTGGTATGCCAACTCGGTGGAAGCTTCCAAAGCCCACTACAACTACGCTGTGAAGGTCGACAGTCAATACAAGACGATTGGTCCCAACGCGTGGGGTTTGACCGCCAGTGACGGACCCAGCGGCTACAACGGTCTCTATGGAGCTCCGCCCAGTGGTTACGATAACTTGGCTCATGTGGTCGACGATACGGTCGCTCCGGCCGGGGCAATCGGTTCGATCGTGTTCTTACCGGAAGAAGCCAAAACGGCGATGCTCAATTACTACAACGATCAGGACCTCTTTGGCAAGTACGGCTTTGTCGATGCGTACAACCTGACGAAAAATTGGAAAGCCAGCGATGTCATCGGGATCGATAAGGGCATTACCTTACTGATGCTGGCCAACTGGCAGGATGACATCGTGTATAATGTCACCATGAATCATCCTGTGATCTTGCGCGGTCTGACTGCCTTAGGCATTACCGCAGGCAACTAAATGGCCACCATCAAAGACGTCGCCCGATTAGCCGGTGTCGGGGTTTCAACAGCTTCGTATGCCCTCAACGGCACCGGAACCGTGGCAGAATCCACCCGTAAGCGGATTTTGGATGCCGCAGAAACGTTGAATTACCATCCCAACGGCAGTGCCCGTAACCTCAAGATCCGAAAGACCCATACGATCGGTGTCTTTATCTCCCGCTTTGGGGGTGCCTTCTACGAAGATATCCTGGAAGGGATCCATGAAGCGTCGATGAAGGCCAATTATGAGCTGATTGTGTGTCCGGAAAGCTCGACGACCCACAAGATCCTGACGCAGCGTCAAGTCGACGGCGCCATCATCTTCGACTCCAAGATCCGCAGTGAGATCTTGGTAAAACTGGCCGCGGAAGACTTTCCGATCGTCACCCTGGACCGTATTTTGGGGGTTGCTCACACCTATCCGTTGACGCCGGACAACCGTCAGGGAGCCATCGATGCCTTTCGGCATTTGTATGATCAGGGTCTGACTAAGCTGGCTTACATCCAAGGCCCGCAGGATGCTTACGACAACAGGGAACGGACCGAAGCCTTCTTGGCGGCGGCCTCAGTTGAAAACTTGCCGATTGCGGTTTATGACGGGGACTTTACCGAAGAAGGGGGCTATAAAGTCGGAAAATTGCTCATCAGCACCAACGATCTGCCTCAAGGCGTCTTCTGTGCCAATGACCAGATGGCCATCGGGTTTATGAAAGCCATGCAGGAGTTTGGGCTCAAAGCTCCGGACGATATCGCTGTGGTGGGTTTTGACGACATCACGATCGCCAAGTACCTCAACCCGCCCCTATCGACCGTGGGTTTATCGCGTAAAGACTGGGGTTCGATCGCGGCCCGTCAGCTCATCGAACTCATTGAAAACGCCACCCCGTTTCGCTCATATAAGATTCGAGTCAAACTCATTGAACGAGCCAGTTCACGAAAGCGTTAAGTATGGACAAATGGAACCTGTTGGAAGGGGAACTCAAACGCTCCTTCCGTTTTTTCGAAGATTACACCAATTGGAATCCGGGACCCGGCTACGGCCTTACCAGCGACACCACCAAGAAACCGCACATCGCCTCGATCGCAGCCACGGGTTTTGCGCTCAGTGCCTGGGTCATTGGGGATCGTCGTCGCTGGATCGATCGGACTACGGCCTTGGGACGGGTGATTGGAACCCTAAAAACATTACAGAACGCTGCCCATCATCGCGGTTTCTTTGCGCACTTTTTAGATCGAGAGACCGGTCAGCGGTTTCGCACGTGCGAGTACTCCACCATCGATACAGCCCTGTGTTTGAACGGGGTGGTGACGGTCATGGCGTACTTTGACGATCCCACCGTGCAGTCACTCGGGATGGATCTATTAAAGCGAACCGATTGGGCATGGCTGGTGTTTGAGAAGGAAGGGAAGACCCTCTTTCGCATGGCTTACAATCCTGATCAGCACGGGGATTATGTCCATGGGGAACCGGGATTCATCGGTCAATGGGACATGGCGGCTGAACAGAAGATGATGTATTTCTTGGCGGCTCCGTTTTTACCTCAGGAAACTGCTAAAGCCCTTTATAACGGTTTTCGGCGCGATCGAGCCACCTACAAGGACCATTCCGTCATCGTCAATCCGGGAGGCAATCTCTTCGCCTATCACTTCAGTGAAGCCTGGTTCGATGCCGCTCGTTATACTGACGCTGAAGGGATCAACTGGGCCCAGAATGCCCGTGAAGCCGGTTTAGCCAATCGTCAGTTCTGTTTGGACCAACAAGACCACTACCCCGGTTACGGGCAATTGTGGGGCTTGAGTGCTTCGGACGGACCTCAAGGCTATCAGGTCAGCGGAGCGCTTCCGTCCCTGCATAAACCGCACCACTACGGCACGATTTCCGTGTATTCGGTGCTGAGTTCATTACCCTACACGTTCAAAGAAAGCGTCGCGGTGATGGAGACCCTGTATTATCACCACCCGCAATCGTATGGGAAATACGGGTATGTCGATGCGGTCAATCTGGATTGGCCAACACCTTATTTTTCGCCCTACACGCTAGGAATCGACAAAGGGTGTTCGATGCTGATGATCGAGAATGTCCTGACCCAATCGATCTGGACGCTTTACACTAACCATCCCCTGATTCAACAGGCCTTAACGACCTTAGGTTTCAAGGAGGAACCCCATGTCCACCGTCACCTTGACTAAAGGGCATGTGATGATCAACGGAAAACCCGTTTTAATCGTCGCTGCCGAGTTTCATTACTTCAGAACACCTAAATCGGCTTGGCGTGAACGCCTGGAACTTTTAAAGTCCAGCGGATTCAATACGATTGCCACGTATATCCCGTGGTTGTGGCATGAACCGCAGCCTGGACAATTCGATCTGACCGGAGTAACTCACCCCCAGAAAGACTTGGCGGGTTTCTTAGACTTATTAGCGGAATTAGGGTTCATGATCATTGCCCGTCCGGGGCCTTACATCATGGCCGAAACGATCAATGAAGGCATTCCGCCGTGGGTCTTTGAACGATACCCGGAAGTGGCCGTTTTGGATCAGCGCGGACAGCGTCAAAATGTCTATTCCTACAATCATCCGCAGGTGATGCCGCTCATCGATCAGTGGTACAAGGCGGTTTTTTCAGTGTTATCTCCACGTCAATGGGGAACACAAGGCAACATCATTCTGGTTCAACTCGATAATGAGATGGGCATGATTGCTTGGGTCCGTAACGCCATCGACGTCAATGAACCAACATTGTTGCGCTTTTCGCACTGGGTAAACGCCCACGAACCTTCACTGAGCGATCGGTCTACTCAAGACCTTAAAAAAGCACTCTGCGAACCCAAAGAACCTGCTGATACGCTAGTCTTGCGCGCTTATCAACGTTTCTATCGTGAGGATCTAAAGACGTATACGCTGCATTTATGGGCGATGGCCAAAGCTGCCGGTATGACCGTACCTCCCGTCATCAACATCCACGGTTTTGGAGACATGGGGCGCAGTTTTCCCATCGGGATCTCCCAATTGGTGAAAGTCATGAATATCGAAGGCATGATGTCGGCAACCGATGTGTATCCGATTCGGTTGGATGAAGGCAACTTCCATCAGATCCAACTGATCAATGCGATGACTTCAGCTCTTCATAATCCCCAACAACCCCTCTTTTCCATCGAATTCCAAGCCGGGGGAAACAGTGATTTCTCCGGGGCTCAAAGCTCGATGACGGATCTGCATACGCGTTTATGCCTGTTTAACGGGATGAAAGCCTTCAATCATTACCTGTTCATGGATGGGGAAAACGATCCGCAGCTCAGTCCGGTCAAACGTCACGACTGGGGTCATCCGATCCGAAAAGACGGCACGCTTCGTTCCCACTTCCACCGTTATCCCAAACTCAACTCGACCATCCACACTTTGGGACAAACCTTGATTGAAGGGAAGACCACTCCTATTACTTCCGTTGGTTTTCTCGTCGATGATTACCTGACGGAAGTCCATACGCCGCTCACGCAGCGCATGGATGCGGAGATCAAACATCAGCGCAATGACATCCAATTTGATCTCATCGCGCGTTTCCTTTCGCTTGAAAACATTCCGTTTGATGCGGTTGAACTCTCCCGACAAACATTTACCCCCAAAACGCATCCCAGCCTTTGGGTCATGATGGATCATGGGATGGCTCAATCCGTTCAGGAAAAACTGGTCAATTATGTCTTTGAAGGGGGAAAGCTCATCCTGATCGGACGCTTCCCGCGACGCGATGATCACAATCAACCATGCACGATTCTGGCGGATGCCTTGGGTGTTCAGCGGGTCATCCCGCAGGAACCCTTCTCAACGGTCTTGATCGACGGGATGGGGTATACCGATATCCCGGCTTCGTTTGTAGAGCCGGTAGAAGGTAAGAACCTACAGGTCTTCGCCAAAACCTCCGAAGGGTTAACCGTCGGGTTTGAATGCAAGGTAGGGTTGGGTCAAGTGGTTGTCTTGTGTGCGGCCATTTCCACCAACACCTTGGACGATCTGGATGCGGTGCGTAACTTGTCGCGTCGAATCGGGGTAGAGCCGACGATGAAAGCCAGTCCTTGGATTTCCGTAAGAACACTGAGAAGTCCTAAGGGGCAGTTGGTGATGCTGAACAACTACCAGGATGATCCCTGGGAAGGACAGGTATTTGAAGGGCACAAGGCTTTGTTTGGAGGAAAGACAATCCGGGTCGTTGCGCGCAGCGGGGTCATCCTTCCGATGAAGTGGTCCGTGGATGATCGTCATACGATCGTCTGGTCGACAACGGAAGTGCGGGAGATCGTGCGCTTGCCGCGTTCCATCAAAGTGCGTTTTGCGGCACCGGGATATGTTAAAATACGAACTGTCAGTGCTCAAGGTTCGTCGACCCGAGTAGTTGTCGTGGATCAAACGCTGACCATTACGTTGTGAGGAACACGCATGATTCATCCAGAACTGGACTTCCGAATAAACCAAGATAACCTCATCGAACTGGGATCGTATCGAATTACCTTGTTGACGCGTCACGCATTTCGCGTGGAATACGATCCACAAGGTCGTTTCACCGATGAACCCAGTTTGAATGTCATTAAACGCTACACCGAACGGGTCTCGTTCTCACGGACACAACGCACCAATGCGATGATCATCGAAAATGACGTGTTCGTGATCAGTTTCAATCCGCATGAAGAACCTAAAAAGAACTTTAGGGTCAGTGTAAAAGGGTATGCGAAACCCTATGTGCATGGCTTAAAACCACGCCGTAATCTCAAAGGAACGGCACGAACCCTCGATCAAGTCAACGGACGCCTTCAGCTCAATGACGGGTATTTCTCCTTGGATGGGTATGCGATCCTGGATGATTCCGCGACTCCGCTCTTTCAACGCGACGGTAGCGTAAAAGCCCGTAAACCGGCACATACCGACTTCGTTTTTATTGCCGGGCGTGATGAATACAAGGAAGTGCACAGCGAACTGGTAAAGTTTCTGGGCAGTGTTCCCAAGTTTCCTCGTTATGTATTGGGCAACTGGTGGAGCAAGTACTGGAACTACACCGATCAGGATCTGTTGTCGGTGGTCGATCGCTTCAAAGCCCTCAACATTCCACTCTCGGTCTGCATCGTCGACATGGATTGGCACTTGACCGATCTACCCGGTAAGGATTACTGGTACGGCTGGACGGGGTATACCGTCAATCCCAACTACTTCCCCAATTTCAAAGGGTTCATCGATCAGCTGCATGCGCGACATATCCGCACGTCGGTCAATCTGCATCCGGCTTTAGGCATCCGTCCGCATGAAGCGCAATATGCCGAGTTCTGTGCTTGGATGAATCTCGATCCGACGAAGGGGGAAACCATTCCGTTTGCGATCGATGATCCGCACTTTCGGGAAGGGTACTTTAAAATCCTCCATCACCCCTATGAAGCGCAAGGCGTGGATTTCTGGTGGATCGATTGGCAACAAGGTACCACGTCCAACACCGAAGGGGTCGATCCCTTGTGGGCCCTTAACCATTACCATGCCTTGGACATTGCCCGTAACGGACAACGTCCGTTTACCTTCTCACGCTGGACGCAAAACGGCGGTCATCGTACCCCCATTGGCTTCTCGGGCGATACCGTATCCACCTGGGAATCCTTGGCCTTTCAACCGTACTTTACGGCTACAGCCGCTAATGTGAACTTCAGCTGGTGGAGCCATGACATCGGTGGACACTACAAGGGGGACGAGGAACCGGAACTCTTGACCCGTTGGGTCCAGTTTGGGGCTTTTAGTCCCATCCTGCGTCTGCATTCCACCAAGAACGAAATGGCGATCCGGGAACCGTGGCTGATGGGTCAACCCCACCAACAGGTCATCGCCGAAGCGATGCGCTTACGGGCGCGTCTGATTCCGTATTTGTACACCGGACTGCACCTCAATAACGTCAAGGGAACCCCGTTTTTGACCCCCTTGTATTACGAGTATCCCAAAGATCCTCAAGCCTACAAAGCTCCCAACACCTACCTCTTGGGACCGCGGATGGTCGTGTCCCCGGTCGTCACCCCGTTGATGCCTGCGCTGAATCGGGCCAAGACGTCGCTTTATCTGCCCCAAGGGCAGTGGATCGATTTCTTTACGGGGATTGAAACCAAAGGCGGACGCTGGATCGAAGCGTACAGTCCCATCGAACACCTCCCGGTCTACCTGCGCAAAGGCAGCATCCTGCCTTTAGCCGTGTGGGAAGACCAGGATGATCCCAGTGCGAATCCTAACACCTTGTGGATCAAAGTCTATCCGGATGTGAGTGCGAGTTACACCCTGATCGAAGACGACAACCTCTCTCAAGACTACCTGAAGAAGGAAATCTTCGTGACCGAGTTCTCGCTTCAAGATAAGACCTTCACCATTAAAACCGACAAGAAAGAGAAGGCTTACTTGCCGCTTCTGCGCAATTACCGCATCGAGATCGTGGGTTATCACGTCAAAGGCAACTTCACCTCGACACTTTCGGAAACCGGAACGCTCATCGAACTCAGCGGCATCGATCTTATTGCGAATACGACCCTGAAGTTTACGGAGATGACGCGTCTGGATCCCAAGCTCCTCGTGCGTCAACAGCTCAAGATCGCCTTGGCCAACGTCAAAGCCAACGTGAGTGTCAAGAGCGATCTGTTGAACGCCTTTGACTCAGACACCTTGGAAAGTGCTTATCAGAAGCACAAGAAAGAGAAAGACATCATCGCTTTGGTTAAAGCATTAACGGATACACAAACGGGGTAAACCCCGTTTTCATTTCTTTACGGGATAAAAACCCGTATAATGCTTATGACCGTTTTTGACGGGCACCTGGAGGAGCGCATGAAAAAAATTGCCTTGTACGGGTTCAACAACCTCACCAAAACGTTGAGTTTCAACATCTACGACATCTGTTACGCCAAAACGCGTCAAGAACGCAAGGAGTACCTGAAGTACGTCGATGAACAATACAACTCCGTGCGTTTGACGAAGATCTTGACCGATGTCACCACGATGATCGGAGCGACCGTCCTCAACATCGCCAAACAGGATTACGATCCTCAAGGTGCCAGTGTCACGATGTTGATCAGTGAAGAGCCGGTGGATGATGCCTTGTTGGATGCCACCTGCAATGTTGCCAAGATCGAAGACCTGTCCTCCCAAACCATCGTCGCTCATTTGGATAAGAGCCATGTGACCGTGCATACCTACCCGGAATACCATCCCGATCATGAGATCTCAACCTTTCGCGTCGATATCGATGTCTCCACGTGCGGTCGTATCTCCCCACTGAAAGCGTTGGATTACCTTATCGGTTCCTTTGATTCCGACATCATCACGATCGACTATCGGGTGCGGGGATTTACTCGGGCGATCGATGGAACCAAGCATTTCATCGATCACGCGATCAACTCCATCCAAAACTTCATCGATCCGCAAACGCTCAAGAAGTACGAAGCAATCGATGTCAACGTGTTTCAGTCCAACATCTTTCATACGAAACTGATGATCAAAGAGATGGATCTCAACAACTACCTCTTTAAAAAGAACCCGGATGATTTGCCGGAGTCCGTCAAGAAAGAGATCAAATTGGCCATCAAAGAAGAAATGACCGAGATCTACAGTGGTACCAACATTTACCACTTGGACGATTAGGAGCCCTTATGGACCGCTGGTTTACCGAACAACACTCCAAAACGATCCGCTTTTCCATTCAGATCAGCAAGATCCTTTATCAAACCCAAACCCCGTTTCAAAAGCTTGAAGTCTTTGAGAACGAGGAACTGGGCCGTTTCTTTGCGCTCGATGATTATTTGATGATCACCGAGAAAGACGAGTTCATCTACCACGACATGATTGTTCATGTGCCGATGGCGACGCATCCCTCTGTCAAAAAGGTTCTCGTAATTGGTGCGGGGGATGGGGGAACCGTGCGTGAACTGTGCCGCTACGCCACAATCGAACACATCGACATGGTGGAGATCGATGAGGAAGTGGTTAAGGCGTGTCGCACCTACTTCCCCAAATCGACTATTTCGTTGGATGATCCCCGGGTGCACCTCTACTTCATGGACGGATTGAAATTCGTCGCCGAACATAAAGACGATTATGACTTGATCATTGTCGATTCCACCGATCCCTTCAGTGTCGGGGAAGGGCTCTTCACCGATGCCTTTTACAAGGATTGTTATGAGGCGCTGAAATCCGATGGGATCCTGGTCAATCAACATGAATCGCCTTTCTATGAACACTATCGGAAGAACATGCAACGGGCGCATCAGCGCATCGTCAAACATTTCCCGATTGTCAAGGTCTACCAGGTCTTTATCCCGACCTATGCCTCGGGACACTGGCTCTTCGGGTTTGCCTCCAAGGTTTATGATCCCATCGACGGCGTTGACTTTAATCGTTGGGAAGCCCTCAACTTAAAGACCGGGTACTATAACCCGGCCGTGCATGTCGCAGCATTTGCTTTACCCAACTATGTGGCCGATGCCCTCAAGGAGACCCATGAACACGATCCTGTTTGATTTGGACGGCACGTTGTTGCCGATCGATCACAAGCAATTTGAGAAGCTCTATTTTCATGGCCTCTCCAGCCGTTTCACCGACCTCTACACCCCCGAAGAATTTGTCAAACTGATCTGGGATGCCACCAAAGCCATGGTCATGGACACCAGTGACGCCACCAACGAAGAAGCCTTCATGACGGCCTTAGGCTCGGTGGTCGATGAGAAACTCGAGGAGATGAAACGACGTTTCGCCCAGTTCTATGAAACAGACTTTGATTTGGTGCGCTCGGCGGTCATTGAAAGTGCCGAGATGATCGAAGCCGTCGGTGTCCTGAAAGCGAAAGGGTACACGCTGGTGATCGCCACCAATCCGATGTTTCCCAAGATCGCCATCGATAAACGCATTGCCTGGACCGGATTGAATCGAAGCGACTTTGCCTACGTGACCTCCTTCGAAAACAATCACTTCTGTAAGCCGCAACCCAAGTTCTACCAGGAGATCCTCAGTGATCTGAAGAAGACCCCGCAGGACTGCCTGATGGTGGGCAATGATGTCGATGAAGACATGATTGCGGGAGCCTTGGGGATGAAGACTTACCTCATCACCAACCACAAGATTCACCGTTCTCAAAAACCCATGCCCATCGATCATGAAGGGACGTACGCTGACTTCTTGCGTTTTGTCCAATCGCTTCCCAGTCTGACCTAAGAAAAAGTGCCGTGCGGCACTTTTTTACTTCAAGATTTCGATGTTTCCGTAAATCGGCATTTCAACCGCTTTACCGGAGTAGGCGTTGTAGGCTCCCCAGAGATCAACCGCCAAGATGGCCAGGTTGAATAACGGCATCAGCATCCATCCGATGATGGGGATGAAACCCAACACGATCCCACCGACGATGGCCAAGATCAAATTCAGTAACCCTTGATTGGCATGGAATTTCCCAAATTTGGATTCCGGAGCGGCCAATAACGGAATGAAGAACAGCAAGTACGCTAACGCAGACAAGACCTTATTCTTTTCAATATCCTCGGCTTCAAAGACTCTCTTCTCGCTCATAAAGCTCCTTTCAATCGGTTTACCCTTGCGCTTATCATAGGACGGAATCCATTGGGTGTCAAACAAGACCCTTTAGAAAAATATGAAGGGCTCTTTTACCACTTTTTATCACAGAAGCGTATAATAATGAACGTAAAAAGTGAGGACTGTTTATGCACAACACCCGAGAACTGTTGCCTGGGATCCATTGGGTCGGAGGAAATGATCGCCGTCTGAATCGATTCGAAAATCTGTTTCCCTTAGAAAACGGCGTTGCGTACAATGCGTACGTGATTTTGGATATGAAAACGGCCTTGATCGATACGGTCGACAATGCGATCAGTGATCAATTTATGGAAAACGTCAAGCACGTCCTTAATGGTCGTGCCTTGGATTATCTGGTCATCAATCACATGGAACCCGACCATTGCGGCAACATCGTCGCCATGATCAAGGAATACCCGAATCTCATCTTGGTCGGGAACACGAAAACCTTTCAGTTCTTCGACCAATTCTATGGACTCGACATCAGTGGGAGAACGCTCTTGGTCAAGGATCAGGATCGCTTGAACCTGGGATCCCATACCCTAAAGTTCACTACCGCAGCCATGGTGCACTGGCCGGAAGTCATGGTCACGTATGAAGAAACGCAGAAAATCTTGTTCTCGGCCGATGCCTTTGGAACCTTTGGAGCCCATAGCGGGGGACTCTTTGCCGATGAGACGGACTATCTGAATGATTATCTCTCCGAAACCCGTCGTTATTACGCCAACATCATCGGCAAGTTCGGACCTCAAGTGCAGGTTTTGATGAAGAAACTCTCTCAGGACGAAGTGAAACTGATTGCGCCGTTGCATGGACCGCTGTATCGCGGGGATGATCTGGGCTTTATCGTCAATAAGTACGAACAGTGGAGCACCTACCGTCCGGAAGTCAACAGCGTCCTGATCGTCTATGCGACCATGTACAACAACACCACACAAGCCGCGGAACTTTTGGCTTCCAAGCTGGCCCAACAGGGCATCAAAGGCATCAAGCTGATGGATGTCAATGCGACGGATGTGTCCTACCTCATCGCCGAAGTGTGGAAATACCGGCACATTGTCATCGCGACTCCGACTTACAACACCGACATTGCGGTAAAAATGCACACGTTCTTGCACGACCTGGTGGCGCTCAATGCCCAAAACCGCTCCGTGTCCCTGATCACCAACTTCTCGTGGGCGGGGAAACCAGCGGAGATCGTTAAGGGTTACTTGGATCAGTTGAAAAACATTACGCTGATCGGGGAAACCGTCGCCTTGAAATCAACCGTCAAAGCTGAAAACGACAGTGCTTTATCCGATCTGGCTAGTGCCATCGTTTCACATTTAAATCAACCTTAATCCTGGCTTAACATTGGTCATGCTATAACGGAATCGACAGGAGGACCTGCTATGAAGAAACTCTTTGCTTTGTTGTGTAGTCTACTGTTGCTTTCCTCATGCGGCGTTAAGTTTAATTACCCCGATCTCAGTGAGAATTTGACCCGAATCACCTCAAAATCTGTTTTGAAATCGATTCTGGTTAAAAACAACAACGGGTGGTACCGCACCGGGGGGATGGTGGAGGATGCTTTAGCCGGCGAAGCCGTTAAAGACAGCTCCAACACCAACACCCAGGTCCAAGGCATCGATGAAGCCGACTCGGTGAAAACCAACGGCGACTACATCGTCAGTGTCATGGACAATAAAGTCTACATCATCTCTACCGACAACGATGAAATCGTCAAGGTCATCAACTTTAACCCCAAAGACGGGGAAGAAAACGAAAAAGCCTATTGGGTGAATGAACTGTATTTAACGGACACCCAACTGGTCATCATGGGCACCATCGCAACCTACACGTCCTATCAGGGCGGCGTCAAGGATGGGATGCGGGATCTGTGGTGGGGCTGGTGGGGCGCTCAAGACACCTTCGTCAAGGTCATTGAACTCAGCGACCTCAGCGAATCGGCGTCCTATGACGTCAAAGGCTCCTATTTCACCTCGCGTTTAAGCGGCAGTGAACTCATCGTCATTACCAACCAGTGGCAAACCCTGGTGTATGACGCTCAAAACAACGCCGAAGTCGTCGATCCGACCGTGACCGATGATGAAGGCAAGGTCATCTCCTCGATCGATGAAGGCAAAGCGTACATTCTGCCCTATAATCAAGGCAGCTCGTTCGTCAACATCCTCAAGATCGACTTGACCGGCACCGATGATGCGGAACTGACCTCATTCTTGGGATGGATCCAAACCGTCTACATGAATGCGGACAACCTCATCATTGCCCAATCCCGCTACGAGTACAACGAAGCCACTCAGATCGGCACCTCATGGACCGACTTGCTGCGCTTCGATGTGGCCTCCCTCAGCCTGAAAGCCGAAGGCAGTGTCAAAGGCTATTTGCTGAATCAGTTCTCCCTCGACATTCACAACAACGTGCTGCGTGCTGCCTTGACCAATTGGGACAAAGTGGCCACCAACAGCGTGTACACCTTCGACTTGGCCATCAACGTGCTCGACAGCATCCAAAACCTGGCTGAAAACGAAACCATCCGTTCAGTCCGTTTCTTGGGTGATAAAGGTTATCTGGTCACCTTCGAACAGATCGACCCGCTCTTTGTCCTCGACCTCAGTAACCCCGAAGACATCAAAGTCACGGGCGAACTCAAGATCCCGGGCTTCAGCACCTACCTGCATCCGGTCAGTGATAACGTGTTGTGGGGCATTGCCGAAGACCTCGAAGTCACCCAGATGACCGAAAACGGCAACACCTGGAACAGCGTCAAACGTTTCGGCGTCAAGATCAGCCTCTTCGATGTGTCTGATCCGACCAAACCGACCGAATTGACCCACCTCAGCATCTTGGGCCCGAGCGGCTACAGCGAAGCCCAATACAACCACAAAGCCATCGTCTTCGATAACGACCGTAACTTGGTCTACATCCCCTACGCGGACTACCAGTATGAAACCTGGACCTGTGCCGAAGGTGAAAAATGCGAATATCAGTTTGAAACCGGCTTAAAAGTCCTGCGCATCACCGAAACGTCCGTGGAATTGGTCAAGACGATTACCGTCACCAGCACCTGGGATCAAAACGTGTGGATCAACCGCAGCCTGTGGGTCGGCAATAAACTGTACCTCATGAGCAATCAAGGGTTGACGGTCTACGATCGCACGACCTACGAGAAACTCGGTTCCATCAGCTACTAGGCAACTAAGCATAAAAAAACGTTCCGCAAGGAACGTTTTTCTTTGGTTTAGTCGAGGGGGGAGAAGGAGCTCTTGTCGACCCCGCACAGCGGGCAGTACCAGTCGTCGGGAAGATCCTCGAACGCAGTCCCCGGCGCAATGCCCGAATCGGGATCGCCCAAGGCCGGATCGTAGATGTAGTCGCAGGCGTTACAAGCGTATTTTTTCATGAGATGATCCTTTCTGTTGGATTCATTATAGCAAGAACCGTGAAGGCTTGGTAGGGGAAAAGTGGTGTGTTATAATATCCGCATGAAACGATGGATGATTTGGAGTAGTAGCATCGTGTTGGCAATCGTAGCCAATGCGGTGATCCCTACGGCCTTACCACAAGCTATAACCACCTTGAATGTGAACGCGACACAGGGGGATTTGTTGCCTGATCGCGATAACGACGGTATCGATGATTTTACCGACATTATGTTAGGAGCTCGTGTGGAAGCCCAGCACAAGCCGGACTACATCAGTGCCTACTACAGCATCTATTCCCCTGGCATGAAAAACTACGAAAGCATCTACTTCGACTTTGCGTATGCGGGAGGCTATCCCCCCGATACCGAAGGGGTGTGTACCGATACGATCTGGAGGGCCTTGATGGCCGCCGGTTATAACCTCAAAAACCTGATGGATGCCGACATTGCGGCACATCCGTCGGCTTATCCCAGTGCCCAGAATCCCGATCCCAACATTGATTTCCGCCGCGTGCGCAATCAGAAAGTCTTCTTTGACCGTTATTTGGTGAAGTTAACCACCAACCTCTATGACCTGGAAGCATGGCAACCCGGGGATATCGTGGTCTTCTACGAAGACTTCAGTCACATCGGCATCGTCTCCGATCAAAAGAACTTCATGGGGATCCCGTACCTCATCCACAACACCGGTCAAGCCGATCGTGAAGAAGACATCCTCGTCTACTCCAACTACGGAGCCACCATCACCGGTCACTACCGTTGGATCCTCTCCGAAACCCCCAATCCTTAAACCCAAGTTCCTTGGGTTTTTTTGACAGTCCACAGGCAATGTGCGACAATAAAAACCAACAACGGAGAACCGGTATGCGTCATAAACTGAACCCCCAAGTCATCTCTTTTACCCAAAGCGGGATCCGCAAATTCGCCGATGAAGCCCGCACCATTCCGGGCATCATCAACTTTACGATCGGTGAACCGGAATACGATACCCCGCAAGCCATTAAGACAGCGGCTTATTCAGCTATTGATCGCAACCAGACCCATTATCCTCCCCAGCAAGGCCTATTGGCCTTACGCGAAGCCATCAGTGCCTACGAAACCAAAACCAACCATTCGACTTACACTCCTTCCGAGATCGTCATCACCAATGGAGCCACCGAAGGGCTAGCGGCGGTTCTCTTGGCGGTGCTTACGGAAGGGGATGAAGTCATCATTCCGTCCCCCATGTATGTCTCCTATGCCCCCATCATTGCCTTCTGTAAGGCCAAACTGGTTCGCTTGGACACCAGATCAACCGACTTCCAAATCACCCCTGAAGCCCTAGAAAGCCTGATTACCCCCAAAACCAAACTGATCCTGATCACCTCACCCAATAATCCTACCGGTGTGGTTTTGAATCAAGCCTCGTTGAACGCTGTCAAAGTCGCGGCTTTGGCGCATGACTTGTTTGTGTTGAGCGATGATGTGTATCACCAACTGGTGTTTACCGAGACGTTCGCCAAACTCAACGGCGATCCCCAGTTGCGTGATCGCTTGATCATCACCCAAAGCTTCTCAAAGCCGTATGCGATGACCGGATGGCGTATCGGTTACATCTTGGCCGATGAACCCATCGCCAAGGCCATCACCTTGATGCATGCCTACCTGGTGGGCGGGATCACTACCTTCAACCAACACGCCGCCATTGAAGCGCTCAATCACGATTCCACGCCGATGCGGGACAGTTACGCGCATCGCCGCGACATCGGATTAGCGGCTCTTCATTCCATGAGTTTACCTTGTGTCAAACCCGAAGGGGCCTTCTACCTGTTTCCGGATATTTCCGGTTGCGGACTCGATTCGGAAACCTTCTGTTTACGCGCCATGCGGGAAGCCAAAGTCGCGTTAGTTCCGGGGGTCTACTTCGGAGCCGATACGAATGTCCGCATTTCCTACGCCATTTCCGAAGGGGAACTGCGGGTCGGACTCGAACGCTTAAAAGCCTTTGTGGAGCACTTAAAAACCCATGAAGCTCGTTAAGCGCTGGGCCATCGTTGGCTTGATTCACGCCAGCCTGTCGATCCTCTTATTGGGCTTAGAGTGGTGGTTGCCGTTTCCGGAGATTCAAAGTCCCATCCAACTATTCTCCAGTGCCAATCCACTCATTGGACTCGGTGCGGTCTTCGTGATTTATGGGCTGATTGGATTAGTCTGGGGTTTATTGATCACCAAAGACGAACGTTTCAACGGGGTCATCTTAGGGTATGTTGTCCTATTGGGAGGGATGTTGTTGACGGTGTGGTTGACCTCCTGGGGATGGATGGGGTATCTGACCCTCAATGAACCTTTGGGTTACTTCACCCGCAACATGACCACCCGAACCCTGATCGATCAAATCGCTTTAGGTTGTGGGATCCTCAGTGCTCCGCTAGGTCTCTGGATCGGTCTACGCAGCGGTTATCGACTCTCCCAACAAAAACGTCAATCCGAGGATTGACGTTTTTAGTCATTATACAGGATCGTTCCCAAGCGGAAACATGTGGATCCGTATCGGGCAGCCAGTTCATAATCATGGCTCATCCCCATGGAGAGTTCACTGAGGTTTGGGTAAGGGAGTTGATGCTGTTTTAAGAGCGCTTGTCCCCGATTGAAAGCTTCTTCCGTTAAGATCGGATCCATGGAGGTGGGTCCCATGACCATCAGTCCGATAATCTTCAAGTTCGTCAAGGTTTCGCCTAGACTCAACGCCTCATCAAGTGCTTCGGGATCGAATCCGCCTTTGTGGCTTTCATCGGTGGTGTTGACTTGAAGGTAAATGCGCATGTGCTTACCCGCTTTTTGAGCCAACTGATCGATCAAGGGGAGTTGTTTGAGGGCGTCCACCGAGTGAATGACATCGGCGTACTTGACAATCAGGGGAAGCTTGTTGGTTTGGATACGTCCGATGAAATGCCAGGTCACCTTCAAGCCGGCTTGGGCTTTCTCCGCTAACTCTTGAGCTCGGTTTTCTCCGAAATCGGTAAAGCCGCGATCAATTTGGGTTTGGATCGCGGAAATTGGCCGTGTCTTGGAGACGCAGACCACGGTGTGCAATTGTGGATACTGGTTGTGAATTTCGTGCAGGGTCATGTGTGTTAGAATGAAATCAAAGGTGCGTTATGAAACAACAACTGTTAGAAGGCGTCGTGTATCAGATTTGGCCGCGTTCTTTTAAGGATGGAAATGGGGATGGCATCGGCGATCTGAAGGGCATCATCGAGAAGCTGGATTATCTGGCTGATTTGGGCATTACCACGATTTGGTTGAGCCCGATCTATGCTTCGCCGGATACCGATTACGGCTACGACATCCGCGATTATTATAGCATACACCCGGATTTCGGAACGATGGCCGACTTCGATGAGCTCATCCGTCAAGCCAAAGCCCGTCACATCGCCGTGGTGATGGATTTGGTGGTGAGTCACACGTCGGACCAGCATCCTTGGTTTCTCTCCGCCAAGGCCGATCCAAACTCCCCGTATCGCAATTACTACTTCTTCCGTCAAGGCAAAGCCGGAGGCCCTCCCAACAACTGGATCAGTTTATTTGGTGGATCAGCGTGGACGAAAGCTCCGCAACCCGATACCTATGTCTTGACCCTATGGACCCCCACTCAAGTCGATCTCAACTGGACCAATCCTGCCGTTCGTCAGGATATCTATGCGATGATGCGGTGGTGGATGGATAAAGGCATTGCGGGGTTCCGCATGGATGCGATCAACCTCATCGATAAGCATCCTGACTTTCCCGATAAAGACCCCCACAAGAAGGGTTATCAGTTTGCGGATGACTTGATCCGTTCACGGCCCTTATCGTATGATTACCTGGCCGAAATGAACCGCGAAGTGCTGTCCAAATACTCCGGTCTCTACATCGGGGAAGGCATCTTGGCGAAGCCTGATGAAGTGGCCCGCTACAGCGGAATCAACGAAAATCGGCTCGACCTGATGTTTCATTTCGATCAGGTGTTCTTGGGTAATGGCCCTTTAGGCAAATACGATTTCCGTAAGTTCTATCATTGGACCATTCCCCAATACAAGGAAACCTTCTTCCGCTGGCAATTGGCTTCCCAGGCCCAACAGTTCCGTTTGGGCAACTTCCTCTCCAACCACGACAACGGTCGACCCGTCAGTCGTTTCGGGGATGACCAGCGCTATCGGCGTGAAAGTGCGATGGCCTTATTGACCAACACCTTAACGGCGTATGGCACCCCGTTTATCTACCAGGGTGAAGAAATCGGCATGACCAACTTCACCATCGACCAAGCCGATTGGAAGGACTATGAAGCCATCAATGCCTTCTCCGTGCTTCAATCGATGATGCATGTTCCGGCCTTTGTCGCCCGAAAGATCGTTCAACACGTCACCCGCGATCTCTCACGGACCCCAATGCAGTGGGATGAGGGACCCTATGCCGGGTTCAGTACCGTTAAACCCTGGATGGTCATCAACCCCAATGCCCCAAAAGTCAACGTAAAGGTCGATCAAGGACACCCCCAATCGATCCATGCTTACGTCAAAGCCTTGATTGCGTTGCGTCAAAAACACGAGGCTTTACGTAGCGGATCATTAACACCGATCCTGGAAAGTCATCCGCACCTGTTGGCGTATACACGGTCCACTGCCGAGGAAACCTTGGTGATCCTGATCAACTTGGCCAAACACCCCGCCACCTTCAAATATCCGGAAGGGGAAGGATCAACGCTTCTCTTGAGTAACTACCCCGATCGGGGACCGATGATGACCAAGATGGTGTTTGCCCCATACGAAGTGCGCATCCTCAAACTTGGGCAAAGCACTTGAGCCAACTGAACGTTGTGGTTAAATGAAAGTACCCATAAGGAGAATTCTCATGCCTCAACTCAATCAACTCGCTCCCGATTTTACGCTACCCAACCAAGCCGGTGAACACCGCACTTTATCCGCGTTCCGCGGACAACCGGTCGTCCTGTATTTCTACCCCAAAGACGATACCCCGGGGTGCACCGTGCAAGCCTGTAACTACCGCGATGCCATGGGTGAACTGACCTCCCGCGGCATCAAAGTCTTCGGCATCTCCAAAGACGATGTGAAGAGCCACGCTAAGTTTGTGGCCAAGTTCAACCTCAACTTCGAAATCCTGGCCGATCCCGACAAGACCGTCTTAGCTGCCTATGACGTGCTCCGTGAAGGCAGTATGTACGGTAAACCCGTGACCAAAGTCGCCCGTACGACCTTCGTCATCGATAAGAACGGTGTCTTGCTTGCTCGCTTGGACGATGTCAATCCGGAAACGGATGTCCAAAACGTATTAAGTGTTCTCGGCTGATCAAGACACAATTCACAATTTTTACTAGAAGACTTGATTTGAATCAAGTCTTTTTATATGCCATAGAACGTGTCATAATGAGCTAGGAATTAACTTAAATTCAGTGATTAACTATGAACATCCATAATCAGATACTTGAATAGATATAGAACAGAATCTGAAGCAGTTATGGTGATAAAATGAACAGGAAAATTACAACAATCTCAATTGTGATAGTCATTATTGTGTTGGCAATCGCCTTAGAAAATTCAAAATACAAGACTTTACCACTCGGCGATTCTGGCCCTTTATCAATCCCTGGATCCTGGGAAGTATTTCACGATGGATCAGGTGGTATCCTTTGTAAAGTCACGGATACTGATGGAAGTGAGACGAATGTGATGGTAGAGCTCATTTATTTATTTGAGGATGGTAAAGATCGCTTTGTTGATATAAGCAATAATAAAAAATACACAATAGAGTATTTGGAGAGTATTAGTCTGAATAACCTAGTGACACTACATCGCGTGTCAATCGGCACTTCAAACCAATCAGATGAGCGATACATGCTCGAGATTTTTACAAAGGAAAATGGTGTTGTAAATATAAGGAACTTCTTGTTTGATAGCTCTGTGGATATTGAAACAATCAAGAGGATTGGAAGATTGTATTAGTCGATTAATGAGACATTAAGAATTCTACCGTTTTGGATCTGAAATCACGGCTGATTTTGTAATAACGTCGTGGTCGTCCGTTTGGATGATGTTAATCCAGAAACCGGCTTTTTAGATGTGCTGAATGTTTTTCCTAATCAAGTCAGTATCCACCGATTTATTTATGAGATTACACCATTCTTGATATAAAATAGTATCAAACTAGTGAGGAAATATGTTTGAAGCCATTTTAACGGGAATTGTCTATTTTGGATTGACACCTGCTTTCTTTTTGATAATTGCTCATGCCATGACTAGTTCACTCATAATGCGCAATGACTGTCTGGTTACGAGCTATGAAGTAGTTCCTCCTGTGTGGATATTGCGACTTTTAAAGTGTACAGATATTTTAAGAATATACAGTACCATAGAAGAAAAACATCAATTCAAGTTTAGGCTCGAAGGGCTTGTTACATTTTTGTTTTTAGAAATTCCGTTCATCTTTGTGATTTTTCTTTACTACATTGCTTTGTTTATTGATATAGAGTGGGCTCGAGAACTTGTGTTCTTCTTATTCAGATACTTTTCGTGGTACGTAGTTATCTTGGGATTTCTTGGCATCTCAAGGATTGTCATCAGATTTCTCTCGAGATTTATTTGAACCAAACTTACCTAAATGGACTGAGTTGGACTTTACTTTTGATTACAAGCGTAATGCAATAGTTTCATTGATTTTATTGATTTTTGTTTTTGAATAAGTGATCAATCATTAATCAAAAAGATCAACCGAGTTCTTCGGTTGATCTTTTTTTGGATCATAAATCAATTACTTAAAGGTGTTGATTGCTTCCATCAACTTCTCGATGGCTGCGTCATCGATCCAGTAATGGGTCACAAAGCGATAGACCGGTCCGGGGTTGATGAGGATCCCGTTTTTAGCTAAATGAGAGACAAATCCATCGTGATCGAAGGATGCATCGATACCGGTAAAAAACACCATATTGATTTGAACATCATCCAGGTTCACTGTAAATCGACCAGTGTCCTGAAGTCGTTTTGCTAAGCGTTTGGCCTGATCATGATCCTCGTGAAGACGAAGACGCATGGTGTCCAGCGCAATCTGTCCTGCAGCGGCCAGAATGCCGGTTTGACGCATCCCGCCACCCAGTAGTTTACGGTTCTTACGAGCTTTACGGATAAACGCTTCACTGCCCGCCAGAATCGATCCTACAGGGGCACACAGGCCTTTGGAGAGGCAAAACATGACGCTGTCGCAACACGCACTGAGTTCCTTCGGATCGACGTTTAAAGCCGTGGCTGCGTTGAAGAGTCGAGCTCCATCCAAGTGGACGGATAGCCCATGGGCCTTGGCCCAAGCATAGTCTTCCCGCATCAGTTCTAAAGGCATGACCGTGCCATTGGATAAGGCATTTTCTAATGAAAGCACCGTTGAAGGGGGTTCATGAATGTCGCTGGAACGTAAGGCTTTCTCCAGGTCTATCGGGGTGATCCAGTCCTTAGGGTGATCGATCGTTCGGACACTTGCTCCGGAAAGTACCGGAATGGCTCCCACTTCGTGGATGACGATGTGATAATGGGCTCCCGTGATGATCTCATCACCTCGCCTGGTGTGGGTCATCAAGGCGAGTTGGTTGCCCATGGTGCCGCTGGGGACAAACAGGGCCGCTTCTTTGTTGACCAGTTTTGCCGCGTAGGCTTCAAGTTTAAGGGTCGTGGGATCATCCCCATATACGTCATCCCCAACCTCAGCGTTAGCCATGGCACTGCGCATGGCTGGGGTCGGATGGGTTACGGTATCGGAACGCAAATCGATCAGGTTCATAAGGCACTCCTTTTACCTACGATTATACACCACGAACCGTTGAGCTTACTTTTCTTTCAACGCCGCTTGGAGTAAAATAGAGCCACAGGACTCTGTCCGAAACGAGGCATTTATGATCATCCTGGAAGGGGCACTCAGTGTCAAAGCCGCGCTGCAGTATCGCCGGCGGTCTGTCGAAAAAGTCTGCATCGATCAAACCAAAGCCATGACGCCGGATTTTACCTACATCCAGCGTCAGTGTGAAAAAGCGAAAGTGCCGTTCTTAAAGGTGAGTCCTTCGTTTATCGCGGAACTCACGGTCGCCAAATCGCACGGGGGACTGATTGCCTTGTGCGGATCGCGCATCGCTCAGCCTGAAACGGATCTTTTGAAGCTAAAGAAACCCTTGGTGCTGCTCATCGAAGGGGTGGAAGATCCCTTCAATCTGGGTCAGATCTTTCGGACCGCCGCAATAGCCGGAGTCGATGGGATTGTGATGGCTAGCCGGGATCTGCATACCGCCGAAACCACGCTCATGCGCAGCAGTGGAGGCCTCTTCGATGCTTTACCTCTGGTGCTCTCCAAAGACGTGGCAGAGACCGTCAAAACGCTTCAGGCAGGCGGTTACCGCTTTGCGGCCGCTTACCGGGAAGCCAAAGCCATCGATTATCTGGATTACGATTTTACCCAAGGCCTGCTTTTGGGAATCGGCGGGGAAATGCGCGGACTCTCAGCCAACGTGTTAGCGCTGCGTGATGATTCCGTTAAAATTACCTACCCGACCAACGTCAAAGTCGCGCTCAATGCGGTTTCTGCGACAGCGGTCTTGACCTTTGAAGCCCTGCGGCAACGCCGCACATTGCCCCTGTGAAACCAGGGGCATTTTTGATATAATCGATAAAACGCACGGAGGGTTTATGGACGATCTCAACGGAAAACTGATCAAAGAAGGGTATACATTCGACGATTTACTGCTGGTTCCGGCGCATTCGACCGTGGTTCCGGCGCATGTCGATCTCACCACTCAACTCACCCCGCGTTTGCGATTGAAACTGCCGATTTTATCGGCGGCGATGGATACAGTCACGGAAGCGGCCATGGCTTCGGCCTTGGCGAAAGCCGGAGGACTGGGCATCCTACACAAAAACATGTCCATTCAGGCTCAAGCCGACATGGTCAAAACCGTCAAAAACACCCCGGTAACGCATCCAGAACAATCGGCGTTGGATGATCAAGGCCGACTCTTGGTAGGGGCTGCTGTTGGTGTCTCCAACGAAACCCTGGATCGCGTTAAAGCCCTGGTTGAAGCGCACGTCGATGTGATCGCGGTGGACAGTGCCCATGGGCATTCACAAGGCGTTATCTCCACGATTGCGACCCTGCATGCGGCCTTTCCGTCACTGACCCTCATCGGCGGTAACATCGTTACGGCGGAAGCCGCCCGTGACTTGATTACAGCCGGAGCGTCGATTTTAAAGGTCGGGGTGGGCCCCGGATCGATCTGTACCACACGCATCGTCGCCGGAGTCGGTGTACCGCAGATCACGGCTGTCAACGACGTGTATCAGGTCGCTAAATCGGCTGGAGTCAGTGTCATCGCCGATGGCGGCATCAAGTTCTCCGGGGACATCGTCAAAGCCTTGGCAGCAGGTGCCGATGCGGTCATGTTGGGGGGACTATTGGCCGGGTGTGAAGAAACCCCGGGTGAAGTCATCGATGTCTACGGAAAGAAAGTCAAAACCTACATGGGCATGGGGTCTTTGACCGCCATGCAGAAGGGGTCTTCCGACCGTTACTTCCAAGGCGGTCAGAAAGAGTTGTCGAAACTGGTGCCGGAAGGCATCGAAGCGACGGTGCCTTATAAAGGACCGATTGCCGAGGTGCTCTATCAGATGATGGGCGGATTACGCTCCGGGATGGGCTATTGCGGGTGTGCCAACCTGGATGACCTGAAAACCAAAGCCCGATTTGTGAAGATCACCAATGCGGGACTCAACGAGTCGCATCCGCATGATGTCGATAATGTGAAGGAGGCACCGAACTACCGTGGCCGATAAACTGATCGTGCTCGATTTCGGGAGCCAATACAATCAACTTATTGCCCGGCGTATCCGGGAGATGGGGGTCTACAGTGAATTACTTCCCAACACCACCGACGTGGAGGTGTTGCGTGCCGATAAAGAGCTCAAAGGCATCGTGTTTTCCGGAGGGCCCAATTCGGTTTATGACCCGACCAGTCTTTCCGTGGATCCGGCTATTTATTCGCTAGGGGTTCCGGTCTTGGGGATCTGTTATGGGATGCAACTGATGGCCCATCAATTGGGTGGACGGGTGGATTCTTCCCCCGTGCGTGAGTACGGAAAAGCCGAAGTGACCTTACGTTCACCCTCACCGATCAGTGCCTCCACGCCGTCCACCCAAACGGTTTGGATGAGTCACGGCGATCATGTGACGGTCTTACCGGAAGGATTTCAAACCGATGCGCTCAGTGCCAATGGAATCTTGGCCGCCATGAGCGATCCCCAACGAGGCTTATATGCCCTGCAGTTTCACCCGGAAGTCCGTCATTCCCAGTACGGAAATACGTGGTTGTCGAATTTCGTGTTTAAGGTTTGTCACGCTCAAGCCAATTGGACACTGACGTCCTTTATTGATCGACAGGTCGACTTGATTCGATCTCAAGTGGGCACGCAACGGGTGTTGTGTGCGCTTTCGGGCGGAGTCGATTCCGCTGTTGTCGCGGCACTGTTGCATAAAGCCATCGGACCGCAACTGACCTGCATGTTTGTGGATCACGGCTTACTGCGCGCCAACGAAGTGGAGAACGTTCAACACACTTTCGGGGAACACTTTAAAGTCAACCTGATCACGGTAGACGCTAAAGCTCGTTTCTTGTCGAAACTGGCGGGGGTCGAGGATCCCGAGCGTAAACGCAAGATCATCGGGGAAGAGTTCATTCGGGTGTTTGAAGCCGAATCGGCTAAACTCAGTGACCATGCCTTCCTGGCGCAGGGAACCCTGTATACCGATGTGATCGAATCCGGGACGCACAGTGCCCAAACCATCAAATCCCACCACAACGTGGGGGGATTACCCAAAGACATGCGTTTTAAACTCATCGAACCGCTCAACACGCTCTTCAAAGACGAAGTTCGTCAGTTGGGCTTACTCTTGGGCTTGGATGAAGCCTGGGTCTACCGTCAACCTTTCCCGGGACCGGGACTCGCCATCCGAATCATCGGTGAAATCACCGAAGACAAGTTGGCGATTGTTCGAGCCAGCGATGCGATCTTACAGGCTGAAATTAGAGCTGCGGGATTGGATCGTGAGATCTGGCAATACTTTACCGTTCTTACCAACATCCGTTCGGTGGGGGTGATGGGGGATCAGCGCACCTACGATGCGGCCTTAGGCCTTCGTGCCGTGACCTCGATCGACGGGATGACGGCCGATTACGCCAAGATTCCTTATGACGTCCTGGATCGCATCTCCAACCGTATCGTCAATGAAGTGCCTGGGGTCAACCGCATCCTCTACGATGTGACCTCCAAACCCCCGGCCACCATCGAGTGGGAATAATCAAAACGACCTGTAAAGGTCGTTTTATTTAGCGATAAATATAACGCTATATTCTTGACCTTCATCGTTGTTTCTGGCATACTGGATTCAAAGCCAGGAGGTCATGATGACACAGCAAAACAGGCAACCCACGTTTTTTGAGAACATGGTACCCATCACTGAATTCAATAAAGGCCATGGGTCCAAAATCATCGAAGAAGTCAAGAAAACAGGCTACAAGATCATTCTGAAAAACAATCATCCGGAGGCGGTTTTGATTACACCGCAGCAGTTCGAACTCTTGTTGGCGGCTTCCGAACAACTCGCCGATCTGGCCACCAACCTACAGGCGCTGACCCGCTTGGCAGCCATGGATCCGGATCACCTGAAAACTACCGTCCAAGTGTTGAAAGAATTGGCCATTTCTGAGTCCGACCTTGATGAGTCGCACCAAGCCGTTCACCTTTGAAGAATGGAAGTATTCTATCACCCTGAAGCAGTCAATGATTTGAAACGACTTGATCGTCCACTACAGATCCAAGTCCTCAAGGCGATCGCCAAAGTCGCCGAAAATCCATATCCGCGATCCGAAGGAGGTCTGGGCAAACCGCTCGGTCATCACCGAAACCTCAACCTTACCGGTTTGGCTAAGATCAAAGTCGGTGATATCCGTGTGGTGTATGCGATTCAATCTTCACCGGAACGTATGCTGATTGTGGTGGTTGCCGCACGGGATGCGTTTGAAGTGTATGTCAAAGCGAATCAGCGGACGTCGCGATGATGGTAAAGACTCACAGTCTATCGAGAAACAATCCTCATTGATAGGCACTAAAAAACGAAGGACTTATCTGAAGTTGTAAAGTCTTTGTAGACATTGAATTAAAAGTCATGAGAACCCCTGTTCATATTTAAATTGAATGGGGGTTTTATAATTCAGGGCGTAAGCGGGTCGGTCATGATTATAGTATGTGATGTAGTGATTCAAGGTTT
>CAINEY010000006.1 GCA_903847945.1 uncultured bacterium | reverse complement strand
TCTGCGGAAGCTCATCCAAACTGGTCTTACGCAAAAACTTCCCGACTCGGGTGATCCACTGTTGGGGATTCTCCAGGAGGTGCGTCGGGGTGTCTTTGGGGGTATCGATGCGCATGGTGCGGAATTTGAGAATGTTGAAATGCTGTTTATGGATCCCGACCCGTTTCTGTTTGAAAAGAACCGGACCTTTGGAATCGAGTTTAATGGCGATAATGAGGATTAAAAAGAGCGGTGACAGGATTATAGATCCCGCCAGCGCTAACACCAGATCGATACCGCGTTTAAGTTTCAGATACATGGTTTACCTCGCGTTGTCGGTCACTGCAGTCGACTTCACCGGCGAAACTCAATGCCGGTTGGGATGATACGTTGGAACCACCTGTTGGAGGGTGGCAATGATAGCGTCATCCCCTTGCGTCAAGCTGGACTTCAAGGCCTGAAGATCCGATTGGATCTGTTGAGGAGATACCGGGATCGGATGGGTCACGAAGATGAGTTCGTTCGCCGTTTGCGTGACTTCTTCTTTGGAAAGACGGAGCTCTTCAAAGAGTTTCTCGCCTTGACGTAAGCCGATTTCTTGAATGTCGATGTCCACGTAGGGTTCATAGCCAGCCAAACGGATCATCTTCTCAGCCAGATCCAGGATCTTGACGGGTTGTCCCATATCCAAGACGAAGATCTCCCCGCCCTTGGCGTAGACGGCCGCTTGAAGCACCAGACTGACCGCTTCGGGAATGGTCATGAAGTAACGGATGATCTCACGGTGGGTCAGGGTCAACGGACCTCCATTTTCGATCTGACGCTTGAAGAGCGGAATGATGGATCCGTTGGATCCCAAGACATTCCCGAAACGAACCGCCATGAATTTGGTTTCAATGGAGGGATCGATCGATTGGATGATCTGCTCAACAAAGCGTTTGGTAGCGCCCATGACGTTGGTGGGGTTGACGGCTTTATCGGTGGAGATCGTCACAAAGCGTTGGACCTTGTGGGCAATCGCACAGTCGATCAGGTTGAGGGATCCAAAGATGTTGTTGCGGATGGCTTCAGCCGGCATGTCTTCCATCAGCGGAACATGTTTGTGGGCAGCCGCATGAAACACGATTTCAGGTTTATAGGTTGTAAACACAGCATCGAGTTCTTCTCTTTCACGGATGCTGACAATGAGCGGAATCAGGGTGACGGATTCTTTCTTCTTGGCCATCAGAAAGTTCTGATGCAAGTCATAGAGTCCGTTCTCGTTGACATCCAACAAGATCAACTTGCTGGGTTTATAACTGTAGATCTGGCGAGCCAGTTCACTGCCGATGGAACCGGCAGCACCGGTCACCAGAACGACTTTATCGCGAATGAAGGAATCTAGAGCGGAGTTGTCCAAATGGATGGCTCCACGCCCCAAAAGGTCTTCGATGTTGAGGTCATGCAGGGAGTTGCGGATCCCGCTGGAGCTCATCATGTCTTCGGTGGAGGACAGAACTTGGACTTTACACTTGGTTTCATAGCACCGGGCAATGATCTGTTTTTGGACGGGTAAAGCCACACTGGGCATGGCCACATACAGCATCCCCACTTGATGGGTTTCCACTAAGCGGGCCAAATCATGGGTGGTTCCTAAGACTTGGATCCCGCTGATGGCCTTGCCTTGCTTAGCCGGATCGTCATCGATAAACCCGATGACTTTGTTTTTATAACGGGAATTGGTGCTGACTTCCTTGTACAACAAGTGTCCGGCTGCTCCGGCTCCGATGATCAGCGTATTGACGAACTCGTCCCCTTGACGCCGATTGCGTTGGGTCACCAACGAGGTCAAGCGTTGCGAGAAGCGGACGAATTCCAAGAGTAAGATCAGAAACAAGGCTTGGATCGGATAGATCCCAAAGCGCATGCGTTGGATGAACCCCAACTGTGAAATCAGAAAGAACAGCGCGGCACCGATCACGGCCGCGATGATGACACGGGTCGCTTCATAAACGGAAGCCATTCCGGAAATCGTCTGATCCAACTTCAACAGTTTAAAGACGGTATAGTAAAGCACCAGGATGAGTGGAGATTGGCGAAAGAGAAATTGAAAGTAATCAAACGCATCCAGACCCTGAAGGTCCACTTGCGTGACAGAGAAATCAAAACGGATGAGGATCGCGATCGCGTAGGTCAGCAGAACCAACGCCAGATCGACCCCCATCGGGAGCTGACGTTTGATCCAGGTGAGCCCTTGCTTCATTCCGTGACCTCAAGATTAGCGACCAAGCTGTCACGAACACTCGCTAAGCTGGTCGGATCGAGCTGGATGACATACAAGGGTCGTCCCATGCCCATGGTGATGGTGCCCAAATACGCATCCGTCCCTTGAAGGGTATGGCCATTCAAGGTCCACCCGAAGCTCAGGTCTTGGATCTGTTGGCGGGCAACCGCCATGACTTCTTTGGGGGTCACGTTGGTTTCGATGGAACCGGCAACCGCCGAGACGATGGATTCGATCCGGGTCAGGGTGGAAAGCTTGGTCAGTTCCTTGATCATGCCT
>CAINEY010000005.1 GCA_903847945.1 uncultured bacterium | reverse complement strand
GCCCTGTAATCAGGGCTTTTAATTCGCATATAGCGGAATGAACGTTTGAGTCTCGGTATCGACACAACCCAGATCCGTCATTTTAATGCGTGGAATCACCGGTAGAGCAATCATCGCTAAACGCAATAGCGGATTATCGGGTTCCGTAATACCCAAATAACGCAACGTAGCTTTCATGGCTTGCGATGATTGCGCCATGCTTTCAGCCGCAACATCCGCCATAAGTCCGCCCACCGGTAATGCCAAGGTACAGATCACACGGTGTTCATCAACCGCAGCCATTCCACCGTGTTGGGCGATCACCGCATTGGCCGCAAGGACCGCTTCTGATGGATCTCGGTACACCACCACCAGGTTGTGACTGTCGTGCGAGACGGTCGAGGCAAATGCTCCACGTACGAGTCCGGTATCTTTGACGACATGAACGGCTTGAGTGTTTCGACCGTACCGGTTGAACACCGCCACAAAGTGCAGGGCAGGATCATCAAGAACCAAACGATGATCCATAACGCTTATCGGCACAACCTCCAGATGCGTCGTCAACGCATGGAGTGAGTCGTAGGCCATGACATTGACGTTCAGCACACCGTCGGAGATCGGTGCCTTCACCGTGAATCGATCGTCCGTCAATGGATCCAATCGGATCGTATTGCGGTGTTCCAAGGGCCAGTCATGCGACGGAATGGGCTGGATCAAATGCCCGCTACGAACCACATCAATCCCGCGCACCAGCACGTGATCAATGGTTAAGGGGTGAAGCGAACTCAGCACCACCACATCGGCGACACACCCTGCCGCTAAAGCTCCCAACCAGGGTTCCCCGATGGCTTGAGCGGTGTGCAGGGTCGCCATGCGGATCGCGTTGATCCCATCGACTCCATGATTCACCAAGGTGTTGATCGCATCGTCCAAATGCCCGCGATGCACCATATCTTCCGCTTCCATATCATCCGTGCATAAGCATACCCGATCCGTGTAGTTCAACCGGGCAATGAGTTTCGCCATTTCGGGAAGATCCGGCGAAATCGAGGAGTGTCGGGCATAGATGATCATCCCGGCTTGTATCTTCTCCAACGCTTCCTCCGCAGTTGTTGCTTCATGGTCGGAGAAGGGTCCGGCCAGGCGATACGCGGATAAAGCTTGTCCGCTGACCATCGGCGCATGACCTTGGATCAGCCGATTGTGGCGATGTGCCGCGTCCACGATTGAACGGACTCGAGCTTCGCCTTGAACCAATCCCACCGCATCCATGACTTCCGCTAACCCCAAAACCCGGGGCAACTCGAAGGCTTTTTCCACCACGATTGCGTTCAAGGTGGCTCCCGCATGTTCAAGACCCGGTACGGAGGGGACACTGGAGGGGACATCCACCAACACACGTAACGGCAAATCCTGTGCCGAATCATGCATGTACGTGATGCCTTCCATCCCGACCACATTGGCAATCTCGTGCGGATCCGTGATCACCGTAGTGGTTCCGTGCACCAACACCGTTTCCGCAAAACGACGGGGAGTCAACAACGAGCTCTCGATGTGCACATGCGCATCGATAAGTCCCGGGATCAAGGTTTGTCCCTTCATGTCCGTAAGCACTTTGGCTTGACCAACTGCTGTAGCTTTCGCATGGAAGGCCACATGCGCGATAAAGCCATCCAAGACCCAGATCTCGCCAGGATGGATGGTTCCGGTAAAGACATTCAGGATGTTTGCGTTAAAAAGGATCCGATCGCTGGGGATACGACCCATCGCCGCATCCATCAGTCTGTTCCGATCTGGGCATTGAATGATCATACGACCTCCCGGTTTTATTGATTCTACCATACCACAAAAAAACAGTCCGAAACGGACTGTTAGCGAAAATTCAAGACCTGGTCAATAAACGCATCAACCACCAATGGATCCAACTCGACCCCACGCCGGCTTCTTAAGATTTCCACCGCTTGAGTGGTCGAGAGTTCCTGTCGTTGAATCAACACATCATAATCGTTGGCGACATGAATGATGCGCGCCGCCAAAGGAATCTGATCCCCTTTGAGCCCTTTGGGAAAACCTGATCCGTCCATGTTCTCATGGTGGGTTAAAATGATCTCCGCAATCCCCGAGAATTCATAGGCCGAACGCAAGACTTGGTAACCGATTTCCGGGTGGCGTTTGAACGCTGTAAAGTCCGCTTCATTGAGGACAAACGGATCTTTAACGATGGTTTCATCCAATCCGATCTTCCCGATGTCGTGCAAGAAGGCTGCTTCTTCCAGATCGCTGAGGTGTTGCTCATCCAACCCGATGACCGCACCGATCAGTTTCGACAACCGACGTACGTTCTCACTGTGGGTTTTCTCCAAGGGGTGCTTTTCCACCAGCGAGCTCATCATCAACGTTTTCAGATGCGCATTGAAGTCCTGCCGATCGGCAATTTTGTGCGTGTACATCAAATCATCTGCGGCCTTATACACTTCTGTCATGGGTGTGGAGGGGTCGGATTTCGTAGCACTGCCGATGGATGCTGAGAGTTTGAACCGCTGAGGTTTAACCAACGCCATGGCTTCCCGGATGCGTTGAACCAGATCCAGCACCCGCGCTTGATCGGTCTTCGGTAAAAGAACCACAAACTCATCGCCTCCCGCTCGGGCAATGATGTCATCTTGACGAAGGGTGCGCTTCAACAAGTTCCCAAACTCGATCAGCAGTTGGTCGCCGGCCTGATGGCCAAACGCGTCGTTGGTGATTTTTAGTCCGTTGACATCGCACAGGATGAGACTCAAAGGCAGATTGCGTTCCACATCCAAACGCGCCATTTCGGTTTCGTAGTAGGCTCGATTATAAAGCCCGGTCAATTGATCGTGGAAACTGAGGTACTTCAGCTCCGCTTCAATCTGTTTGCGGTGGGTGATGTCCCGGCTGACGCCGACCACTTCGACGTTACCGTTCTCCACGGTGCGCATCGAGGTGTTGATTTCCAGCCAAATCACATGCCCATCGGCATGTTTGGTTTCCACTTCAAAGACCCGTTCGATGGATTGACGGGGATGTTGTCGGACTTGTCGGGCATCCGATTCCAATTGAGTTCCCAAAGACGTTAACCCCATCAGACGAACCACTTCCTCAAACGGCAGCCCGGACAACGACTGGGAATCGATTCCGCGCAGTTTTCGGAAAGAAGGACTGACATACGTGATTCGAATGGGATCCAGTGTTAAGACCCAGATCACATCCGAAACATGTTCGGTGATCAAGCGGTACTTGGCTTCACTGGCCGCCAGGGCTTCCTGAGCCAGGCGTTCCGCCGTGATGTCGCTGTGCGATCCGGTCAAACGCAGGGCTCGACCTGTCGCATCCCGCTGAACCGATCCTCGGGAACGGATCCAGACCGACTGTCCCTCTTTGTGGATCATGCGGAACTCCAGATTATACTGGATAGCTTCGGGATTCAGTTCAAAGGCTGAATTGAAAGCCATAACTCGTGCTTTGTCATCGGGATGAAGGAGTTTTAAGAACGTCACTTGGCTATTCTCCAGCTCTTCATCCGCATACCCCAGAGTGGCTTTCCAACGCGGCGATAGGTACGTCGTATGATGGCACAGATCCATATCGAAGATCCCGTCGTTGGATCCGCGGGCTACCAATTCAAAGAAGTCCTGTTGGTGTGCCACTTGTGATTCCAAGTCGTGTTCGTGGGTAACATCCTTGATGCCAATCAAGTAGACTCCGCCATCCGGGCGACTTAAATAACGGCATTCCGCCGTAAACCAGCGTGAGTCCTCGGGGAGATACGAGGAGTAAGTCAACTCACGGCGCCCTCCCAGATTCCGCGCTTGCATCAACAGTTCCTTGAACTGCGATAAGAACGGTTCCGGATAGACCTCATCGATCCGTCGCCCCAACAATTGCTGACGCGGTAAAAAGAGGTGACTGGGATCGGCTGTATACAGATTGGTAAACCGGCCACCTTCATCGATCTCCAGCACCAGATCCCTTAACGCAGTAATGATGGCTAAACGATCTGCTTGGTCGTTGACGGCCTGCGTCACATCTTCAAAATAGACCACCACGTGTTGTGGATCCAACTTAAAGGCACTGACCCACACATGACGGTTAAACTGTGGAACGAACTGTTGGGTTTCTTTTGAGGTTCCATCTTGGGGCAGTGCAGCGAAAAAACCGCACCAATCATAGTACTGGACCAATAAACTCGGGAAGAGTGTGTTCAACGACTGGCCAATCATGGCGGATTGCGGTAAACCGAAAAACCGGGCACCGGCCGCATTGATCGAAATCACTTCCATGTCACTTTGTGACATCGAACCGGTGATCAAGTGCAATTCCATCATGCCCCAAGGGGATTTATCGAAACGGACGTCAGTGTAGGACGCTTTCGGGTTCATAAACGTTCCTCCCCATTATAGCAACCTCTCAACCAAACACAAGAGCACATTTTTGTGATAATGCCTACATTATCGTACAAACTCCGCTCCAAGTGCTACAATGAACTTAGGAAGCCAGGTTCAGCACGAGGAGGAGATTATGCCTGTTCGCTGTGATGAATCGTTGATTGAGTCCTTGCCGGTGGGTTTCATGGCCCTGAAGGTTTATCGTGTCTCAAAGGTTT
>CAINEY010000004.1 GCA_903847945.1 uncultured bacterium | reverse complement strand
TTCCATCTGGCCAATGCCCATCAAACCGTGTTGAATACCCGTCCTTCCTTGTATTTCATCGAGGCACCCTCCACCATGAACGAGATGCTGATGGCGAATTATCTGATGAAGACCTCGGATAACCCGCGCATGAAGCGTTGGGTGCTTTCCACGATGATCTCACGGACCTATTACCACAACTTCGTGACCCATCTATTGGAAGCGGCGTATCAGCGCGAAGTCTACCGCATCATCGATGCCGGCGGATCTGTCGTGGCTTCGACCCTCAACCGAATCAAGCGTCAAGTGCTTGAATCCTTCTGGGGTGACGACATCACCATCACCGAAGGAGCCGAACTCACCTGGATGCGTCAATTGCACTACTACCGCGGTTTGTATCCGTACACGTACAGTGCCGGCTTAACGATTGCCACCGTCGTCAGTCAACGGGCTATTGTCGATCCCTCGATCATCGAGAAGTGGAAAGACGTCCTCAAAGCCGGAGGAACCAAGACGCCGGTTGAACTGGCCGCCATGGTCGATGTGGACATCACCACCGATCAACCCCTCAACGAAACGATCGATCGCATCAGTGCCATGATTGACGAGATCATTGCCCTGACCGATCAGATCGAGCAGGAGAACGCATGAAACCCATCACCCTTGACCTGTGGACTCAATTCAAGTTCCTCAGCAGCTTAAAAACCAACCCCGATCACAGCCGCTTGGCCTGGGTCGTTTCCTCCGCCAATTTAAAGAAAGATCTCTATGAATCCAACATCTGGGTCATGGATGGGGAAAAGACCTTTCAGTTGACCGCCTTCAATCAGGAGAGTTTCTACGTGTGGGAAGATGCCTCAACGATCCTCTTTGCGTCGAAACGACTCAAAGAAGAAGCCAAATCCATCACGACCGACTTCTTCCGCATCCGCATCGACGGTGGAGAAGCACTTAAAGCGTTCTCGCTGCCTCTACCGGTCACCGGACTCGAGAAGATCGATGAAGACCATTACCTGATTAGTGCCATCGCCGATGTGAAACATCCCAATTATCATCTCTACCCCCAAGCCAAGCGCGAGAAGCTCTTCGCAGCGGCCAAAGATGAGGAATTCTTCCAGGAGATCGATGAAGCCCCGTTCTACGCTAACGGACAATCCTTTACTGTCGGTCAACGCAGCCGCTTGTATCGTTATACCGTTACTACAGACAAACTGGAAGCGTTGACTCCGATCACCTTCAATGTGGACGATTGGACCTTAAGTCAGGATAAGTCTCAGGTGGTGTTGTGCGGATCGCCTGCCAAAGCCTTGGCGCCTTTAAACAATCAAATCTATCGCATCGCCTTGTCGGAAGGCACGTTAAAACCGGTGTCCCGCGGGAAACACGCGGTGTATCGGGTGTTGGAAGTGGGATCGCGATGGATCGCGCTGGTCAACCGTCGTCAAACCTACGGGATGAATGAGAACCCGGTGTTTATGGAGGTGGATCTTGGAAACGGTCAAATGACCCTGCGTTTCGATCCGTTTTACTCCGTTGGAAACTCCATCGGTGCCGATGTTCGTCTGGGGGGCAGTGATTTGATGGTAGTGAAAGACGGAGCGTTGTATACCGTCTTGACCGTCAACGATCACTCCCGGCTAATCCGTTTGAGCGATGAACAGGACGATGTCATCGTGTATGATGCGGCAGGCTCGATCGACGGGTTTGCGCTGGTTGGGGATCGCTTGATCATCAACGGATTGTTGGGACAGAACCTGTTGGACCTCTACGAAATCGATGAGCGTGGAGCGAACCCATTGACATCCTTCAATACGCAGGTCTTTACGGACCTTTACGTGGCGAAACCGCAACGTGTTTCCATTCAAAAAGGGGAGACGACTATTACCGGTTGGGTGTTGTTGCCGGAAGAAGTCTCCAGCAAATCATCCATCCCCGCCATTCTGGATATTCATGGCGGGCCTAAAACGGTCTACGGTGAAGTCTATTACCACGAGATGCAGCTGTGGGCTTCGAAAGGCTTTGCGGTGATGTTCTGCAATCCGCGTGGTTCAGATGGCTTCGGCAATGCGTTTGCGGACATTCGCGGAAAATACGGCACCATTGATTATGAGGACATTCTTGACTTCACGGATGCCGTGATCAAGCAATTCCCGATGATCGATCGCAATCGCATTGGAGTTACCGGCGGATCGTACGGCGGGTTTATGACCAATTGGATCATTGGCCATACCGATCGGTTTGCGTGTGCGGCGACCCAGCGTTCCATCAGCAACTGGACGTCATTCCACGGGGTTTCCGACATCGGTTACTTCTTTAC
>CAINEY010000003.1 GCA_903847945.1 uncultured bacterium | reverse complement strand
TCTGTCATAACGGCCTTGATCGTGGAGTTGTTGAATAAAGTCATCCACAAATCCGCGCAGGAAGTTGCCTTCACCGAATTGCAGGATGGTTTCTTTTTGAGGTTGTACCATGCGTGGTCTCCTTTACATCGTTGTCGAACGATAAACAATTCGTCCATCGATCATCGTCAGTTGCACGGTGATCGCATCATCAAACACCACCAGATCGGCTTTGGCCCCTGCCGTTAAACTGCCCAGTTCCGGATAGCGTCGGATCAGTTTCGCCGGATTCTCACTCACCATGGCTACCGCATGCGCTAAAGGGATCCCGGCGGCGACGGCGGTACGCACCAACCGATCGGCAGTGGCAATGCTGCCGGCCAGCGAGGTCTCATCGGGAAGTTTGGCGACACCGTCTTTGATGATGACGCGTTGGCCATCCGCCAGACTGCCCAAGACGCTTTCGGTCAATGTCGTTCCGGCGGCGCGCATGGCATCCGTCGTTAAAATGACCTTGTCGGTTGTTTTGATGCGATGAACCAGTTGGATCAGTTCCAAAGGTAAGTGCTTGCCGTCCGCAATGATCTCTGCGGTCAAACGATCGCACAGGAAGGTCCCTTCCACAGCTCCGGCCACCCGCAGTCCCGCAACCCGTGTGACTCCGTTCATCCCGGAGTACAAGTGAGTCACCAGACTGAACCCGTGATCGGCCGACGCCATCACTTCCGACGCGGTTGCGGCCGTATGGGCAATGGAAACCACCACGCCTTGGTTCGCCAAACGTTGAGCCAATGGCAAAACACCTTCGACCTCGGGAGCCATACTCCAACGCAAGATGTTGGCGGAGGAAGCCAGGATCTGATCGACTTCGGCATCCGTTGGAATCCGGATGTAGCGCGGATCTTGTGCCCCGCGCTGTTCCATGGCGAAATACGGACCTTCGAGATGAACACCCAGGAATTTGGTTCCGTTGTGTGAACGTGAACGCTCCGTTTCTTCGTTTAAAAAAGCTTGGAGTTCGCTCATTGAAGACGCCAAGGTCGTTGCCAGACACGCAGTCATGCCATGACGGGCATGCGCCTGGGCAATGACCTCGTATTTTGAAGGATCAGCATCCATGAAATCTGCGCCTCCGCCACCGTGGATGTGCAAATCGATAAAACCCGGTGCTACATAGGCTCCGTTAACATCAATGATGTGATCGGCTCGCTCAAGTCCGTGTGAATCCGAGGTAATGGCTTGAATGGTGTCATCCTTGATCCAGACGGTTTGTTGCGGAGTAAGTTGCCGCTGATCGACGACGGTCGCATGGATCAGTGCGGTAATCATGAGCCCAGTACCAGTCCCAACGGCGGTAGGATCATCTGATCCGGTAATGCTTGATGATCGATGGTTTCGTGCAGACCCAGGCGCGTCAGATCGACGCTGATGGGATCCAAGCCGGTGTTAACCAGCGCCACCACCGATTGACGAGTCTGCGGATCCGTGTATACAAATGGAGCGACGTTGGGACCTTCTTTCACCATCGGGAAGGTCAACGCATCGCG
>CAINEY010000002.1 GCA_903847945.1 uncultured bacterium | reverse complement strand
TTGCTGAAGGAGTCCACCGGATCTTTTCCGGAATGGCCCACGAAGCGTACTGCCGTACGGATTCGTTCGGCGGTGATTACCTTTCGCGAAGTTCAACGCCTGCCGGCTCCCTTCGGTACTCATTTGCACCGCTACCTCTATTTCTTTTGTATGGGTTAAGAATAAAGCACTTGTAAGGCTTTGTCAATCATTTTTTCACGAAAGTTTCATGGTTTTCAGGATCCCACAGTTTTAATTGGGAAGGGTTATGCAACGCTTTAAGGAGATTTCCTTTGCTTTGCGGATAGTCCTCATAGAGTTGTGTCAGGAGCTGTTTCATTGACTGCCGTTGCGTATGACCATCCATCGGACATCCGGATCTGATGACAGGAAGACGAAGTTCCTGAACATTGGCGATGATTTCGGACTCATGGATGTAGATAAAGGGTCGGATAAAAGTCATCTTGGATTCGGAAAGCAGCATCTTCGGTTCGAAGGTGTTGACCTTTCCGCCATAGATCAAATTGAGTAGCAACGTTTCGACCGCATCATCGGCGTGATGGGCAAAGGCAACTTTGGTAGCGCCATGGCGTTTCGCTTCGGCGATGACAGCGGCCTTTTTGAATCGTGAACACAGCGAACAGGGGACTCGTCCATCCTGGGTCTTGTGGGATTCCAAGCGTTGAGCGACGTCGGTGTTCACGGTGTAGAGCGGAATCCGGTGTTCTACAAAGAAAGAGGAGATCACGGAGAAATCATCTTCCCCGAAATTCAGGTTCAAGTGGATTCCGATGACCCGGAAGGTTTTCGGTGAAATTTTACGGTAGGCGTCCAGGGCATAAAGTAAAAGAGTCGAATCTTTTCCGCCGCTGATGCCGACAGCGATCACATCGTTCTCATCGATCAGCCCATAGTCGCGATCGGCACGTTTGATTTTGGACAGCAGTGTTTTCACGCCTATCATCTTAGCACAGAATCCTGTATAATGAGTGCCGTGCTGAAGGACGGAATACTGCTCGTCAACAAACCCGCGGGGATGACCTCCTTCGATGTGGTCTATAAAGTCCGCAAGCTGTTGAACGCGGAGAAAGTCGGACATACGGGAACTTTGGATCCTAATGCAACCGGCCTTTTAGTGATGCTCGTCAATAAAGCCGTTAAAGCTAATCAGTTCTTGGTTCACGCAACCAAAGAGTACATCGCGGAACTGCAACTGGGAAAACATACCGATACCAAAGACATTTGGGGTAAAGTTCTCGCAGAGAAAGAGGTCGCTTATCCCACAGAAGCTCAAATCAAAGCCACCTTTAAGCGATTCTTGGGACCGCAAACCCAACAAGTTCCCATTGTCTCCTCCGTCAGAATTGAGGGGAAACGGCTTTACGAATATCATCGCGAAGAAACTGAAATCGAGTTGCCGATCCGAGAAATCGAGATCTTCGAACTTGAACTGTTGAGCACGATTCCAACCCTCCGATTCCGTGTCGTGTGCTCATCTGGGACTTATATCCGGTCGTTGTGTGAGGATTTGGCCAAAGACTGGGATCAGCTGGGATGCTTGGCTGCGTTGATTCGTACGAAAGTGGATGAATTCCACGTTGATCAAGCCGTGACGCTGGAACAAATCGCCAACGGTGGAGGGGAGATTTACCCCGTCTTGAGCGCCTTATCGTACAAAGTGGTGCAAGCTCCTTCTGTCGTTGACGTGAAAAATGGTAAACTATTAGCAATCGAACGATCCGATGACTTCATCAGTGTGGTGGACGGATCGACCCTCTTGGCCATCTACCGCTATGATGAAGCCAAAGGGGCTTATGCGTGTGTGCGAGGACTCTGGTAAATGAAAGCCCTGACGATTAGTACTTCAACGATTCATGCCTCCAACGAACCGATCGTAGCCTGCATCGGCTATTTTGACGGGTTTCACATCGGGCATCAAACCCTGTTCAATAAGACGCTGGCACTCGCCAAAACGCATCAGGCCAAGAGTGCGATCATTACCTTTGATCCCGATCCTTGGGTGATCTTAAAGGGCTTGCACAATGTCCAGCACTTAACGACCCTGGACGATCGAAAAGCATTGGCCAAGGCCAAAGGATTCGATTACTGGATCGCCCTGAGGTTCGATGAAGCCATGGCCCAACAAGATCCCTTGGCGTTTATTGATCTGTTGATCAACAATAACCTGATTCATTTGGTGTGCGGGTATGATTTCCGTTTCGGGCATCGCGGAAAGGGGAGTGCGGAAACGCTGACGGCTCAATCCAAATTGCCTGCGACGATCATGGAGGAGTTTGAATATCTGGATGCCAAAGTCTCCACCACGCGCATCATCGCCGCAATCAAAGACGGGGAGATCGGATTGGCGACCACGCTCTTGGGGCAACCCTATGCCATTAAGGGATCCGTCGTGCATGGGCGGCGAATCGGTACACAAATCGGTTTTCCGACGGCTAATCTGAAGGTTGATTCCGAGTATGTGATCCCCAAAATGGGAGTCTATGCGGGTTGGGTTGACGTCGATGGACGCAATATCGGTGCGATGATCAGTATCGGTTACAATCCAACGGTCAAAGATGATGATGCGGTGTCGATTGAGGCCCATTTGTTTGACTTCAACGATAGCCTTTATGGAAAAACGTTAACCTATAAATTCGTGGCCTATCTGCGTCCGGAGATGAAATACAACGGGCTTGAACCGCTGATCGAACAGCTTAAACGCGATGAAGTGAACTCCCGGGCTGTCTTGAAAAAAGTTACAGTCTGAAAAGATTTTACAAATTCTTTGAATTTCCTCTTGCATTTCTGAAAAATGACTTTATAATGGTCGCATAAGCTAGGAAGAAGAGAAGTACTTAGGATCCTGCTGTACAGCGACTTGCGGATGATGAGAGGCAAGCGGTAAGCCCTAAAGAACGTGCTTTGGAGCTGATGATGCGATGTTGAGTGTCATCCGTGATTTCCGCGTTAAGGAACAGAGTTGCCGGAGCAATCCGGAAATAAGGTGGTACCGCGATAACACGTCCTTTGTTTACAAGGGACGTTTTTCTTTAGGAGGATCCATGAACATCAACTTCGAACGCGTAATTCCCTTCATCCCGCTGATGCTCAGCGGAGTACTGATGACCCTGCAGTTGGCGGCACTGGCTGCCTTAGGCGGGTCCATTCTTGGCTTTGCCTTCAGTCTCTTAGGCCGTAAAGGCAGTGTCTTCCGACCGGTGATCAAGGCCATCGTCGACTTCTTCAGAGGGACGCCTCTGTTGATCCAGTTGACTTTCTTCCACCTGGGTCTTCCGCAGATCACGGGATGGGTACCCGATGTGATGGTGTCGGCCCTGATCGTCTTCTCGCTGAATTCCGGAGCGTACCTGTCTGAGGTCTTGCGAGCTGGCATCGAAAGCATCGATAAAGGCCAAATCGAAGCCGCCCATGCCTTAGGTGTAGAGAACTGGGACATCACTTGGAACATCGTGGTTCCGCAAGCGTTGCGCAACGTCTTGCCGGCGATCATGAATGAGTTCATCACCTTGGTCAAAGAAACTTCCGTGGTTTCCGTTATCGGGGTTACGGAACTGATGCGCCGAACTCAGATGACCTCATCCGTGACTTACCGTTACTTTGAACCCTACCTGATCACCATGATCTTATATCTGGTGCTCAACATGATCCTTAGTTTCTTCGGAAAGAAACTGGAAAGGGCCCTGAGCTATGATTAGTCTTCTCAACGTCTCTAAAAGCTTTGGGGACACGGTCGTCCTCAAAAATGTCACGATCGAATTCGAACCCGAGAAGACTTATGCCATCATTGGTTCCTCGGGAGCCGGGAAGAGCACCTTGTTGCGGTGCATCAACCTGATGGAGGTGCCGACCACCGGTTCCGTCATCATCGATAGCGTGGACCTGGTCAAGGACCGAAAACAACTCAATCGAGTGCGGGAAAAAATCGGTATGGTCTTCCAGAACTTCAACCTCTTCGCTCACATGAGCGCCCTCAACAACGTTACCTTCGCCTTACGCAAAGTCAAGAAGATGAACGAAGCAGAAGCCAAGGACGTCGCTGTGAAGTATTTGACCGAAGTCGGCTTGCAGCACCGTCTGGATAACTACCCTCATCAACTCTCGGGGGGTGAAAAACAACGCGTTGCAATCGCCCGTGCCTTGGCCATGAAACCCATCGCCATGCTCTTTGATGAACCAACCAGTGCCTTGGATCCCGAAATGACCCAAGAAGTGCTCAAAGTCATCAAAAACCTCAATCACATCGGAATGACCAACATCATCGTGACCCATGAGATCAAGTTTGCTCAGGAAGTGGCCGACTACATCATCTTTATGAATCAGGCCGAGATTCTGGAAGTCACCGAAACGAAAACCTTCTTCAGCGCTCCGAAATCGGAACGCGCTAAAACGTTCTTAGCCAACATGATTTAACGAAAGGAACAACAACTCATGAAAAAGCTACTTGTCTTATCCCTCATCCTGATCACCGTCTTGGCGGGTTGTACCCCCAAACCCGCAGAAAAAGAAGAACTGATCGTTCTGGTTTCTGCCGACTATCCTCCGTATGAATCCATAGATACCGCTGGCAAATTCGTCGGATTCGACATCGAATTCGGAGAACTCATCGCCGAAGAAATGGGCGTGACCTTTAAATGGGTCGACACTGCCTTCTCCGGCATCATCGGCGCTTTACAAGCCGGTACCGGTGACTTGGCCATTTCCGGGATGTCCGTGACTCCGGAACGGGAAGAATCCGTGGATTTCTCGCAGATCTATAAAGAAGAAGGCGGAGCCTTCACCGTGCTCTTCCTGGCTGAAAAGGGCTATGATTCCATTGACGATCTGACCGGTTTGGTGGCTTCTACCCAATTGGGCACCATTCAGGAAATCGCCTTGAACAACCTCAAATCCGACTTCAACTTCACCTTGGACATTCGGGACAAACACGATGTTATCGTTCAGGAAATCTTAGTCGGACGGATCGACTTCATGCTGGTGGATACCTCGGTGGCCGAAGAATTCATTACGGCTTTCCCGGAATTGGCGATGTTTGATCTGGTTCATGAAAAACTGGCCAACATCAGTGGTTTGGGTGTCGCTTTGCCGGAAGGTTCGGAATGGCTGGATGAAGTCAATGCCGCCATCGATGCGCTCAAAGCTAACGGCAAGTTGGATGAACTCATCGCCAAGTGGTTCGATAACTAAGCTTGCGTAGACCCGCTAAGGGTGTGCTATAATGTCCGTGGAGGAGTTATGGCAAAAACAATGATCAAAATCAGCGACAACGAAAACGGCACTATCGTGCTGAAACGGGATGTCTTCTCCAGCATTGCCTTCATTTCCGCTCAGGAAGACAACGGCGTTGTCCTCGAGAATTCAACCTTTAAGAATTCCGTCAACTGCAAGATCGAGAACGATAAACTCTCGATTGCCATTGATCTGAAGGTTCGTTATGGCCAGCACGTGCAGAAAACCTGTCAAAAAGTCCAGGACAAGGTCCATAAAGCCATCCTCGACATGACCGGTATTGCGTGTGATGAGGTCGATGTGAACGTCATCGGATTCAATTTTAACGCCCAGTAATGGGCGTTTTTTTATGGGTATGGTAAAATAGGGTGAAAGCAGGACTTATGACACGACACCAACTCCGATTCCAACTGGTCACTTACCTCTATCAGCACCTCTTGCTGGGAAAATCCATCGCCAATATCATCGTGGATGAACAGTTGCGCGAAGGCACCGAAGCCGGTGACTACTTACTTAATAACCTCTATAACCTCATCGATCATGAAGCGACATATGCCCAGTTCATCCAGGAACATCTTTCCAGTGAGTGGAAGTATGAACGTTTGTTGGCTTTGGATCGGGCCATTCTTTTGGCGGCCATCAGTGAATTTGCCTTGGACGAAGCCGCCCGCTCGGTCATCATCAACGAAGCGGTGGAGATCGCCAAGGAATACTCCAGTGAGGACTCCTACGCCTTCATCAACGCCGTTTTGGATCAGCTATGACGCAAGCCGCCTACAGTGTTTCTCAGCTCTTAGCGGTCTTGAAAACGACCCTGGAATCAAACCCCGCATTTCGGGGTTTTTGGCTGAAAGGGGAGATCTCCAACTTTACCTCCCATCGCAGCGGACACTGGTATTTCACGCTCAAAGATGAAATGGCCAGCATTGGATGCGTCATGTTTGCCAATGCAGCCCAATCAGTAACGTTTAAACCCAAGGATGGGGATCAGGTCATGATTCGGGCATCCGTTACGGTTTATCCGCCCCAGGGCAAAGTTCAACTTTCGGTCACCACGATGAATCTGGATGGGGTGGGGGATCTGTATCTGCGTTTCGAAGCCTTAAAGAAGAAACTGTACGCCGAAGGGCTCTTTGATCCCAACCGCAAGAAATCCTTGCCGCGCTACCCGCAACGCATCGGAATCATCACCGGAGCCAACACTGCAGCCCTCAAAGACATCCAAAAAACGCTGGGACTGCGATGGCCTGGACTAACCTTACAGGTGTATCCTACCTTGGTTCAGGGTGAGGGAGCTCCTTCTCAAATCATTAAAGCCTTGATTCAGGCCGATCAGGAGGGACAGGACGTGTTGATTCTGGCCCGAGGCGGGGGATCAATCGAGGATCTCTGGGCGTTCAATGATGAGAGCGTTGCGCGACAATTGAGTCAAATGAGGACTCCGGTAGTGACCGGGGTCGGTCATGAAGTGGACACTACGATCGCGGATTATGTGGCCGATGTTCGGGCAGCGACCCCGACGGCTGCAGCACAAAGCGTCGTCCGTGATTTCCGCGAAGTCAAAGGCGAACTCGAACAGGTACGTCTGACGGTGATCCGTCTGATGAACCAACAGCTGCGACAGTCCCAACTCACCTTAACCCCACTCACGCATCATCCCTTGTGGTCGAATCCGGAGCTGATTACGCAGGATTCCGCGATGAACCTGACCATGCTGACCCAACGACTCTTGAACTTCAGTGCGACGGTTGCGCCGAAAGCGTTGGCTCTACAAACATTGCGTCAGCGCCTGCAACTCAGTGCCCTCCAGACCATTCACGGTTACTCCAACGCCTTGGAACGTTCCCAACAGCGGTTGCCTGCCGGGATCCTGCAGCGCCTCACCGCAAGCCAAAACGCTTTTGCGGCTCAATTGGGATTGCTCAATGCGTATTCTCCGCTCAGTGTCCTCCAACGCGGCTATGCCATCGCTAAGAAGGATCAGCAAGCCTTGCGATCGGTCCATGACGCTAACGTTGGGGATGCTTTGATTGTCCAACTTAACGACGGTGAATTGAAAACCACCATCACCGGAAAGGAATCTTATGGAAAAAAATAACTTCGAAGTCTCCATGCAACGCCTGAGCACCATTGTGAATGCTCTGGAAAAGAATGACATCCCATTGGAAGAAGCGATTGCCTTGTTTGAAGAAGGCTTAAGCCTAGTCAAATCATGCGATGCACAACTTAAAGGTTTTGAAATAAAGGTTCAGGAACTGATCAAATCATATGGCAACACCGAATCTTGATCGCATTGAAACCCGACTTAAGCAACTGAGTCAATCCTGGTCATCGACCCGTACCGGACAAGCCATGGGCTATGCCTTATTGGGGGGCGGAAAACGGTTGCGTCCCCGTTTGGTGCTCTCTCAAGTCAGGGTGTTGAGCGATTCCGCGGTTGATGTCGCATGCGCACTCGAAATGATTCACACTTACTCATTGATCCACGATGATTTGCCGGCACTCGACAATGACGATCTGCGTCGCGGACGACCGACGGTTCATAAGGCATACGACGAAGCCACAGCGATTCTAGCCGGAGACGGACTACTCAATGCTGCCTTTGAGACGGTGTTGGACCTGCCATTGGACCCAGCTCAAAAATTAGCGTGTTGCCGTGTCTTGGCGGACGCTTCCGGGATCCATGGGATGATCGGTGGACAAGACAGTGATGTCTTTGAAAAGCTCGATACTGTCGAAGCAATCACCGACATGTACATCCTCAAAACAGGGAAACTCTTAGGGGCTGCTTTGGTACTGGGAGCAATCTTGGATGGACGTGAAACGGAAGCCCCTGCCTTGATGGCCATCGGCGAAAAACTGGGAGTCCTCTTTCAGATCCAGGATGATGTGCTGGAGTTGACACAAGATACCCAAACCTTGGGAAAATCCAACAATAGCGATGCACAAAATCATAAAACGACGATGGTTGCCCTTCAGGGAATGGACCTGGCGCTAAACGAAATTGACCGGCTCAGTTCTCAGGTCAAAATCGGGTTAAGCGCGTTATCGGTTGATTCGTCGGCCACTATGTCCATCATCAATGAGATCCTCGTGCGAAACCATTAGCACTGAGGTCTAGGAATCTGCAAGTCTAGGGTATAATGGAGAAGAGCCATGATCACACAACTCACCATCCGGAATTTCATCTTGATTCAAGACGTGACCTTAAGCTTCAGGTCCGGTTTTAGCGTATTCACCGGAGAGACCGGGGCAGGGAAGTCCATTCTGATCGATGCGATCGGCATTCTTTTAGGCGATCGTTTTCTCAGTGATGCTGTGGGTCATGAGAGTTCCAAGGCTTTTTTGGAGGGTCAGTTTGAGGTTTCCAACGAAACGGTCATCCAAACCCTAAATCTGGCCGGGTATGCGGTGGATAGAAACATATCGATCACCCGGGAATGCGACAAAGAGGGGAAGTCTACCTCAAAACTTAACGGAAGGCCCGTAACGGTAAGTTTACTTAAAGAGATCGGGGCTTTCTTGATTGACATCCACAATCAACACGATACGCAGTACTTACTCAATGACAAGTCGCATTTGGGATTACTGGATCGATTCGTTAATGATAAATCAGCCTTAACACAACTCAAACAGGCTTATCATGAGTTCGATGCATTGCGTCAGGATCTCGCTCAAAAACAAAAGTCAGTTTTAAACCCCGATGAGTTAGAGTTTCTTCTGTTCCAAGCCCAAGAAATCGATCAGGCCCAGTTGATCGAGAACGAGGATGTTCAGCTCGAAGAGCAGCAAAAAGAAATGATGGCTTACGAGAAAATAGTGCTTCATTTGGATGCGGCCATGACCCACTTGGATGAACAGAACGGGGTATCGGAGAAACTTCATTTGGCGTTGCGTGAACTCAAATCCATTTCAGAGAGCGAACGGATCGCCGCGACGACGTCCAACATCAATGATCTTTATTATGAATTGATCGATAAGATCGCGGATCTGAAGCAAATCAAGAGTTTGATGAGTTTTGATGAGGGTGAGCTTAACGCGATACAGGAACGCCTTTACACGCTCAGTAAACTCAAGAAGAAATACGGCCCTTCGATCGCCGCCATCAAGGAGAAGCGCCAGGATATCGATGAACGCATCAATCTGATCAACCGCCGCGATGAAATCTTGGCTGAGCTGCAGACGCGAGTCGACGTGGCTTATCGTCGTTATCGTGATTTTGCTCAAACCATGAGTCAAATACGCAGCCAAAAAGCACATGAGCTGGAAGAATTGGTGATCCGGCAATGCCGGGATCTTTACCTCGACAAAGCTCGATTTACGATCTTGCTGTCGGAAGGTGCCGATTCCGCAAGCGGTTATGATCAAACTGAATTTTTGATTTCCATGAATCCGGGTGAATTGTTAAAACCGCTGACGAAGGTCGCCAGTGGGGGTGAACTGTCCCGGTTGATGTTGGGGCTCAAAGTCATTTTTAATGAACTTCAAGGCATAGAAACGGTCATTTTCGATGAGATCGATGCCGGAGTCTCCGGACGAGTTGCCACGGCCATTGGTCAAAAGATGCATCGGATTGCCCATTCCTCGCAAGTCTTTGCCGTGACCCATTTGGGACAAGTCGCAGCGTGCGGGGATTCCCACTACCTGGTCTCAAAGACCCAACGCGAGCAGGCCACTCAAACAACAATCCAAGTCTTGGATTATGATCAGCGGATCCATGAGCTCAGTCAGATCTCTACAGGAACCAGTTCTTCCAGTTCGCTCAGCGCAGCCAAAGAGCTTCTGGATACGCTCCAAGCTTCCCTAAGCGTATGATCAGCTGGGATGAAGCCATTGAGCTGTACCGGCATCATCTGACTTACGTATTGCGTCGGTCAAAACTCACAGTCAGTGCCTATATGAGCGATCTGGATCACTATCGGTCATTTCAGTTGAATCATCAACGGGAATTATCGATGATCGATACGGGGGCAATCTCCGAATATTTGGATCAACTTCAGGCCACTCAAACCAACGCATCTGTCTTGCGACACCGGTCCGTCTTGCGCGGATTTCATGCCTTTGTTTGCGATCGGGAACCGATCTGGGATAATCCCACCGAAAAACTTCCCGGAATACGGAAAATCGAGCACTTGCCTCAAACGGTTCCACTTTCAGATGTCGACATCCTCCTGGAAAGTGAGAGCGGTAATCTTGAGCTCGATCGACCGATGATCGACCTCTTGTATTCCTGTGGATTGCGGGTGACCGAGTTGGTCACACTCCAATTGAATCAAGTCTTTCTGGATGAGGGATTTTTACGGATCTTGGGGAAGGGAAATAAAGAACGCATCGTCCCCATGGCGGATGCGACGAAATCCAACCTTCGTCACTACCTGGTGAATGTTCGACCCTTGTGGCAAACCACCCGCACGACCCTGGTCTTTATTTCGAAGAAGGGGAGACCAATCAGTCGCCAATACGTTTATACGATGTTGGTTCAACGCGAACGTCAATTGGGTCTAACCACGCATTTGACGCCTCACAAGCTGCGTCATTCCTTTGCCACAGCCTTACTCAACGGTGGCGCCGACCTTCGAGTCGTTCAAGAACTCTTGGGTCACAGCGACATCAAAACCACTCAAATCTACACGCACATTGAAGAGAAACGCTTACGAAATGCTTATGATGAACACCATCCAAAAGGAAAAGGAGAGTAGTATGAATTTCAAACGCATCTTTGTCATCGTCATGGATTCCTTGGGAATCGGAGCCGCTCACGATGCCGCCAACTACAACGATCATGGGTCCGATACTTTCGGAAACATTGCCAAAGCGATGCCGCTCAACATCCCCAATTTACAACGTTTGGGTATCAGTAATCTTCACCCGCTTAAGCATGTGGCTCCGGTTGATCGTCCGACAGGGGCTTACGGAAAGATGTCTGAGATCAGTCTGGGAAAAGACACCATGACCGGTCACTGGGAACTCATGGGTTTATACATTGATGTCCCGTTTGTTACGTTTACCGACACTGGATTTCCTGCTGATCTGATCCAAGAGCTCAGCCGTCGTACCGGTCATCCCGTAATCGGGAATAAATCCGCCAGCGGAACCGAGATCATTGATGAGCTGGGTGAAGAACACATGCGAACCGGAGCTATGATCGTCTACACCTCCGCGGATTCGGTCTTGCAGATTGCGTGTCACGAGGAAACCTTTGGACTTGATGAATTATATCGCTGCTGCGAAATTGCCCGAGAACTCACTATGAAGCCGGAATGGCGAGTCGGTCGTATTATTGCTCGTCCGTTCATCGGTTCAGGTAAGGGATCATTCAAACGCACCAGTAACCGCCACGACTACGCCTTGAAACCTTTTGGTAAGACGGTTCTGGATCACTTAAAATCCAGTGGCTTTGATGTCATCTCTGTTGGTAAAATCAAAGATATTTTTGATGGAGAGGGGATTACCGAAGCTTACAAATCCAAAAGCAATGAGGACGGGATGAATATTACCTTGTCTTTAGCCGATAAACCGTTTACCGGACTTTGTTTTGTTAATTTAGTCGATTTCGATGCGTTGTGGGGCCATCGCCGTGATGCAATCGGTTATGGAAAGGAAATCGAGTTGTTTGACCGCCAACTGGGTCACCTCATCAATAAGCTCGATGATCGTGATCTGATCATACTTACCGCCGATCACGGAAACGATCCAACGTTTGCCGGAACTGATCACACCCGTGAGTATGTCCCATTCATTGCGTACACTCCTTCAACAATTAAAACGGGCAGCCTGCCTCAACGAAAGGGGTTTGGAGCCATCGGAGCTACCGTCGCAGAAAACTTCGGGATTACATTGCCAGCGTACGGGGAATCCTACTTGAAGGATCTGATCTAAATATTACATAATATACATTATGCGAAGTATTGTTGAGAATAGTTTGTAGTACATATAGAAGGCCCCTATCGGGGCTTTTTTAGTAATTGTATCGAGATTAGAGGAATGCTCATTTCTTTAAGATTATGTATGACATCTAGGTGTTGGATCCAACTCGTTGGATACGATTCATTATAAAATGGATTTAGAATTGAAATCATTCGATATCTTGATAACGTATCCAGATAAGAAATTACCGTTACTTGAATACACTGCACATCGCTAAGCCGTTTGGAATCCTCTACAGTGTAACAGACCACATAAATCCCCAGTTTATCGGAATTAACTTCTCCTGAAGCGTACATTCTTTGCGTGATGTCCCCTTCTTCTAAATCGTGAGCGAAGACATCATGATAGGGGTCAAAGTGGATAAACTGGAGGATGGTTTTATCAAATGCTGTGATGTACGGGGGTGAGTTATCAGGTTCAACCACGGTTAATCGAATAGTTTTTAATCCCGTATAGCCGTATTTGTCTACCACAAGATACGTCACGATGTAGTTTCCGGCTTGATCCCGGTAATCGCTTGAAATTTCGATTTTGTGGCTGATATCGCCTTCTTCAGCATCATAAGCTGACGCAAAACTCAATAAATTGACAGGTTCGCCGACCATGACAGTCTGATCAGTAGCGGATATCACAGGAGCGGTGTTCACTAACTCTGAACGTATTGTTAAGGGCGAACCGGAGTATTCAACAAACAAACTGGAGATCCATACCGGATTAAATTGCGTGCCCTCAACGATACGTCGCCGTCCGTCGACACAAATATCCAGCTTTGCGCTCATCGCATAGTAGGTCTGATTATCGATGGGAAAACGATTGAGTATGTTATTGAAGGTGGCTCCATACCTAAAGTACAGTCGATTGGCATAACTGGTTGAACAATTGGTTCCATAAGCCCAGATTGCTGATGTTTTGGTGGGTTCTTTACGGGCATAGACGGGAGTTGCAGAGATTCTTAGTGTCGTATCATCCAAAGATGAGATGGCAGAGAAGCGGTAGTCCCCTACCATCCTCGTCACTGGTTCAATAATGGGGTAGTAGAGCGGTGTCTTGCGTTGAACATTGGCATTAAGCGCAGAAAACAGGATATTCGTTGTGTACTGTTCCCCTTTGACTAGCATCGACAGATCGATGACTGCACTAAATCCCACATGATCATAATCGTAATTGCATGTTGTCGAAAAGTAGACGTTATCGGGACAAAGTGATTGACCGGCCTGAAGCGAGATCGATGTCATGCTGATCGGCGTGATTTGAGCTTCGATCACTAGGTGATGCGTTAATGAGAGGATTTCGATCCAAACTTTGTGATCTGCCGAACTACGGTAGTGTTGAGCGTCGGTAATCAGTGCCCAGCCGGTAATCGTCATCGACGACTCACTGACCTCGATGCTGTTGATCTCGAAATTCAGCTCTTCTTTTGTGGTAGGCAGAAAGTCTGCGGCATTAACCCGCTGAGTGATGAATACAAAACAGATCCCAACGAACCAGGGTAACCAAGTCAACCTTTTCATCGGCGGATCCTGCGCAAAATGGCGAGATAGACCACACTGACAATCATAAGGATAATGGGAACTGGGAGTTCGCTGATCCCACTCGTCATCGGAGTAAGGGCTGAGGTTTGGTTTTCACAATCCGTCTTCCAATTTAGTGTCACTATTTTTTCGGTAATCCCTTGATTGACTACTTCAAAACGTGTAAATCGCTCGTCAACACCAGCCAGTAATCCATTTGAATTGACGATCATGTAGGGTGCATTCGAGATCAGTAAGGAACCCGGGGCTAAACCATTGAGGTAAACCCGGTCAAAACCACAGTCGCCACCAAGAAATGTCGAAGCAGGGATCAGATCTTCACGGGATAAGTAGGGAGTGTTCATGGCCCTTCTTACGCTACTGACTTCCCTTCTTCCTATAAAAAAGGATCCGTTTGGATCCTTTAATTTCGACGACGTCCGTAGATCATGACAAAGCGAAGGATTTGTAAGAGCGTGGCGACCAGTGCGGCGACATAAGTCAGGGCTGCAGCTGACAGCATCTCTTTCGCATCGGCTACCTCATCGGTATTGACATACCCGCCATCACTCAGTTGAACTAAAGCCCGCTTAGAAGCATCGAATTCCAAAGGTAAAGTGAAGAGCTGGAAGAGCCCGATGATTCCGACCATAATGATCCCGGCCAGAAACAGGATATCGATACGGGCCGCCAAGCCGATGATGAGAACGATCCATCCGGCATGTCCGGAAACAATAGCGAGGGGTAACAAACTGTTTCGTACCCCTACCATACTGTAGTTTTCTGCATACTGCATGGCGTGACCGACTTCATGAGCAGCTATCGCCACGGAAGCGATGCTGGCATCGTTGTAGACCTTCGGTGACAGATTGACCGTATTGGATTTCGGGTCGTAGTGATCACTGAGAAGTCCGTTTTGACTGACTTGCACCTGAACGTTATAAAGGCCGTTACGGTTGAGAATGTCCCGCGCAACGGCATAACCGCTTAAGCGGCGTTCATTGGCGACTTTGGCGAAATGCTGGTAAGCGTTCTGAACTTTGGATTGAGCCCAAATCGTAATGACCAAGGCCAAAATGTAGAGTAGGATATCGATAGTCAACACTCCTTAAGAACACACGGTTCTGATGTTATTTAACAGCGTCTTTGAAGCCTTTGGCGGCTTTGAACGACGGGGATTTCGAGGCGGCAACGTGGATTTTTTCTTTGGTTTTTGGATTGATTCCGATTCGGGCATCACGGCGTTTGATTTCGAACTTACCGAAACCGGCTAGGTCGACTTTATTCCCGGCTTTAACATGAGCAATGATGGTATCTAATACTAGATCAACAGTTTCAAGCGCTGCTTTCTTAGATACACCCAATTCCTCGGCAACGGCATCAGCTAGGGATTTCTTGTTGAATACTTCGTTCATAGAAGTTCCTCCATTTCCTAAGGGTATCATAGCACCTTAACGTTAAAATCATCAAATTATTCGCTTTTTAGTTCTCGGGTCATCAAGCGCAAGACGCTTTGAGACGGCGTTGCGCCTTCATAGAGAACTTTATACACTTCTTCGGTGATGGGCATGTCGATGCCTAAGGCCTTGGCTTCTTCATACACGACTTTGGCCGCATGGACCCCTTCCACGGTTTTCGAGTTGGTTTCCCAGAAGATTTTCGCACTGTCGAACTGACCGATCTGTAAGCCAGCCTGGAAGTTGCGGGAATGGACCGACGTACAGGTTACGACCAAGTCCCCTACCCCGGTCAATCCTAAGAAGGTTTCCGGTTTTGCGCCGAAATAAGCCCCGTAGCGCGAGATTTCGGCCAGACCGCGGGTAATGAGTGCGGCACGAGCATTGTCGCCGTAGCCAAGCCCTGAAAGGATGCCTGAGGCAACGGCGATGACATTCTTAACGGCAACCCCGATTTCAGCCCCGATCACGTCGGTGTTGCGATAAACCCTAAAGAACGCATTGGAGAAAGTCGTTTGGACGATCTTAGAGGCTTCTTCATTGTCGGACACCGCATTGACGACCGTCAACATGCGTTGAACCACTTCTTCGGCATGAGAGGGTCCGATCAACGAGACCACCGCGGTCAGTTTCGAAGGTTCGATGGTTTCTTTGATGACCAGCGACAAGCGCTGGTGGGTGACCGGGTGGAAACCTTTGGCGACGTTGACGATGATCACGGGATGTTTGAACTCCCGGTTGATCTGTTGGCTCACCGTTTCAATGGCTGCTGTCGGAACCGCTAAAATCAACAGTTCACGATCTAAAAGATCATCGAAGTTCAAGGTCGCTTGTATGGTGTCATTGAGCACTTGGCCCGGAAAATAGCGTTCATTGCGATGATAGCGGGAGATATCCACCACTTCATCGAGTTCTCGACCCCAAATCACCACATCATGCTGGTTGTCGGTCAAGACTTGAGCTAAAGCGGTCCCCCAACTGCCACTGCCGATAATGCCGATGTTCATTTATTGGTCCTTCTTTCTGGCGATGATCCGGATCGGTGTGCCTTCAAGGATAAAGGCTTCACGCAACCGGTTCTCAAGGTAACGCCGGTAAGAGAAATGCAGAAGTTGCGGGTCATTGACAAACAACACAAAGGTCGGTGGTGCCACCGAAACCTGTGACCCGTACAGGATATTCAAGCGTTGTCCTTTGTGGGACGGAGGCGGTGTAATGCGTTGCGCATCGGCCAACACTTCATTGATGACGCTGGTTTGGATCCGCATTTGCGAATAGTTGTTGATGTTGTCGATTTGCGGCAGGATCTGATGGACCCGTTGACGCGTCTTTGCCGAAACAAAGAGGATCGGCGCATAACTGAGGTAAACGAACGCATCCCGGATCTTCTTGGTGATCTCCGACATCGTGTGTTCGTCCTTTTCGACGCCATCCCACTTGTTGTAAAGGATCAGGATGGGTTTTCCGGCTTCATGCGCATATCCAGCCACATGCTTGTCCTGGTCGCGGATCCCCGCTACCCCATCAATGACAAACACGATAACATCGGCCCGTTCGATGGCTTGCAGAGAGCGAAGCACAGCGTATTTCTCGATTTTTTCGTAGACTTTGCCTTTTTTGCGGATCCCTGCCGTATCGATGACGACATACTCGCGTCCATCATGGGTAAACGGCGTGTCGATTGCATCCCGTGTGGTTCCTTCGATATCCGAAACGATGACGCGATCCTGATTCAGAATGGCGTTGACTAAAGACGATTTTCCGACATTCGGACGACCGATGATGGCAAAGGCAATCTTACCTTCATAGTCTTTAAGCGCACGTTGCGGAAAATGAGCAATCGCTTTATCCAACAGGTCCCCGACCCCGATTCCGTGAGTACTGGATACCAGGATCAGATCATCAAAACCCAAGGCATAAAACGCATAGCTGTTATCGATGAGGGCTTGATTATCGACCTTATTGACCGCTAATAGAACGGGCTTCTTGGTTTTATGAAGGAGCTTGGCGATGTATCGGTCATCTTCGGTCAGACCTTCCTGAGCATTGACCACAAACACGATGACATCCGCTTCTTCGATGGCGATATCCACCTGTAAACGGATCTCTTTTTGATAGTCCTGTTCAGCCAGTTGAAGGCCTCCCGTATCGATCACGCGAAAATCTTTCGTTAACCAATTGGCTTTGGCGTACAAACGATCCCGGGTCACTCCCGGGACATCTTCAACGATGGAGATGCGTTCTCCGACGATTCGATTAAACAGGGTGGATTTACCGACATTGGGTCGGCCGACAATGGCAATGACACCGTCAATCATGGGTCTCCGTTCTCCGGATTCTCTCCCGGACCATAGGCAAGATCAGCGCCACGGCTTCCTCAATGGTGAGGTGACTGGTATCGACAATGACCGCATCCTCCGCTTTCGTCAGCGGAGAGTGTTGGCGGTTCATATCATTAGCATCCCGTTGTTTCAAATCTTCCAAAACTTCGTCAAAGTCAACGGTCAAGCCTTTGGCTACATACTCCGCTGTACGCCGTTTGGCGCGTTCCCGAACATCCGCCACTTGAAAGATCTTGAGTTCAGCATCCGGTAACACGACCGTTCCGATATCCCGACCATCCAAAATAAATCCTTTGGATCGGGTGATGGCTTGTTGGATAGCCACCAATCGTGCTCGGATCAACGGATGTCTGGAGACGGTCGAGGCTCCAATCGCAGCTTCCTGGGTCCGGATATCCGAGCCAACCGCAACTCCGTCGACAATCAGCTCTCCGGTCGGTGTAAAGGCAAAATCCGTTGAATCCAGCATTCGAAAAAGCGCCGGTTCATTCTCCCAGTCGAGGTGGAGTCGGGCCGCCTTGATAGCAACAGCCCGATACATGGCACCGGTATCGATGTGGACATAATTCAAAAGTTCGGCCAGTCGTTTGGCAATGGTACTTTTGCCTGAAGCGACAGGGCCGTCGATAGCAATATTGATCGTCATTACATTCCTTCTGTGGTAAGTATCCAATAAAGGGCAAATAACAGCATGCTCATTAAGATGATGACCAAGAACCAGGTGATCACATTCAACGCTCGAGTCGAGCGGTTGACATTGCGGTTCATTTCCAAAAGCTCTTTATCGACACTTTCAAGTTTGATCTTGATTTTAGCGGTTTCTTCGAGCACACCCACTAATTCCTGGGTATCTTCAGGACTGGGCTTTTCTTCGATGGCAAACTCCGGTTCGTCGTCGGCGATGACTTTCTTGATTTCAAGCGTCAAATCATCATCTGCCGGAGTTTGAACAGTCTTAGGGGTCGGTATTGGACGTGATCCAGTCGCTTCTACTGGTGACGGTTCAGCATACCCTTTCTTGACATTGTAATGTTTGACTTCATCGATGAATTCATTGAGGTAATCGTGGTGAAAAGCTGGATCTAGCGGAGAGACATACGGGGCAAAGCCTTGATCGCTCTCCCCTTTCGCATGACGCGAGAGTTCCGGTGAAGCCGGCGAAACCGGTTCGACAGAGCTCAAATCCGGACTGATGCGGTTGAGCCGATCCGCAAACGTGGACAACGCCTCTGAAGAGAGTTCGCTTTCGCGGCTGTTTTCGATGGCTTGCCGTAATTCCGCATTCTTTTTAACTCTGGATAGACTTTCCATAGGACACCTCTGGATTATTATACCAAAAAGCACCGCTCACCGAAAGCCTGGGACGAGCAAGAAAAACAGTTCACAAGGAACTGTTTTGATTTATCGGGACAAAAAACGAATAAACAAGGGTTTGATGTTGGGGTAGATGGCCAACGCGATGATGGAAAGCAGCACCCCTTTAAACAGATTAAACGGGGTTACCGCAATCACTCCGCTGACTTTGACGCTGTGTTCCGTCATCCCATAGAGCGGAAACGAGAAGAAATAATTGACCAGGGCCATCATGACGGTCATCGAGATGACTGCTAACACGAAGGCCGGTAATAAGCGTATGAGGGTTTGTTTGAAGGTGTAATGTTCCAGATTCTTGCGCAGAAATGTGGCTGTCCACGCGACCGGAAGGATGAAGGCCACTCCGGCGAAGAAGTTGGCTATTTCACCGGAGAAGTTGGGATCTTTGGAGATGAAGATCGCGTGAAGGACATTCTTCAATAGCTCCACGATGACGGCTGGAACCGGGCCAATAAACAGACCAACAAACAAAGCAGGGATATCACTGGGATCGATCTTCAAATACGCCGGGAAGAGGGCCGGAATCGGAAACTCAAAGTACTGCAACAAGAATGATAAGGCGATCATCATGCTCAACAACGTCAACAACCGTAAACGATGATTTTTCATGGGTTCGTGCTCCTTTCAATAAAAAACCCCAGAATGATCCCAGGGCTCAAATATCAAAAAGATATTTTATCTTCTTTCATCCAGACTTTACTGTCGCCACCGGAATTGCACCGGTTCATGCCAATGGCTCGCGGGGTATACCGCCGGTAGGGAATTTCACCCTGCCCTGAAGATAGTGATAGTGTAGCTCAAAATGTAAGAAATGTAAAGCGGATTAGGCGCGTCCAGCGTATTTTCCGTCCGAGGTGTTGACGACGATCATCTCGCCTTCTTCAATGAACATCGGGACTTTGATTTCCAGTCCGGTTTCCAACACGGCATTCTTCATCGCCGAAGTCGCGGTATCCCCTTTGACAGCCGGTTCGGTGCTAGTGACCTGAAGGGACACTTTATCCGGAAGAACGACGCCTAAGATCTCCCCCTCATAGGACACGACATTCACGTTATCGTTGGGCTTTAAGAAGGAGATCTCAGCTTCCAAGGCCGACTTCTGGATTTCGATCTGATCGTAGGTGCTGGTGTTCATGAAGACCAAGGCATCTCCACTATCATACAAATACTGCATTTCGCTCTTGTCGATGTGGGCGGGTTCCACTTTGTCACCGCCGGTAAAGGACAACTCATTGATGACTCCCGAGCGAAGATTCTTGACTTTCGCTTTGATAATCATGCCGCGCATGGCGGTTTTGTTGTGTTGCGTGTCGAGAACCGTAAAGATGTTCCCTTCATATTCAAACGTAATTCCTGGTCTTAAATCGTTGACGATAATCATACAAACCTCCTGTTTAACACTCTAATTTTAGTGGAAGAATGAAAAATGTCAATCAGAATCACTGTTTCGTTCAAGTCGGTACTGAGTGACGTACCCGAACACCAAATCAAAACTCATAATTCCATACAGCTCTTCGCTCTCATCGTAGATAATTGTCGCTGTCTCATCCTCAAAAATGACGCTAATCTCATACCCTCCCAGTTCAAGATCAAAATCATGTGGATCGTAAGTTAGAAATTGTTGAATAGCCAGATGGATCACCGTCATTTCGACCAACGAGAAGCGATCCATGGAAGCCAATAACCGTTGTTGGACGGTTTGACGATAAACTTCAAGCGAATAGACACTCAGAAACGATAGAAGCACCAGTATGATTGGGAGAAGGGTCAGCAATACAAACCCTTTACGTCCACATCCCGACGATGAGCTCATGGGAGACCTCCCCTTCACTAAACGAAAGAATAATCAACTGACCTCTACGAATCCACGAACAAGAATCCAAACCATAAAGAAAAGGCATCGATCCAGGTTGTTGATTGAGGAGTCCATCCTGGCAGACAAACGTGAGTCGTTGATCGTTGATTGTTAGGGATAACGAGGAGGAGTTAAGCAACAGATCAACGCCTAAAGCGATTTTACGCCGCAACTGCAGGATGCCCAGTTGATTCTGTCGATAATTCCATTGAAAATCTGTTCTAGACGCAAAAGTTAAGGAAGAGAGCAAAATCGGCTGTAGCATAATTAATACTAAAAGCGCCAACACAACATCGATCAGGGTCATTCCTGAGTGAGTAAACAAACCACGTCGCATGTGGAGTCCCCTTCGAGTAAAGTGTACTCAAGCTCGCTTCGATGCTGATCAATGGTCACGAACAACTCCAACACCATCATAACCAGAATGATACTGAGCGCGGTTTCAATCGTCAGATAGCCGCGGGACATCAAATCGACCTGTTCCTAAACGTAAAACAACATCACCCTGTTGAAAGGTCTTGGTAACCGGTTCATTGATGTTACCATTAGCATTGAACCAAACCTCGATTCCCCAACGTTCATCCAAATAGAGTTTCTGGGAGTAAGCAAGAGCAAGCAATTGAGTATGAAAAATATCGGATCGAAAAAGATCATCAAGAAAGGGATCTTCCAACCTTGGAAGTGATGTGGTGACACTGAGTGTTCCCACAATTATCATCATGACTGCCACTTCAGTGAGGGTCATATTAGTTCAGGGTTGCCTTTCCGTCTTCGATACTGATGAGTTGTGTTTGACATGTTGTTTGTGCCTCAGAGATTAGTTCGGCATCTACCAGATCCTCAATGGATTGAGCCTCTTCATCCTGCATTAACCGATACTCGATCAGGGCGGTATCGATGACTTTCAATTGAGCTTGGCAACCTTTCTCAAGAAAAAGATCCAGAACCAAGGAGACATTCGGAATCGTCAGTAAAAACAAAGCGCCGATAACAGCCACGACAACCACCATTTCTATCAATGTAAAGCCTTTGTTCACAAGAGTTGCTCCAATTGCCGAATCGGCTCAAACATAATCTGATAAGCTGTAAAAATAAGATACCCAAAACTGAGGTATCCCCAGCCTAATCCCATCATTCGCCATCGTTTGATCAAGGAATCAACCCTTCGTGACATCAATCCATAATGTCGAGAGAGTCGGTTTTCGAAAGGTTGATCCTCGTCGTGTCGTGCAAAGAGTACCTTTAGGCACTGATCCATATGTCCAACAGCATCCGCCAAGGTGTACCCGTTCTCCAGTTCACGTTGAATAACACCGGCCCAATGACTCAGTATGGGATCGTTACTCAAAGCCATTAGAGTTAGGATGGTTTGAACCGATAATCCGTACTGCAAACCTTTTGTCGTCCAATCCACAAACTGTGTCGAGATAAGAATTCGATAATCGCTCAAGATGGGGTGTGAATAGTAACGAATGATGAGTGAATCGCGAGTTTTACCAGGGATTAGCGCAACGATCAGTCCCAGCAGAATCATCAATAGATTAACCAACTCCAAAATGGATAGTCCGACGAAATGGGTAGCTGTCGGTTGATTTGTTGTTGATAGTTCAAATAGCCCTGATACACGTGGAATCATGAGGTGATTGAGTAGGAGAATCATGACAAATGCCAGTCCAAACAATAAGACGGGATAGGCCAGTGCTTGCCAGAGTGAATTTTTGAACCCTTGTCGATCCTGACGCTGTTTCAACACCCACCACAACGCTTGTCGAGATGATAGGTGATTCTCATACAGCACATATTGTCGACGTTCAGACGAGGATAGGCGAAGAATACGGTTTTCTATGGTTTCCAAGGACCCAAAATGCCATTGGATCTCCTGAGAACTAGCACCACTCTCCAAAAGTTCGAGCCATAATGCATCGGATATCGATCCCGACTTAAACTGTCTCAGTAGCTGGTTCAAGCGTTGGGTAAAGTACATAGTGAACTTTCTTTCCATGAGGCTCATCCACCAGTTCCTGATGAATGACTAAAACGAGGGTATTTAGGATCTCTTGACGATCTAGCCCCAAGTTGGTGAGGCGATCGATGGTTTGCAAGGCTGAACGTGCATGAATCGTCGACAACACCAAATGTCCGGTCAAGGCACTTCGTAGGGCAGCTTTAGCCTCAACTTCGTCTCGGATCTCACCGATCACGATGATATCCGGATCATGACGAAGCACTTGTTTGATGGCGGATTCAAACGTCAAATTCTGTCGCGGATTGATTTGGATCTGTGTCAGAAACGGGTAATGAACCTCAATAGGGTCTTCAATCGTAACGATTTTGCGCGATTGAACGTGATTGAGCAGCGTATATAACGTGGTTGTTTTGCCGCTGCCTGTCGCTCCAGCGATCAAAATCAAGCCATTTGTCGAATATAAACACTCTTGTATTCGCATTGCATCGCTTGGTGTAAAGAGATCGTGAGGTTTGAGATATCGTGGTGGATTGAGGATACGGATGACCATGTGATCGTAAGTCAACGTATGGAGATAGGCAATCCGCAAGTGGATGCGTTGTTGACCTATCAAAAGGCTGGTATGTCCGGTTTGAGGTGTAAATCCCAGAAACAAATCCAAATTGGCTTTAAACTTAAGGTACTCGAGTAAGCTTTGATCCGTCGTTTCTTTGAGTTTGATCATCCCTTTGGGAGTCCGCAGTTCCAACGTTCCTCTCCCCTCCTCAAATCGAAGATGAAGATCCGTCGCTTTCCGTTGGATCGCTAAGGTCATCCAACGTTTAAAAAAGGTTTCCGGCGTCATACCTGATGATATGCGACGGAAACCGATTCTCCTATCGTAAATACGGATTCTGATTCAGCTCGTCCTCAAGGGTTGTGGGTTCCTCATGACCCGGCCAGATGGTCAACGGACCGTGAAGCGACTTGATGCTGCGCAAGGTTTGCTTCATGGCAGTTGGATTTCCTGTCTTCAGATCCGTTCGTCCAACACTGAGTTTGAACAGTGTGTCTCCGCTAAACAGGTGGTCACCGATCTTGAGCATCACGGATCCCTCGGTATGTCCGGACGAATCGATAACCTCGAATTTGAAGGGGCCCAATTCCAGATTGACTGGATAAGGTTTGGTCGGTGCATCGACCGTAAATCGTTTGGGGAAGGAATAATTCAGCTGGGAATCTTTGAGCAACGGTTCATCCTCAGGGTTCAGATAGACCGGTACCGACACGACGGCCAATAGATCATTGAGGGCTCCGATGTGATCAAAATGACCATGCGTCAAAAGGATCGCCAACACCTGAGATTCGCCCAAAGCATCCACAATGCGTTGAACTTTGGCTCCGGGATCGATCACGACGGCTTTTCCCCCCTGTTTTAGGATGTAGCAATTGGTTTGTAGGATCCCGACTTTAACCGTGATAATGTCCATGGATGTAAAAAAAGCCGTGAGGCTTATTTTCTTTCTTTGTGCGCTGTCTGCTTGTTGCAACGCGGGCAAAATTTCTTCACTTCCATTTTTTCCGGGTGCTTCTTCTTATTGCGGGTGCTGATGTAATTCTCTTCACCGCAGACCGTGCATTTAAAGGTAATGGCGTCTCTCATGGGTGGGTCTCCTTTTTTCTAAAGCATTATAGCATACAGCGTCAATTGTTTCTACTGAAATAATAATTGAGCACTTCACGAATGACTTCTCCGCACGCATTGCCGGCTGAACGCACAACACTGTACGCATTGGGGATTCCGCACGCAATGGCCACTTCCGGATTCTCATAAGGCGCATAGGCAATCATCAAGGTGTTATAGGAATCGATAAGGTTGTTTTTCGCATCCAAAACAAACGTTTCAGCGGTACCCGTCTTGGCTGCCGAGGTAACGGGTAAGGTTCGAAGACCACCGCACAGCGTCCCATCGATGCAATACCGAAAACCCATCTGAACCCGTTTCAAAGCTCCAAGATTATCTAAGGCATTCAGCACTTTGACGTTGTTCTCATACGTGACAACATCGGAGTTGTGTTGCGTCGCTTTCAGCAAGATTCGAGGTTGGACGCGTACGCCGTTATTGGCGATGGTGGAGACGTACTGAGCGAGCTGCATGACGGTGTATGTATCGTACTGCCCGATGGCAAAGTCCAACAAATGTCCTCCCAATGTCGCAGATCCCTTATACCCCGTCGCTTCAAACGGGACGTCCAAACCGGTTTGAACGCCTAAGCCAAACTGACTGTAGTAATTGCGCATCAAATCGAACGTACTGATATCGATGCTTAAGGGTTTGTCATATTGATAGGTAGCTCCACCTAAACGCATAGCAATATGAAACATGTACACGTTACTGGATAATCCGATCGCCTGGATCTCATTAAGTCTTCCCAGATACTTCCAGGAGCCTTTGAGTTTCGTTTCAGCGATCTTGATTGGGGTATCATCGATGACTTCACCCGGACGTATAACGCCTTCAGAAAGCCCCATATAGACGGTGGCACCTTTGATGGTAGAACCGATAGCCATGGACTGCGTGTAGGTCAACGTCGGGTCATTGTACAGCAGGCCATTCTCGTCTCGACCCAAACCAACCATGGCCAAGATGTCACCATTGTGAGGATCCATAACGATCATATTGATGTTTTCGAGGTATTTTCGGATACTCTCGCGTTTAAACTGATCATAGAGCTGAGCAATGATGCGTTCGGAGTTGACTTGCAGATCCGTATCGAAACTTAAGTAGAGATCCTGCCCGACACTTCCCGATTGAACCTCCGTAAACTCAGCCAGTCCGTTCTCCCCATACAAGACTTGATAGAGTCCGTCTTGGCCTTTCAATAACGATTCATACTGCGCTTCCAAACCGCTTTTCCCGATCGAGCTGTTGCGGGAGTACCCTAAAGCCAGATAATACAGTAAACTTTCTGAGCTGAGACCTTGTTTGGACGTGGTGACCGTTCCTAAAAGCGTACTCAGCAATAACCCATTGGGGTACGACCGATCGAAATAAATTTGTGCATCAAAACCCGGGAAGAGCGTATTGTTTTCAGACAGGAAGGCAATTTCACTAAGGGTGCAATTATCTTTGATCACTTTAAGACTGTTATAAGGCGACTTATTCATAAGTGAAAAGACAATGTAGGCTTTTCGGGTACGTTCATCAAATTGAGCCACATCGGATTCACTGATGCGGGATAATTTCAACTGGTAGATGTCCACATCATCCAATTCCCCATCCCGATAAGCTGTCCATTCCGCCTCGGTAATCTTAGCTGAAGCTTCGTCAGGTTTGAGCAGAATGTAGAGGTCTTGAAGATCGCGAAAATAGAGATTCTCCGTACTGATGCTGAAATAGTCTACAAACCGAAAAGCGAGCTCCCATTCTTCGTCCGTAGAGATGTTTTTAGGCGGATAATACATGATCGAAAGACGTTCCTGGTTGGATACCAAAACGTTGCCGTTGCGATCGAAGATGATGCCACGCTGCGAGGGCAGATTCAAGTAGCTTTTTGTGAAAGCTTCCAGTTTCTGATCGTACTCTTCGGTACGCAGCACTTGGATACTGTAAAGATTGATCCACACGGAACCAAACAAGAAAACGATCACTACAATCAGAATCTTTAAGCGATGAGCAAACAGTGTATCAGCATTAAACGCATCCGCTTGAATCGATTTCGCGGTGCGATCTTTTGGGGCACGTACGGGCATACTCCCATTATACGGGTTTGTGGTATACTTGAAAACAGGAACCCTTATGAAACGAACAGAAACCCGACCCGTCTGGGTCAAAGACCTCCAACTGGGAGGCCAAAATAAAGTCTTGATTCAATCCATGACTACCACCAAAACCAAAGATGTGGAAGCCACGATCGCCCAGATCAAAGCCTTGGAGAGTTTTGGATGCGAGATCATCCGTTTAGCGATTCTGGATGAAGAAGATGCTAAAGCGATCAAACCCATTGTCGAAGCTTCAAAGGTCCCTCTGGTAGCCGATATCCACTTCAACTACAAACTCGCGCTGATGGCCATTGAAAACGGGATCCACAAGATCCGACTCAATCCCGGCAACATCAAAAACCCGGAACAGGTCAAAGAAGTCGTCCTGGCCTGTAAAGCCAAAAAGATCCCCATCCGGATCGGCATCAACTCGGGATCGTTGGAGAAATCTCTGTTGGCGAAATATGGTGAGCCCTGTGCCGAAGCCATGATCGAATCGGCTCAAGGCCACATCGATATCTTAAGAGCCCTGGATTTTGAAGACATCGTGCTTTCCTTCAAATCAACGGAACCGCAACTGGTCATCGATGTGTACGAAAAAGCCTCCAAGATCTTCCCCTACCCCCTCCATTTGGGCGTTACCGAAGCCGGAACCTTATTGACAGCCGCCATCAAGTCCTCGGCAGCCTTAGGGGTACTCCTTAATCAGGGCATTGGGGATACGATCCGCATTTCCATCAGCGACGATCCCGTCGAAGAAGTCAAAGTGGCCAAGCAGTTGCTTCGCGCCTTCGGCTTGTACTCAAAAGTAGCCAATCTGGTGGCTTGCCCTACCTGTGGACGCATTCAGTATGATATGTTGCCCATCTCAAAACAGATCGAAGCTTATCTGGATACGATCCAAAAAGACATCACGGTGGCTGTCATGGGGTGCGCGGTCAATGGCCCGCAAGAAGCCGCCCGGGCCGATATCGGGGTGGCCGGCGGGCATCAGTCTGCCTTACTCTTCCGAAAAGGTCAACTCATCCGAACCGTTCCGCAGGAACACATCGTCGAAGAGTTGATCGAAGAAATCAACCAGTATATTCTGGACAATAACCTCTAAACAAAAAGGAAATCAGTCGTGCTGATTTCCTTTTTCGATTTGTTTGAGTTTGCTTTTCTGCTTTTGCTGTGCCTTGATGGACGCCTGAATCATCTCTCGGCGTTTACGGCGTTTGATTCGTTCGATCTCGGCTTCCCGTTTCTTCTTATAACCAGGTTTGACTTGAACCGGTTTGCTGTTGACCAGTCGGGAGATCTCTTTATCGGCTTCCTTCTTTTTAAAAGCATAGGCTACACCATACGGCCGCAGGATCTTGAGCTCCCCTTGGGCCAGGTTTCGATGTTCGAAGGCAATCCCGCGATTGATCAGGTTACGGATCCCCGCATCATCAGCGGTCGAATAGAACACGTAACTGGTTCCACTGCGGCCGGCACGACCGGTACGACCGGAACGGTGCACGTAGAAATCTAAGTCTTTAGGTAGTCCTACAGAAATGACATCGCTGATTTCGGGGATATCGATCCCTCGGGCAGCCAGGTCGGTACTGAGCACGTAGGAGACTTGACCTTGACGGATCTGAGCGAGATTTTGTTGGCGTTCACGGGCCGATAGTTTTCCGTGAAGCGCCAGATGTCGCAGGTTGCGTTCATTCAAGGCTTGACTGAAGGATTGCAGTTCATCCAGATGATTGAAGAAAATAAGCGCGACATACGGACGAATGACTTCAAACAGAGCCAAGACGGCTTTGGCATCCTTGTGTTTGAGCGGTATCAAGACGTGTTTGACTTTCGGATCAAAGAGCTGATCTTCATCAACTTGGATCATCAGTGGACGAATCAAGTACTGTTTGATGAAGGTTTTAAGGTTGTCGGGAACGGTAGCGCTGAAGACCAGGGTCTGACGCGGCGCATTGAGTTTATCCATCAGGGCATCCAAATCATCGATCGTGCTCTTTTCCAGCATCATGTCGGCTTCGTCAATGACGACCATGGACAGGTTTTGAAGCTGAAGCACGGCTTCTTCGACAAATAAGGCATTCAGACGACCCAAAGTACCCACCACCACATGAGGATGCAGAGCATCTTCGGCCAAGCGATCGGATCCCTTGGCGATACCTTTGACGCGTAGGCCCTCATGGAGCTCTTTCAGGGGTTGAATCGCCGCAACGACTTGCTTGACCAGTTCCATCGTGGGAACCAAAATCAGAAGCTGCGTAACGTTACGAGTGACGTCGATGCGGTTAAGCGCGGGGAAAAGATACGCATACGTTTTTCCCGTACCGGTTTTCGAGACGGCAATGGCGTCACGTCCTTCAAGGATGACGTCAAAGGTCTTGGATTGGATCACCGTCGGAGTTTTAAATCCAAGGGTGGATAAGTAGGTTTCAAGTGTAATGTTCATAAGCCACACTATTATAAGGGCTTTTGGGTCAAAAGTAAAATGTGTTATGATTAACCCATGACAACACTCAAAACAGTCTTGGATGTCATACCCAGAGGTTTCTGTAAAGGCGTCTTTAAAGCTATTGAATTAGCCAAGAAAGCCCGTCAGGAACACCCGGATCTGCCCATCACCATCCTGGGCGAACTCGTTCATAATCAGTCCGTCATCGACGGTTTAGCCCAGCTGGGCATTACCTCCTTGGATTCCAAGGGAAAAACCCGCTTAGAACTTTTGGAAACCATCAGCGAAGGCCTGGTCATCATTACGGCCCATGGTGTCTCCCCCCAAGTCATGGTTCAAGCGAGAGCCCGCGGTTTAATGACGATGGATGCGACTTGCGAAGATGTCTATTCGACCCAACAGCTCATGCAGTCCTACTTGGACAACGGCTATGAGATCCTCTACATCGGTCAACCGGGTCATCCCGAACCCGAAGCAGCTCTAGGGCTCTCTCCTTCCCGAATCACGCTGATCGATCCAACCCAGCCTTTGCCTCAGATCTATGCCCAAAAGTTGTTTGTGACCAATCAAACTACGATGAGTACGCTGGACATCGCAGCCATTCTGGACGCCATCAAGCAGCGATATCCGCAAGCCATCATCAGTGATGAGACCTGCAGTGCGACCCGCATGCGACAAGAAGCAATTCTGAAACTTCCGGCACTCGTGGATGCGGTGATCATCGTGGGGGACAAACGGTCCAACAACACGGCGATGTTGGCTAAAATCGCCCGTAACCGCGGAATAAAAACCGTCATCGCGATACAGCGGTTGACGGAGTTGAATCTAGAAGAACTTGATGGAGTAGAAACGGTGGCGGTCAGCGCCGGAGCCTCAACGCCACGCTTTCTGATCGATGAAGTGACTAGCTATTTAAAGGCGGTCGCTGCCGGACGCAATGTCGATAAGGAAGATTTCTACCTACCCTTGTCCGTCTAGTCGTTCCATGATCCACGTCAACTGTCGCCGAGCGACGTCGGCGTGGGAATGTTGAGACAGAATGGTTTTCAAACGGTTTGTTTCAAACTGAAGATACTCAAAGTAGATCGGATCGTCGATCGTCAACAACTCGCCCAAATAGGCGAGTTTTTCATTAACGAAGATGGGGCGATTCGAAGGGGTCAGCGATAGTGCGATGTAATAGAACCCCTCAAACGTGATTCGCTCTTGGGTAATCATAAAACCATGACTGAAGGCAAACTGCCTGACCTTTTCGATGTGTGAGTTAGGCTGGACAACGATTTGCTGCATGCGCTGAAAACGATCTAAACTTTGAGTTATGATCTTGATGATCAAATCCCCGCCCATTCCGGCCAGAATCGCGGTGTCGGGTTGGTCATTAATGGCCAACAACCCATCACTGACTACAAACGAGATTCCGTCAAAAACATTTGCCTGTGCAAATGTTTTTTGGGCTTGTTTCAGCGGTAAGGGGCGCAGATCAGTGGCAATGACCCGTTGGGTGATGCCTTTTTGGAGTAGCTTCAACGCCAGATAGCCGTGATCGGTTCCGATGTCGACGGCTAAGGTGCACGGGTCGATCAGGCTCACCAACAGATCCAAACGGCTAAGCGGCATTAGAGTTTATCCATGAAATCGCGCAGTTTCTTCGAGCGATTAGGGTGTTTGAGTTTACGCAGCGCTTTGGCTTCGATCTGTCGAATGCGTTCACGCGTGACGTTGAAGAGTTTACCGACTTCTTCCAGGGTGCGGGTCCGTCCATCGATAAGCCCAAAACGTAAACGCAAGACTTTCTCTTCGCGTTCGGTCAATCCCTCGAGGACGCTGTTGATTTCATCTTTGAGAAGCTGGATGTTGGCGTACTCATCCGGGGATAAGGCATCTTTGTCTTCGATGAAATCGCCGAGATGGCTGTCGTCTTCTTCCCCGATCGGCGTTTCCAACGAGACCGGTTCCATGGCGATTTTCTTGATTTCACGGACCTTTTCGGAGGTCAAACGGGTCGTGCTTTCGACTTTGTTGTTGAGTTGTTCGATGTAGTCCGAATCGATGTCATAGCCACTCTTCTTGGCTTCGATGATCTTTTCGATCCCGATATTGGCCGCGACGGCGATCTCTTCATCGGTCGGTTCACGGTCATAGAGCTGAACCAAGGTGCGTTGAATCCGCGTGATCTTGTTGATGGTTTCGACCATATGGACGGGAATTCGGATGGTTCGAGCTTGATCGGCAATGGCCCGCGTGATGGCTTGGCGGATCCACCAGGTGGCATAAGTCGAGAATTTAAACCCTTTGGTGTGGTCAAATTTCTCAACGGCTTTCACCAAGCCCATGTTACCTTCTTGGATCAGATCCAGAAACAGCATCCCGCGACCCACGTATTTCTTGGCAATGGAGACCACCAAGCGCAAGTTGGCAGAGATCAGTTCATCTTTGGCGTAATCCCCGGTCGATAAGGCGTTGCGGTAGCCGGTAATGGCTGCCGCATGTTTCGGCAGTTCATACAGAATCGTAAAGAAGAAGAATCGAACCAAAAGACCCTGTTCATCAATGTTGATTTGAGGATCATTGAGGGTTTGGCGAATGCGATAGGACACACGATGATAGACTTGCGCAAACTCGTCCTCAGAGGACATGTTGAGGTAGTCTTTCAAAGGTTGGATCTGTTCGAAGGTGGTGATGTCGCTGAGGATGACATCCAAACTTTCAAACTTGAGATTAAAGAAGTGACTGCGATAATGTGCATAAGCCGCTTCGATGAAGGTTTCCCCGTGTTCATCGAGGAGGGTCGTTAGGGCGGCCACATCCGTCAGATTAAACTGAAGAACGTGCTCAGGATGCGCTACCGGCACAGGTAATGTCTTCAACGCCTGGATCACCAGGTTCTTTAGGGCTTCGGCAGCGACGACCCCTTCCGCGATCTGAATGGCGTAAACGTTCTCGAGTTCGGTATTGAGTAATTCGACGCGGCCGATTTCTTTGAGGTACTGCTTGACCGGATCGTTGACGCGATTTTGAGTCGTCGCGTTATAATTGAGGTCACTGATGGTTTCTTCGATCTCATCGGGATCTTCGCTTTCGGAGAGTTGTTCTTCCAGCGTTTCGATGCTGTCAGCCAGGAGTTGGCTGTCAAGATCCTTGTCAGCGACGATATCCACATCTTCAGTCAAGACGATTCCCGCTTTGATCAAGCTGTCGAGGAAGGCGGAGTTGTCTTCATCCCCAAGATTGAACTCTTCCAACTCAGCAGTCACCTGTTCATTGGTGACGGCTCCTTTGGTTTTATACGTGTCAACCAGATGATTGCGTAACTCATCCAGCGTTGAAAATTTCTGTGACATACTAGCCTCCTTGGGTTTGTTGGACTAACGCGCGTCGCTCTTTTTGCAGTTGCGTGAGTTGGGTCAATAAGCGCTGGTTCTCCGTGTGGGAGATTTCATGGGTGATCTGATCTTTGATCTGATCGATGGTGGTGTCCAGCCGATTGATTTTGACACGAATCATGGCATCCTGCAAGGCTTTTTCACGATATTCCTTGTAGTAAACTTCGTTTTCGGAAAGATCGGTGATCAATTGGACCTGTTTGGGGTCTTCAATTCGATTGATCAGATCTGCAACTTCTATTTTATCATTTTTACGATAATAATCCAAAATCAGCAACGCACACTGATCGTGCAGCGGATCATTAAGAAATCCCAAATGATCTTTGTATTCCACAGCAGCCCGTAAACTCCGCAACATCATCCCCAGGATCTCATACTCGGCCCAGGTTTTGATGGTTTTGGGGGTTGATATATTGGGAAGCGGTCGTGACGTTTCGGTGATCACCACCGGCTTCTTCTCCCGCAATAAGCTCAATTGTTCTGTGGTAAACCCGGTCGACTCACTAAGCCGTTGCATGAGCGTTGCTTGATCAAAAGCATCACCGAGCGATTCGATCTCCCCAAGCACGACCCGGGCAAACTCTTTCTTCTGGGTGTAGTTGGACAAATCAAAACGGGACTTGAGGTAGGTAAAAACGAAATCGGAGTACGCTGTTTTGGTTTCGATCAGCGTTTTCAGTGCTGAAGGTCCTTTAGATCGGGCAATGTCATCCGGATCCATCCCCGTGGTGTTAAGGACGACTTCCACGGTCAGTTTAAACGTTGACAGGAGCTTCCCGATCTTGAACGCGGCGGTTTGACCGGCATTGTCCCCGTCATAACACAACAGAACGCGGGTACTGGCCTGTTGGATGAGTCGGATCTGTTGTGACGTACAGGCCGTTCCCAAAGTTGCGACAACGTTTGTGATGTCTGCCCGATCAAAGGCAATCACATCCGTGACCCCTTCCACCAAGATGAGTTGTTTCGCTCGTTTGGCATTAGGCAGTGCCCGGTGATAGTTGTACAACAGCTTTCCCTTGACATAGACCGGGGTTTCCGAGGAGTTGATGTACTTACTGGGTTCGTTGGGATTCAGCGTTCTGGCGGTAAAGCCGACCGGATGTCCGGTCGCATCATGGATGGGAAAGAGGATGCGGTTATAAAAAACGTCACTGGGCCCGCTCTCGGAGATTCGAGTCACGTTGGCACTGACACATTCCTGTAACGTATAACCTTTGGCCATCAGAAATGAACTGGTTTGGTTTTTATCAAGATTGAGTCCGATATCAAATTTGCGGATCCGTTCATCATCGATCCCGCGTTGATTCAAGTACGCCTTGGCGCCGATCGAATCGCTGGACTTTAACACATACGCTGTGTAGTTGATCATCTCCTGTAAGAGCGCATGCAGACGTAGATGTTCTAAAGGGATGGCCGCTTGAAGGGTCGCAACTGTAGCCGAGAGCGGATAATTGACGATATCGGCAACCTTGATGACGGCCTCAGTAAAGGAAATCTTTTCGTAGTCCCGTACAAAGGTAAACACATTACCACCGGCACCGCAAACGAAACACTTGTAGATCTGCTTATCCGGGGCAATTGATAACGATGGATCGTGGTCATCATGAAATGGGCATACTGCACTAAAATTCTTCCCCTTTTTAATCACAGGAAGATAGCGCTGAATGATTTCGGTGATGTCAGCTCGCTTGCGAATCGCGTTGATGTCGTCGTCTGAGATTCGGCTCACGGGGCTCCTTTAGAATTGGATCTTGGATTGAAGGAAGGCGGCAACATCGGCAATGGGCAAACGTTCCTGCTGCATCGTATCACGGTCACGGACGGTGACTTTTCCGTCATTGGCCGTCTCAAAATCGACCGTGATGCAATAGGGGGTACCGATGGCATCCTGCCGGCGGTAGCGTTTACCGATCGAACCGGTTTCATCGTAATCGACCATGAATTGTCCAGCGAGCTGATTGCGCAAGGCCATGGCTTGTTCACCCAACTGCTTGCTCAGCGGCAAGATGGCGGCTTTATAGGGGGCTAAATAAGGATGGAAATGCAACACAACCCGGGTGTCGTTTTCCAGTTGTTGTTCTTCATAAGCGTCCGTTAGGAACGATAAGAATAGGCGTTCGACCCCGACAGCCGGTTCAACGCAATAGGGCACATAGCGTTCGTTGGTGATCGGGTCAAGGTAATCCAGCGTCTCACCGGAGAATTTGGTATGTTGTTTAAGGTCGTAATCCGTGCGATCGGCAATGCCCCAAATCTCATCGAAGCCCCACGGGAAGCGGTACTCGATATCACTGGTTCCGGCAGAATAGAACGAAAGCTCTTCTTTGTCGTGTTCACGGATACGAAGGTTATCGGGTTGAAGTCCCAAATCGGTTAACCAGGTCATGCAAGTGGTCTTCCAATAGTCGTACCACTGCAGGTCCTCGCCGGGCTTACAGAAAAACTCCAGTTCCATTTGTTCAAACTCACGCGTCCGGAAAATGAAATTCCCCGGGGTGATCTCATTGCGGAACGACTTACCGATCTGACCGATTCCAAACGGAATTTTCTTGCGCATGGAACGCTGAACATTCTTGAAGTTGACAAACATGCCTTGGGCCGTTTCAGGGCGCAGGTAAATGGCACTCTTCGCATCTTCAACAACACCTTGGAAGGTCTTAAACATCAAATTGAATTGACGGATCTCTGTGAAGTCATGTGAACCGCAGTTTGGACACGGAACCTTCTGGGTCTTGATGTAGTCTTCCATGGCTTCCTTCGACAACGTCGAGGCATTGACGCTTCCTTTAGAGAAAGCATCGATGAGTTTGTCGGCCCGATGACGGGTCTTGCAGTGCTTGCAATCCATCAGTGGGTCGCTGAACGTGCTCAAGTGTCCTGAAGCTTCCCAGACGCGCGGATTCATCAAAATGGCGGATTGGATCCCGACATTGTACGGATTGGTTTGAATAAACTTCAACCACCAGGCTTTTTTTATGTTGTCTTTGAGTTCGATGCCCAACGGGCCGAAATCCCACGTATTGGCGAGTCCGCCGTAGATTTCGGACCCCTGAAAGACAAATCCGGTGTTCTTGGCGTGACTGACAATGGTTTCGAAGGGTACTGACATGGCGTGCTCCTTAATATCTAGTTTATTATAGACCATTTCTTTAGGAATGCCCACGATTTTAGTGAGAGGTTACCGTGAAAAGCCAGAAAATCATACAGATAATCCACCAGTTCCATCGACGGAGCCTGATAGGTCAGATAGCGTTTGACATTGGAGAGATCGACTTTATTGACGATGCGGAAGGCATACAGAAACTCTGCGGTAAAGATCGGACTTTGCAGTTCCTTTTGACAATCCGAGCACACAAATCCCCCTTCATCCATCGAGATCGAATTGATTTTGGACTCTCCGCAAACCGTACACTCATCGACTTGAGGTTCGATGCCCAACCAGGATAAGGCTTGCACCAGAAAGAACACCAACACATTCAACGGCTTATCCGTGGTTTCCAGTCCTTCGACTGCGACTTTCAGCGATTTGTGAACCTCATCACTGAGCGATGGGTCGTAGTTGTCTTCCAGGACTTGCTCAAGCAACTCGACGATGACCGCCATAACGACTTGCTTGGATAAATCCTCGCGCAGTTTACGATGACTCTCGATCATAGTCGCCGAATGCAGGATCTGCAGCCCTTTGCCTTCCTGATGGTCATAGGTGAAGTTGGCTTCGGAGAACGGCTGACAAGCCGATGCGTTCTTGCTTTCCGGTTTTAAAAGTCCTTTAGCGATGAAGGTCAAAAGCCCATGGGTTTGACTCAGCGTCTTCACCAGGGCATCGTGTTCTTTGTAATCAGTGACTTGTAAGACAAACACATCGAGACGGTCATTCATGGTCGGTTTGGCCTAGATTCTGTTTGGAGATGGCGTTGAGTTTCTGCTGGTCGTTGCGCCAATTCTTCTCTGTCTTAACGATGAGGTCCAAGAAGATGCGCTTGCCGTATCGACCTTCGAGGGTCAAACGCGCCCGTGATCCGATCGTTTTGATCTTCTGCCCTTGTTTTCCGATCAAGATGGATTTCTGGGAATCCCGTTCGACCAAAATACTGGCTTGGATTAACATGGCTTTCTTATCTTCTTTCAGGTTGTCGATAATGATGGCTACTGAATGCGGGATTTCTTCCGACGTGCTGGTCAATACCTGTTCACGGATGATTTCGGTAATGAAGAACGACTCCGGATATTCTGTTGTCATCTCGGTGGGATACTGCGCATCCCCTTCCGGTAATCGATCCACGGTGACTTTAAGCAAGCGATCGACGTTATCATTGGTCAAGGCGCTGATGGGAATGATCTCATCGAAATATCCTAAGTCATTGAGCTCGGTCAAGCGCAGGATCAACTCTTCTCTCGATAACAGATCGATCTTGTTGAAGATTAAAAAGATCGGCAACTTCTCCTTTTTGCACAGCTCGAGCACATACTTGTCGCCAGTCCCAAAGGGCTTGCTGGCGTCCATCAAGAAATAGATGATATCGACGCCTTCCAAGGCATTGACTGCTGATCGATTCAGTTGCTTTCCCAGTTCATGCGAAGGTTTGTGGATCCCGGGTGTATCGATAAAAACCACCTGGGCCTCAGGCGTTGAATGAATGGCCTTGATGCTGTTGCGGGTGGTTTGAGCTTTATCGGACACGATGGAGACTTTATCACCCATGATGCGGTTGACCAACGTGCTTTTACCGGCATTGGGCCGCCCAATCAAGGCGACAAATCCGAACTTCATTCGCTGAGGTCCTCCGACGTGAAACGCATCGGTAACAGGGATTCCACGGATTCAATGACCGTTTCTTTACCATTGGACAAGATGATCGGGGCTTTGGCGTCGATCAATTCCGAAAGAACCTGACGACAGATCCCACAGGGGGCCGCGACGCGATCCCCATCGGTAACGATGGCAATGGCTTCAATATCGGCTTTGCGGTACCCATGCGAATACGCCGCAAAAACGGCACTGCGTTCACCGCAGTTCGTCGCCCCAAACGAGGCATTTTCGATGTTAGCACCGATAAAGGTCTTCCCATCCTTGGTCAGGACGCACGCACCTACATGGTAATGGGAATACGGCGCATACGCGTTATCCATGGCTTCAAAAGCCAGTTTTAAGAGAGTTTCGTGATTCATAGGGCTCCTAGAGGTGATTAACGATGAAGAGTAAACCAACAATCAGACTGATAAGGGCACTGAGCCCGACCGAAGCGGCACCCAAGTCTTTGGCGACTTTGGCTTCCTTGGAGAACTTCGGTTCCAGATGGTCGATCATAGACTCCAACGCACTGTTGAGGTATTCAAAGCATAGCACCAATCCAATACAGATCAGCAAGATCGCGGTCTCCATGATGGTAAAACGCATAAACCAGGCCACCAGCAAGGCAAAAGTTGCAAAGCCAAACTGCAGCTGAATGCTGAAATCGTGCATCATTCCGTCAAACAGGCCTTCAAAAGCATAAGCGAATTTTCTGATAATGCGCTGGATCGGGTTATCGCGGGGCGAGGTCACTTAAGAGCTCCTTCTGTAAATCAAACATGATCTTCTCTTCGTCAAGAGTCATGTGATCGTAACCTAACAGATGCAAGATGCCATGAGCAATCAGAAACAGAGACTCACGGCGGACACTGTGGCCATATGCCTCGGCTTGCCGGTAAACGGCGTCGACACTGATAAAGATGTCGCCTAACTCATCGATAAACTTCCCTCGATCCCGTGTTCCATCATTGAGCGCAAAACTGATGACATCCGTGGTTTTATCCAGCTGACGATAGGTTTTGTTCATCTCCTGCATCGCTGAGTCGTCGATCAGGATCAACGCATAACTGAAGGTTTTAGGCAACGATAAGGTTGTTGAAATAGTTTTGTTGAGCTGCGTGATGTCCGATCGAAATGTTTTTAGTTCACGATTGGATGTATGGTTTATCAGGCTGAATTTCATCGGTCTTATTATACCATACGTTTGTCAAGACGGAGTTGTTCGCAAACTCATCGATAAAACTGGGGGGAGAGATGCTAAAATAGACGAGGAGGGTTTAAAATGGTCCATATACTAGCTTCTGCAAGCCCGGTTATGACTTGGGCAGATATCGAATACTTAGGGATTTTAGGGGGTCTAGGGTTATTTCTTTACGGCATCAAACTGATGGGGGACGGTTTGAAGTCCATGGCCGGAGATCGCTTACGCGACTTGATCGATAAGTACACATCCAAAGCTTGGATGGGTATCATTATCGGGATCATCGTCACGTCCATCATTCAATCCAGTTCGGCAACGACCGCCATTACGATCGGTTTTGTCCGTGCCGGTCTTATGAAACTTGATCAAACTGTGGGGATCATTTTCGGTGCCAACATCGGGACGACCATCACGTCCTTCTTGATTGGAATCAAGGTGGAAAAATATGCGTTGCTCTTTGTCTTCATCGGTGCGATGCTCTTGCTGTTTGCCAAACGGCGCAAATATGCCTATTGGGGTGAAATCACATTGGGATTTGGGGTACTCTTCTATGGCTTGATGCTGATGGGCGACGCGTTGAAAAACTTAAAATATATCGCTGACTTCCAAAACATTGCCATTGCGCTCGGTCATCAACCATTACTGGCAACTCTCAGCGGTATTATCATGACCGGCATCATCCAGTCCTCCAGTGCCTCAATTGGGATCATTCAGAAACTCTACGATACAGGCGCAGTTGGCTTTACTGCCGTTTTACCGTTTGTGTTTGGCGCTAACATCGGGACTACAGTGACCGCTGCTTTAGCTGCCATGGGCGGATCTTTGGCTTCACGTCGCGCTGCCGGGATCCATACCCTGTTTAACGTTATGATGACCACGATTGCGTTGTTATTACTCAACCCTTACATTCACTTGATTGACTTTATTACCGATCGCTTGGATCTTAATCCCATGATGCAAGTGTCGGTTGCTCATATTATCTTCAATGTCACCGGAACAATTCTCTTTTATCCGATCATCAAGTACATGGTCATGTTCATTAAAGTGGTGATTCGAGGTGATGAACGCGAACGTATCGAAGTTAACACCAGTGAATTCGATCCGAAATTAGCGCACAAGTTCCCTACCGGTGCGTTGGAAATCAGTAAACGGGCGACCATGAAAATGGGTGAACTGGCTTCTGAGATTCTGGTTACGACCCGGTCGTTCTTCAACAAAGAACCCAAGATCAGTGTCGATTCCATCAATCAAATCGAAGAAGTCATCAACAACATCGACACGAAGATCACCGATTATCTGTTGGAGATTTCTAAAGAAACCTTGGGTGAGAAAGACATCGACAACTCGTCGATCAACTTGGCCATCGTTAAGAACCTGGAACGTATCGGTGACTTAGCAACCAACTTAGGCGAATTCTATGATCTGGTGTTTGATGCCAAGGAAGATTTCTCCGAGGCAGCCAAGGAAGACATCAACGGGATGTATGACACCGTGGAACACATGCTCAACCGGGCCTTGCGCATCTATGGTGAAGGCGATTACAGTCTCAAAGACTCCGTTACGGAAGATGAAGAATACATTGACTTGCTGGAACGCAAAGCCCGCCAGCGTCACTTCGACCGCATGCGTTCTCAAGAATGCACGACTGCGGTCGGAAGCAGCGTCTTCGTCGATATCTTGGGAACCCTGGAACGCATCGCCGATCATGCCGAAAACATCGCTCGTTCAGCGGTCGATGTGCACACCAAACACGAAACCTTATTAAAAGAGACGGATTAGGATCCGTCTCTTTTTTTCGAATAAGCTTCAATTACCAGCTGAACCAGTGGGTTACGGACAATGTCCATAGCGGTCAGTTCCACAAATGCGATGTCTTTGACACCTTTGAGGATGTCTTTGGCTTGGGTAAATCCGGAGGGTTGTTTGAGGTCGATTTGGGTTTGATCCCCGTTGATGATGAGTTTGGTTCGAAAGCCCATGCGGGTCAGGACCATCAGCATTTGAGTCGAGGTCGTATTTTGAGCTTCATCCAGGATCACAAAGGCATCTTCCATCGTACGACCCCGCATGTACGCCAAGGGCGCGATTTCGATGATCCCCTTCTCGATGTAGCGTTCGACTTGTTCGTTGCCCAAAAGGTCATTGAGCCCGTCATACAAGGGACGAAGATACGGATCGACTTTTTCTTTGAGATCACCGGGCAAAAATCCCAAGGACTCACCGGCTTCCACCACAGGACGCGTCAAGACGATCCGTTTGACGTCCCCCTTCTTAAGAAGATCCACAGCATACACCACCGATAAATAAGTCTTCCCGGTTCCTGCAGGACCGCTGACAAACACCAAGTCATAGTTGGCCATGGCATCCATCAGGCGCTGTTGGCCTAAGGTTTTGATGTAGATGGGTTTATTGGCCGTCGTTCGACCGATGATTCGCGTATTGAGTTTAAAGAACGCTTCTTCCTGATTGTGAATGACGCAGTGACTGAGGTAGATGATGTCGCGTTCATCGGGGGTCTTCCCCTGCCGGATCAAGAGCAGTAAGCTATTCAGCGTGCGTTGCAATTGATTGACAATCAGTTCATCCGGCGTATCGGCAATCAACTGGTTATCCCGAAGCACGAAATCGACATTGAAGACCTGAGACAATAACCTGAGGTTCTCATCGGATTGACCCACCAGGGTCATGAATTCATCATAAGATAAAGGGTCTAAAGGGCGAGTGGTTTTATGGATCAAGGGTGACCTTCCTTAATTAGATTATAGTACAAAAAAGAAGCCAGAGGCTTCTTATTTCTTGCGGCTTGCTTTACGCGCAGCTTCGGATTTCAGTTTGCGTTTGACACCCGGCTTGACGTAATATTCGCGTTTGCGCGTTTCGGCGAGGGTTCCGTTACGGGACACACTCCGTTTAAAACGGCGCAGCGCATCATCCAGATTTTCATTGTCTTTAATGACGACTCGTGGCATTTTCAACCCTCCCTTCGTGGCACAGTGCTAATTATACCAAACCCCAACGATAAATCAAGAACTTTCAGTAACTCGTTTTGACTTCGGTTTGCGTCATTAAGGCGACACCGGCGGATGTTCCGATGCGATCGGCTCCCGCTTCCAGCATCGCCATCAGATCGGCGTAGGAACGGACGCCGCCAGCGGCCTTGACCTTACACCGGTCACCCACCACGGACTTCATCAGTTTGACATCCTCAACGGTGGCACCGCCGGTGGAGAAACCGGTGGATGTCTTTACAAAATGTGCGCCCGCTGCGACCACGGTCTCACAGGCAGCGATCTTTTCTTCACGGGTCAGCAGGCATGTTTCGAGAATAACCTTCACAACATGGCCTTGAGCAGCTTTGACGACGGCTTCGATATCCTGACGCACCACATCCAGTTTCCCGTCTTTGAGGGCTCCGATGTTGAGCACCATGTCGATTTCCTCCGCACCATCCGCAAGGGCCAAGGTGGTTTCATATGCTTTGGCTGCGGTCGCATTGGTTCCCAAAGGGAATCCAACGACGGTACAGACTTTGACTGGCGAACCTTTCAGATGATTTGCGCAGAAACTGACCCAGATCGGGTGGACACACACGGTCGCAAACTCAAAGCGGCGGGCATCGGCACAGAGTTGTTCAATCTGTGCCGAGGTGGCGTCCTGTTTGAGCAAGGTGTGGTCAATGGTGGCATTAATCTTCATAAACAAGCTCCTTTTCTCCCGTCGACTGACGGATCAGTGATTCACAAACGGCCACATCACCCGGCCACGGTTCTTTACCGTGATTACGGATAATGAAATCCTCATGTCCTTTTCCCAAGAGTAACACCGTATCATCGGTATTGGCCAGTTCGATGGCTTGACGGATCGCATCGGTACGGTCCAAGATGATCAACGTCCGATTCGACGTGATACCAGCGGCAATGTGTTGGGCGATCTGCGCCGGATCCTCGTTGCGGCTGTCATCTTCGGTCAGGATGATGTTGTCGCAGTATTTATCGGCCAGCGCTCCAAGGATCGGACGTTTCTTGGTGTCCCGCAGTCCGGCACTGCCAAAGACTGCGATGATCTTGTTCTTTTTGGGGGTGATGGCTATGGCGTAAGCAAAGACTTTCTCGAATCCGTCTGGTGTGTGGGCATAGTCCACGATCACTTTGAAGGGTTGGCCCGCTTTTACATGTTCCAAACGGCCGCTGACTTGTGGAATCGTTGCCAATCGATCAATGATGGCTTGCATGGGCATCCCATTCATATGACAGCAGGCGATCGCCGCTAAGGCGTTATGGACATTGAATCGACCCAAGAGGCTGCTGGTGACGTTCGTGATCGTTCCCTGATGGACCAGATCAAACGTGGTGTGATCGCCATGATACTGAAGGTTGATGGCTTGATAATCGGCAACAGCGTCGATCGCATACGTTTTCTTTTTGCACGTCAACTCCCCGATCAGACGAACACCATAGGGATCATCCACATTGATCAACGCGACCCCTTCAGGACGTAAAAGATCGAAAATGTGTTTCTTGGCCTGGTAGTAATTCTCCATCGTTCCGTGATAGTCCAAATGATCGTGCGTCAAATTCGTAAAGATAGCTGTGTTCAGGATCAACGCATCCACCCGGTGCTGTTCCATGCCTTGACTGGACAGTTCGATGGCCAGTGCTTTAACTTTGGCTTTGACCATGCGATCCAGCGTTTCATGCAACGCAATGACTTCCGGTGTCGTGTAATCCGGTTTGGATTGGATCTGGTTGTATTCCAAGCCGATCGTGCCGATGTACCCCGTATTGGCGTGTGCGGTGTAGATGGACTTGATGATTTTCGCCACGGTGGTCTTTCCATTGGTGCCGGTCACCCCGAAGATTTTTAGTTTCTCCGAGGGTTGGCCATAAAAGAGGGCTGCACATCGGTTGAGTTCATCATGCACGTTCTCGACTTTGATGTAATCGACAAACGGTAAATACGTCGCCAAATCATCGCTGTGCACGATGGCGATCGCCCCATTCTCCACCGCTTGAGCGATGTGTTGGTGTCCGTCATGCTTCATGCCTTTCAAACAGAAAAAGAGCGAATGGTCTTGGGCAAGTCGCGAATCTGACATCAACGAGTTGATGTCGACTGGGTTAGCTTTAGGGAAGAGTTTATTGAGTTTCATAGGGTTTGGCGAACAGCGTATCGGCATCATAACCGGTCACGACTGCCTTAATTATACCATGCTGAGGGGTCTCCGATTGAACACAAACGGCGTCATAGGCACTGCTGTACCCGTGATCCCCTCGCCCATCGCGATGCTCGATCAACACGTCGACTGTCGTGCCTACCAAAGACTCAAAACGCTGGAGCTGCAGTTGCTTCGACAACTCGCCGATCCGATGGACGCGTTCTTTCTTTACGGCTTCCGAATTCAACTGGGTCATTTGAGCGGCTTTAGTGTGTTTGCGTACCGAGAATGGAAAAACATGAATGAACGAGAAACCGATGTCACGCGCAAAAGCAAGGGTATTCTCAAAGGCCTCTTTGGTTTCGGTACTGAATCCGACAATGATGTCAGTGCTGATGCTGACCATGGGGATAGCTAAACGGATCGCTTGAACCCGTTTCCTAAACACAGCGGTTGTATACGGCCGGTTCATGGCTGAGAGTACCGCATCATCTCCGCTTTGCAACGAGATATGCAAATGTCGGGCCATACGCGGATCCTTAAGCACATCGATCAATGCATCGTTGACTTCATTGATGTCGATGGAGGATAACCGAACCCGTTGAACCGGTGTTTCCTTCAAGATTCGGGACAGCAGACTGGCCAGATCGGTTCCCAGATCTGAACCGTATTTACCCGTATGGATCCCAGCCAAGACGATCTCATGATGATCCTGAGCCAAAATGCTAACTTGTCGGATCACGGAATCCGGATCCAATGAACGTTCACGACCCCGGGTATACGGAATGATGCAGTAAGAACAGAATTGATTGCAGCCGTCTTGGATCTTGACATAGGCTCGCGTTTTATGTTTGAATCCATGGATCGGTAAGGCTTCAAACGTCCGGTTCAACCGGTAATCCGCTTCAGGTTTGGTGTCTAATTGAGCAACCAAAGCGGCAAACTGATCTTTTTGGGCACTGCCGATCAAAAGATCGATCGCATATTTCTCGGAAAGTTCAACATGATCCGATTGAACGTAACATCCCACTACGACCAGTTTGGCGGTGGGATTATGTTTTTTTGCCTGATGAATGCGTTGACGGCTCTTGAAACTGGCTTGATTGGTGACTGTGCACGTGTTGATGACCACCAGATCACAGTCTTCAAAAGACTCGGCTTCAGTGTAGTCGGCTTCGATCAGGCATTGACGGTAATACTCGGATTCATAAGCATTGACCTTACACCCCAAGGTTTGAATCGAAAAGGTCTTCATGCGTGTTTCTTGAGCCACTTTCTCAGTTTTTTTATGACCCGGGGATCTGCTAGTTCGTGATCGACCAGAATGGACATGACTTGAGTGGCATTCTGTGTGCACCATGCATCATGCAGTGTACTCCAAGCCCGGTTGTCGATCGAGTTAAGATCGAGCTGCAGATCCAATGGAATCTCGTCGTAGCGGTAATCTGAGTTTTCGTCACAGGTGACTCGAATAGCCGTCTTCAACGGCAAATACGCAAAGAGGACCGAATCCTCACGGACATCCAGGACAGTGATATTGATGAAGCTTTGTTTAAAAGGTGCTAAACCATAGTGCTCCACCGGGATCAGGCGTGATTTGAAGTCTGTATACAGTTTAAAGTACTGATCGAGATCAAAAATGCTGATGCGCTTATCATAAAGCGCATTCAACAATTCATCGAAACAGGCGATCCAGATCCGATCGCCTTGAGATCCGATAAATGATGTTAGCTTTAGCTTGACTTCATCCAACCGGGTATTGGCCAGAAGATTTTTCTCTTGGCGGCTTAACGTTTCCCACAGATCCGACAAGTCTTTTCGTTGGCGTTCAAAAGCGGTCTCAAACGCTTTTTTGTTGGTCAGCGATGTATAGAGAATCATCGCATTAAAAAAGGTCGCTGTTTTCGAGATCTTCACTCGAACTCCGGCGATACCTGAAATCTCAGCCATCATGTGACGACTGAGGCTTTTTACGGCACGATTCTTGGTGGGATCATGACGATAACGATGGCAAAGTGAACTGACTTTTTTCATCATTCGATCCGTAGGTTGAGGGTGGTCAATGCCACCAAAGCCGCCGTTTCCGCTCGCAGAATCCGAGGTCCCAAACCAACAGGGATCCCCTCTTTGGATTTTAGGTATTCAAACTCTGAAGCACTGATTCCCCCTTCAGGACCGATCACGATGCCAAAAGACTTACCGGTCAAAGGAATCTGACTCAGCGGTTGAGTCTGAGAGAGCTCTTCGTAAGCCACCAACAGCTTATCCGTTCCGCTAAAATCCACTTGTTTGAGACGTTGCGGTTCATCCAGATGCGGAATATCGACTCGATGACACTGTTCGGCTGCTTCTTTGAGAATGGCGGTGTAACGTTGAAGCTTACGAGGTTCATCTTCCCATTTCACGACATTGCGTTCCATAATCAAGGGGACGATACGGTCGATGCCCAATTCCGTTGCTTTTTGAAGCATCCATTCGAAGCGTTCTTTGCGGATCAAAGCAGCATATAAAACCACCTGAACTGATCGTTGAGGGGTTTCGATCCATCGCTTCGGGAGCACAGTCCAATCGGATTGAAGTGACCCTTCAACCAGTTTGGACCCGTTACTGAGCCAGACAAGTTCCGTGGGCTTCAGTTTCAACACGGTTTTGATTTGACGCAACACGTCAGCCGGTAAGTAAACAAGCTGATTCAGGTCTAAATTCGATTCCACAAAAAACTGATGCATCAGTCGCTGACCGTTCCTTCGTTGGCAAGTTGCCGAAGCTGTTTGACTTCCATCGGTTTTAAACGGCGATACTGCCCAACCGGGAGTTCCTTGAGATCGACAATGCCGAACTTCGCGCGATGCAAACGGACGCAAGTGAGTCCCAAGGCTTCCGCCATACGACGGATCTGCCGGTTCTTCCCTTCCACGAGGGTAATTTTGAACTCGGTCAGTTCCTTCTCGAAGTCCTTATGGGTCACGACGACTTTCGTGGGCAGCGTCATAACGTCATCCAACAGGATGCCTTGTTCGAGTTGTTTGATCTGCTGGGTAGACATGATCCCTTTGACACGGACTTCATAGACTTTCTTAAGATGAAAACGCGGATGCGTCAATTCATTCGCAAACTCGCCGTCATTGGTTAATATCAGCACTCCGGTACTGTCGTAATCCAAGCGTCCGACTGGAAAGATGCGCTCCGGACTGTCGATCAGATCGACAACGGTTGGACGTCCGCGATCATCATTGACCGTGCTGAGCACTTTCTTGGGTTTATTGAGGACATAATAGACTTTGTTTTCACCGGCTAACCGTTTACCGTCAAAGGTCACGACACTTCCCTTTTTGACTTGGAATCCCATCTCGGTGATAGTGACACCATCCACTTGAACGTGTCCTTCTTGGATCAAGACTTCTGCTTTTCGCCGTGATGCTATACCGGCTTTCGCTAAAACTTTTTGTAATCGCTCCATGTTATTCGAACAGCTGGCTTTCTTCAGAGCTGTCCTGGTAGTTGGGGAGTTTGGGTAGTTCATCCAAACTCATGAGTTTAAACACTTCCAAGAAGTTTGACGTGACGCCGTACAGGATGGGCTTTCCCACTGATTCTGAACGTCCGACTTCCTGGATCAGATCCATCGCCATCAGTTTACGCAACATCAGATCGCAACTGACCCCGCGGATCTCTTCGATCTCAATGCGGGTGACCGGTTGTTTGTAGGCAATAATTGCCAAGGTTTCCAAAGCGGATTGCGATAACTGACGGGATTTGGTCAAGGTCAAGATCCGCTCAATGTACGGGCGGATAAACGGCTTGGTGATGAACTTATAGGTATCCCCGAAAACGACCAGTTCCATACCCCGTTCATCGTGTTGATAATAAGAAACCAATTCATCCAAGAGGATCTTGGTCAGATCCTTGGGGAATTCGATCGCTAAAGCCAGCTGTTCCAAGGTCACGCCTTCTTCGCCAAACACGAAGATGATGCCATCCAAGACCGATTTATGCGGGTTTTCCATGCGAACCTCCTACGGTAAAGTAAACGGATGTCTCCGTGATGTGATCGATGACGAGATCCCCTTGCCGAACGAGCTCCAACACCGCCAAAAAGGTTACGATGAAGTGATTCAGATCGGCCACATCCGCCATCATAAACTCCAGATCCACATGTTTCTGATGCGGGGATAAGCGTTGACGCAATTGTTCGATCCGGGCATCCAGCGAAATCTCGGTTTTGAGGATTCGGGCTTGCTGCGGATGACTGATCTTGAATCGGCTGACGACCCGTTGCATGGCTTTGATCAGATCGTATACGTCCGAATCATAGATGGCCGTACTCTCGACGTCAGGATCCATGAGTAAGCTATCTGCCGGTTTATCGAGTTGAGACAATCGTTCAGTATACCGTGAATGGAGCGTCAAAGAGATATCTTTGAATTTCTGGTACTCGATCAACCGCCTTACCAAATCGTCCTTGGTATCCTTTTGATAGGGATCGGCTTCCAATGTCGGTTCCGCAATCGGTAAGCATCGTTTCGACTTGTATTCCACCAAGTTGGCCAACTCCACCAAGTATTCACTGGCGACTTCCAAATGAGCGGCTTCACTGGCATGGATAAAATCAATGTATTGATCGACCAATACATCCAGATCCAAGTTGAAAAGATCAAGTTTCTTCTCCTTGATCAAATGCAGCATCAGATCCAATGGACCATTGAAATGATCGAGCGATACGGTAAAGGCCATGATTTATCGGCTCACGGCTTGATGGACAGCCATTTCGGCTGTTATGCGGGCATCGATCTCGTGATAGAGAGCATCGGGTGTCCACTCTCCATACTCTTCAAAATGAAGCGGTGTGCAGAAAGAAACCAACGCTTTGACTTTTTTTCGACCGACGCGTTCAGTCCGGATCAGCGCGACGGGGATAATGGCGGTCTTGGTCAAGTAAGCGGCATTGAACTGTTTATGGTCAACCGGATTGCCTTTGAGATCATTGAGTAGCAGCATCAGATTCTGTTGATGTTTCAAACGCTGCCCGGCTTCCACCGCATCACTCTCTACCGTTTGCGAGGTAAAACGGATCGATTCGGTCAATGACCAAAAGCCGTTCAAATACGGCCATTTCTCGGTTTTCGGAACGAAGAACGATGCATCCAAGGGATTGGATGCCATTAGAACCGTCGCATCATACGCTCCGACATGCTTCGCTACAAACGTATATCCGTTTTCAAGTGGAATCAGGTTTTCGTTGAGCACCTTGACGTAGGCCTTCGAAAAACGCAAGACCATTCCTGACCATAAACGGGCCAGATGCAAACGTTCCGGTAAATCAAACGCTTTGGATTTTAAACGACTAATAAACAAAGCAGGCCAGGCTAGGGTCATCATGACCCAAACGATCAGTGCTCTCATCAGGGAATCCTCTCATACGTGGTTTGAATGAAGCCTTCGAAGATTTTGACGTCGATGGCCTTAAAATGACTCCAATCCAATTCGGGGAAAAACGTATCACAAACATAGTCCCCTTCGACAAGACTGATGAACATCGTGCTGACATACGGTAAAGCAGCTTCAAAGACTTGTGCTCCGCCGATGACAAAGACAGTTTCCGATGAAGAGGCATGTCTTTTCAAGAATTCTTTAAAATCATGGATCGTGGTTACCCCGTCGACTTTCCACAGGGGGTTCGTGGTCACGACGTAATTCGTTCGTTGAACTAACGGATGACCTATGCTTTCATACGTTTTCCGCCCCATGACGACGCTGTGATTCAGGGTCAACGCTTTGAATTGTTTCAGTTCACCGGGGATCTTCCACGGCATCGCATTGCGTATACCGATTCCGCCCTTTCGATCCATCGCGACGATCAATGAAATCATCAAACGCTCACTTTCGCCGGAATCAGCGGATCGGGATCGTAACCTTCCAAAACGATATCCGCCGGCGTAAACGCGGTGATATCCGTGATGGCCGGATTGAGTTTTAAGGTCGGTAACGGCTTGGGTTTACGAGACAGTTGAATCTTGACTTGTTCGAGGTGATCGTTGTAGATATGGACATCCCCGAATGTATGGACAAAGTCTTTGGCTTCATACCCGCAGACTTGCGCGATCATGTGAGTTAACAGCGCGTAGGAGGCAATGTTGAAGGGAACGCCTAAGAAGACATCGGCACTGCGCTGATACAACTGACACGACAGGTATTTGCGATCCGCCGAGACATAGAACTGCATGAGCACGTGACATGGAGGTAATGCCATTTGATCGACTTCTGCCGGGTTCCAGGCGCTTAAAATGTGACGACGAGAGAACGGATGATGTTTTAAGCTGTCAATCAACTGCATCAGCTGATCGACACCGTTAAAATCGCGCCACTGTTTGCCGTAAACCGGACCGAGATCCCCGTGTTTAAAGGCAAAGGCTTCATCGTTCTTGATCCGTTCAATAAAGGTATCCAGACTTTCTCCGTTGTAATCCGTGGACTTCGTAAAACGCTCGTATGGCCATTCGTTCCAAATGCGTACGCCGTTTAAGACGAGTGGACGGATGTTGGTATTGCCGCTGATGAACCACAACAGTTCCAGCATGACCGATTTGAAGTGTACTTTCTTGGTGGTCAACAAGGGAAAACCCTTCCGTAAATCAACCCGGAATTGGTAGCCAAACACTGAGATTGTCCCAGTGGAGGTGCGGTCGGGGCGCTTCTCCCCTTCGCGCAAAATGTGTTCCAATAACGCATGGTACTCGATCATAGAAAACCTCCCATTCATTATACAAAAAAAAAGTAGAAACGGGTGACGTTTCTACTTCGTGGTCAGGAAGGAGACTTTCTCGGCAATCACTTCACAGTACCGAAACGGACGATTCTCTTTGGTTTCAAACGCATTGGCTTGTAAGCGTCCTTTGATTCCGATGAGTGATCCAACGGTGCATTGTTCGATGGCACTTTCGGCGATACCTCGCCAGAGCGTGCATTGGATCTGATCGGTTTCATACTCCCCTTGCGAGTTCTTGAAATTGCGATCGACTTCCACCAACAACTCGGCCAATTTGACCCCGGTCGACGTTTCCTTGACTTCCGGTAACTTGACGACTTTACCTACAATTACGACTTGATTCAACATGCGAACCTCCTGTGTGCGACCAGTGTGCCACAATACGTTAAATCATACAAATGCTCATAGTTGCACTATTTACGGAAGAAAAGCACGTTTGGATCAACCAAACGTGCTTATTGAACCACTTTACGCGGGGTGACGGCAACAATTGCAGAAGGGACGTTTTCCATGAGTTTTGCCGCATTGATGAGATCTTGCTCGCACATGTCCTGCAGGACGCGTAACGAGTCATTCAAGGTAACTCCCGTAAACAGACCTCGGATCGTATGTACTGCATAATCATCCTGATCATCCAGTAAGCGGAAGGCAAAGGAACGATAGCGTCGCTTGAGTTGATAGAGATACGACGAGAGCGGTTCGATCGGTTGTTTCAACACGGTATCGATCAATGACGTGAACTGTGCTTCATTCTCGGTTTCCCCATAAAACAGAACAAAAGCATACGTCTCATTGATTTCCACATCATACCCGAAATAATCGTGGATGATCCCGGCATCGACCCATTGCTGATACTGGGGATTGAGTGAACTGAACAATAACTCCAGTCGAAGTTTCAAAGCCCATTCGTGGCGATGACGAGCGATCGGATCTCCCGAAATCGGTGCGAGTTTGAAGGTGTAGGTCATCTTGGTGGCCGAAATGTCCATCGGGATATGTTTATGGCGATGGACCACCGTAAGCGGTTCTTGCGAGGTTTCATTGACCCAGCTTGGAAGGATGGTCTTAGCCTGAGCGATCAAATTGGATTCGATCACACGCATAAGGTCCGCAGGATCTTGGGAACTCACGATGACGACTGCCGCGTTGGAGGGGTGGTAATTCATTCGATAGGCCGTTTCAAGCCCTGATTTAGTGATTGCAGTGACACTGGCTTCACTGCCGCCGATGTCATACTTGACTGACAGGTTGTGATAAAGAGCACGATAGGTTTCATACATCAGACGGGCTTCCGGCATTTGATGATACATGCGAAGTTCCTGAATGATGATCTTCTTTTCTTTCTCAACGGATTCTGCGGTGACGTTGAGGGATTGAACGAAATCCAACAGGAGCGTCAACGGTTCCTGGACATCCGGACGGGAGGTGTTGAAATAATAGACGGTCTCCGTGTACGATGTGAACGCATTGACGTTGCAGGACAAGGCACTGAAACGCTCCATCACATCCATCCCTTGATGATTCTCGAAGAGTTTGTGTTCCAAGAAGTGAGCCAAACCGGGTTCGTGTTGAATCACGGTTCCATCGGACAACCGTTGTGTCAGCGTTAATGCGCCAAAAGGTACGGCAAAATAAGCGGTCGTGTTGATGTTGTCTTTCTTATGCAACAGGATGACTTTTAAACCGCTGGGAAGGATCTGGGTATAGATCGCTTCATCCAGCAGTGTATCAACGAATTTCTCCATTAGTCTTCTCCTTTGACGATTGCCCGGCTTAGCGGCACCAAACGCCCGGCTGCCGTCGCGATATCTTGGGCACTGACCTTGGCAATCTCTTCGATCATTTCGGAAAGATCGTACGATTTTCCGTTGAGCCACAAGGAGAAGACCACATTCATCCACGACGGGACATCATCACTGAGCCCTTTATAGTTGCTGATGAGCAAGGTTTTGGCAGACTCTAGCAATTCTATAGGATAATCCGCCGTTCTCAAGCGTTCAATTTGCATCTCGATCAAGGCATTGACCGCGTCGATTTGATCGGCACTGATGCCGGTCGAAATGGTTAATACCCCGTCAAAATGAACCAGAGACGAGTAGATGCTGTAACACAGGTTTCGTTTCTCTCGGATCTCCGTAAACAAGAGCGAGTTGGGCAGTTGGCCCAAAAGGTACGTCATGACGCGAAGTGCGGTGTAATCGGAGTCCGCATTGCAACGATGAGTCGCGTACAAATTTACCAACGCTGTCTGTTTGACGGCTTTCGTGGTTTCCTGCGTTTTAAAGGGTTTGGTGCTGACGCGATAAGCTGCGGGAAGCGTCATCGCTTTGGGGGTAAACACTTTCTCGAGGTAAGCCTGGTGCTCCTTCGAGAGTTCACCGATACCGATGATGTACACGGGATCATTCGCTAGAAGCCGTTGATGCGCAACCGTGATGTCTTCGAGGGTAATGGAATCGATCAAGTCGAGACGGCCTTGGCTGAAGTTGGCTAACGGCTCCCCTTCTCCTCCCAAACGCATGGCACTGATAAGTGCACTTTGATTGGGTTTATCTTCAATGCGCTGTAAAGCCGCTTTTAGGTTCGTCTTTGCTTCCAGAAGCGTTTCCGGGGTGATAAGCGGGTTTTGGATGCACGCCAAGGCAAAGTCAATGGCTTGCGTCAAATGCTTCTCCTGCGCAAAGCGTTCGCTCAAGGTGGTGAATCGGTATTCCAGCATGTGGTAATTTCCGTAAGCCCCGACTTTAACATCAAAGCTAAGCGCAAACAACTCATCCGTCTTCAAACTGACCGCTTGTTTAGTGGGATAAGTCACACTGCGATCAGTCATAAGGTACGCCAGTAACGCCCGATACGTAATGTCCGGCTCCCGGTTGGGACCCAGAAAACGAATGGAAAACTGAGTGTCTTTAAATTTATCGGTTGGGATGAGGGTGATGTAGTTTTGGTTCATGGTTGTCTCGGCATTCTTTCAATAGTATATAATGAAACTAAGAAAACACAAAGGAAGAACCCCATGCCCATCAATTACGAGCAACTTCCGCTGCTCACAGACTTTTATGAGTTCACCATGGCTTACACGTATTTCAAAGAAAACAAGCATGAAGACATTGCCTACTTCGACATGTTCGTCCGTAAAGTCCCCGATGACGGCGGATTCATGATTTTTAACGGTTTGAATCGACTGATCGACGTGATCAAAGAATTCAAGTTTACCCAGAAAGACATCGATTACCTGCGCAAGGTCTCAAAATTCGATGAAGCCTTTCTGGATTATTTACTCAATCTTCGTATAAGCGTGGATATCTGGTCGGTCGAAGAAGGAACGCCAGTATTTCCAAATGAACCGTTAGTAACCGTTCGAGCCACCACCATTCAAGCTCAGCTCATTGAAACACTTCTCTTGGTTTGTATTAACTATCCGACCCTGGTCACCACAAAGGCGGCTCGAATCGTCCACGCTTCCCGCGGACGGGCCGTGTTGGAGTTTGGAGCTCGTCGAGCCCAAGGCATCGACGCTGCGCTGGAAGGAGCTCGGGATGCGGTGATCGCTGGCTGTGTCGGAACCTCGAACACGTTAGCCGGGATCAAGTACGATGTTCCTATCTCGGGAACCATCGCCCACAGTTACATTCAACTTCATGAATCCGAGTATGAAGCCTTCCTGAACTATGTCAAAGTCAATCCTGATAACAGTGTGCTTTTGGTCGATACGTATGACACCCTGCGCAGCGGGGTTCCCAATGCCATCCGCGTGGCGAAAGATTATCTGATCCCCAACGGGCATCAACTCAAAGCGATCCGCCTGGACAGCGGCGACTTGGCGTATCTCTCCAAGAAAGCCCGGGTGATGCTGGATGAAGCCGGATTGACCAACACCAAAATCGTAGCCTCCAACTCCTTGGATGAGTACATCATCGATGACTTGATCCTCCAGGATGCCAAGATCGATACCTTTGGGGTTGGTGAGAACCTGATCACTTCACGATCCAATCCGGTTTTGGGTGGTGTCTACAAAGTCGTAGCTTACGAGAACGGCGACGACATCATTCCGGTCATCAAACTCAGTGACAACATCACCAAGATCACTAATCCCGGCTTAAAACGCTTAGTGCGCTTTTATGACAATGACACCCATAAAGCGATCGCGGACTTGATTTGTTTAGCCGATGAAGTGATTCCTTTGGATCAATACACCTTGTTTGATCCGGACTTCCCGTGGAAAACCAAAACCATTACCAATTACACCTTCAGAACCCTGCAAGTTCCGGTCTTCGTCAATGGACAACTGGTTTATACACCGAAGAGCACCCTTGAAACCAAAGCGTATTGCCAGGCTCAACTGAATACCTTGTGGGATGAAGTCAAACGTTTGCGCAACCCCCATACCTACTATGTCGACTTGAGTGAAAAACTCTGGAACCTCAAACGCGATCTGATCAACAAAAATAAAAAAGTGTGAGTCATTGACTCACACTTTTCTTTTAGCGTTTACCCGGATCGTAGGGTTCGCCCGCAGCTTTCGGTGCGGCGGATTTCGACGAGGTGAAGGTCAGCACAATCAGCGTCGTCAAAAACGGGACGATCTGATAGAAATACTTGTTGATGCCCAGTGCAGTGAAGAAACTGAGTCCGCTGGAGTTGGCAATGACTTGCATGAGTCCGAAGAACGCCGCAGCCAAGAAGATCTTGGTCGGTTTCCATTGACCGAAGATCAGAACAGCCAAAGCCAAGAACCCATAACCCGAAACGGTTCCGGTATATTCAACTGTCGACGGGACCACAAGCACTAATCCACCCAAACCGGCTAGGGCACCGGAAATCAGGACTCCGGCATAACGCATCCGGTTGACTTTGATCCCGACGGAGTCGGCTGCTTGCGGGTGTTCACCGCACGCTCTCAATCGCAACCCGAAACGGGTCTTGTAGAGAACGAATGAAGCCACAATCAGAATCACGATCCCTAAATACGTGGTGATGTAGACATCCTTAAACAAGAGGTCCCCGATAAGAGGAATATCGCCCAAAAGAGGCACTTTGACGATACGGAACGCATTTTCGAAGCGAACCCCTTCCACCGCATTCGGCGTAATCAGACGAGCCATGAAATCATGGAAAGCTAAAGCAAAGAGGTTGAGGGCCGTACCGCTGATCGTCTGATTGGCCTTTAAGTTGATGGAGGCATAAGCGTGTAACAACGAGAACACCATCCCCGAAATCAGCGCGATTACCAAAGCGATCAAGAGGGTGATCTGCGGTGGGAACAGGTTGGGTAAGAAATAAATGTAGAAGATTCCAAACGAAGCTCCAAACACCATGATCCCTTCTAAAGCAATGTTGACGATCCCTGAACGTTCCGAGAACATGCCACCCAAAGCCACGATCGTGAGGGGAATCATGTATGGAATCATATTCTTGACGAGAAAGAACAGGGTATCCAGGATGTTCATGATTTGGTCCCCTTCCGATTAATCAATGCGCCAAGTTTCTCGCGGAAAATCAGGGAGAAAGCACTGGCATAAATGATGACAGCTGTCATAATCTTGACGACTTCATCATTGAATCCGGAGCGAGCCAACGAAGGACCGGCCCCTTTCAAGATGGCGATAAATGAGGCTGAGAAGATGATTCCTAACGGATTGCTCATTCCCAACAGCGCTACGGAGATTCCGTCAAAGCCTTCCGGAGCTAATACTAAGAGCGAATCGAAGACTTTGGTGATGGCGGAAATGTATACCAAGGCACCGCCAAGACCCGATAAAGCACCGGCGATCGTCATTGATAAGGTAATGCCTAAACGGTCATTGATTCCCGCATAACGAGCGGCATTGCGGTTGTATCCGCAGGCTTTGAGTTCATACCCGAAGGTCGTTTTCTCCAACACAACATAGATTAACAATGCTACGGCAATGGCGATAAAGATCCCCATGTCGGCCGTATTGCTGCCAAAGATTTTATCGAGGCCCAGTGTTGGGATACGTGCCAACGGTGGTTGGGTCCGGGACGGATTGTTGGCATCTTTTATGACGGAAATCAGATTACTGACCGTGATCATCGCAATGTAATTGAGCATGATCGAACTGATGACTTCGTTGACGTTGCGATAGGCTTTCAACAATCCACTGATCATCCCAACGATCCCACCTACCAGAACCGCGCCTAATAGAGCGACAATCCACAAGTATTCCAAAGGAATAAACGTCCACTTGATGGCGATGTACGCCGCAGTAAAACCACCGGCAACAAACTGTCCGGAAGCTCCGATGTTGAAGAGTCCGGTCTTAAAGGCAAATCCAACCGACAACCCCGTCAATAGAATCGGCGAAATGAAACGTAAAATGATCCCAAACCCGCGCAATCCGGTGTAGCGTAATCCGCCTGTAAAGATCGTATAGAACGCGTCAAACGGATAGGAAGCCTTTTCACGCAACAAACTGGCGACCAGCAAAATCAAGAATCCGAAAATAAGACCAAAGAAGATCGACAACAATGCCGCAACGATCTTTTGAACGGTCGGTTTCGCTAAGAATGCTTTCATTCGATGACCTCCTCCCGTTTCGAACCGGACATGTAGAGCCCCAGTTCCTGTTGACTAATTTTTGCGGGATCGGCTTGCCCGACGATCTCCCCTTCATACATGACCAGAATACGGTCACTGACACTCATGACTTCATTCAGTTCAAGTGAAACCAAGATAACAGCTTTCCCTTGATCGCGTTGATCGATCAGGGTTTTGTGAATGTATTCTATGGCTCCGACATCCAAACCCCGCGTCGGTTGAACTGCGATCAACAGATCCGGATTGGTTTCCAACTCACGGCCGACGATGGCTTTTTGCTGGTTACCTCCGGACATACTGCGCGTGATAGAGCGGGATCCGTTACCGGAACGGATGTCATATTTCTGGATGACTTGGTCCGCATTGGTGTAGATCTTCTTGAAATCCAAAAACCCTTTGTTTTGAAACTTCGGGGTGAAATAGGTTTGAAGAATCAGGTTTTCAGCCAAATTGTAATCCAGAACTAATCCGTGTTTATGACGATCTTCCGGGATGTGCGCGATTCCACTGATTGAGCGGTAACGGATCGATTTATCCGCCAAATTCACGCTTTTATAGTGAATCTCCCCGGAACTGAGTTTGGATAAACCGGTCAATCCATACACAAGGTCCGTTTGTCCGTTGCCTTCGATGCCGGCGATGCAGAGGATCTCTCCACGGCGTACTTTGAAACTGACATTGTGAACCGCATTTTTTCCATGGTGCTTGGACTTGATGGACATGTTCTTAACTTCAAGGATGACTTCCTTGGGTTCTGCCAGTTTCTTCTCGACTTCCAACATGACCTTACGTCCAACCATCATCTCCGAAAGGGACTCTTTCGATGTAGTCGCCACATCAACGGTGTCGATCAAACGGCCTTTGCGCAAAATGGAAACCCGATCGGCAACCGCCTTGATTTCATTGAGTTTGTGCGTGATAAAAAGAATGGTCTTACCTTCAGAAATCAATTCTTTCATGATCTTCATGAGTTCGTCGATTTCCTGTGGAGTCAATACCGCGGTCGGTTCATCAAAGATCAGGATGTTGTTTTCACGGTAGAGCATTTTTAAAATCTCGACGCGTTGTTGCATCCCAACTGAGATATCCGAAATCAGATGATCCGGTTCCACAAACAGGTTATAACGTTTGGACAACTCGACTACTTTCTTACGGGCTTCCGCCATCGACAGAACGCCGTTATGGACGGTTTCAACCCCTAAGACAACATTTTCCAGCACAGTAAAGTTATGGACTAACTTAAAGTGCTGGTGCACCATCCCGATCCCGTAACGATTGGCATCGTTGGGATTGGCGATGTGCGCTTCCTGGCCATTGATAAAGATGGATCCCTTCTCCGGCCGATACAATCCGAAAAGCACACTCATCAAGGTGGACTTCCCTGCCCCGTTTTCACCCAATAACGCATGGATCTCGCCTTGACGCACTTTCAGGGTGATATCGTCATTGGCGATGATCCCAGGGAAAATCTTGGTGATATTCCTTAATTCGATGACATCGATCATGGTGAACTCCTTCTCAAGAATTATATCAAATCTAAGCGTTTACACCAATAAAAAAAGGCGGTTGGAAACCGCCTTTTTCAAATGCCTGAGGAATGGTTATTCAGAACCGATGAGAGTGATCACGACTTTGGTCAAGACCAAGTCCATGACTTTCGCGGCGTCTTTTTTGACGACGATCGTTCCGTTAACCAGTTTGGCGTAGATTTCGTCGTATTTGGCCTGATTGAAGGTCGTGAAACGGCTGAAATCTTCCGGCAAACCAACACCGTCTTTGGTGACATCGAGGGTTTCGATGACGCCGCCTTTGAATTCGTCGGCATAATAGTCAACCAACGCTTCATAGACGGAAGTCGTTAAGCCCTTCATCGCCGAAGTGATGACGGAATCAGAAAGGTTGGATTGGTCAACGTCAACACCGATGACTTTCGCGGTGTCAAGGGTATCGGCCGCAGCCATAACGGACAGACCAGCACCGCCGGCAGCCACGAAGATCGCTTCGACGCCTTCGGAGTACCAAGCCAAGGCTTTCGTCTTGTGCGCGTCATCCGGTGCGAAGGAGTTCAGGTATTCATACTTGACGGTAACATCGACATTCAGTTCGACAGCCGCTGCTTCAGCGCCTTGAACGAAGCCATGACCGAAACGGACGACGGCCGGAACGGCCATCCCGCCCATGAATCCCAGCGAGGTATAACCATCGATGACCGCTGCGTAGCCAGCCAAGAAGCCGGATTGTTCTTCAGCGTAATAGATGGAGTAAACATTGTCTTCAATACGGAACTCGGTGTAGTTCTCATCATGCGGATCGGCATCCAACAGGACGAATTTGACTTCCGGATACAGGTCTTGGGCTTCCAGGATCGCCGGAGCGAACATGTAACCCGGGGTCACGACGACTTTGGCACCGCCGTCAACCGCTTGGCCAATGGCTTCGACATAAGCAGCCGTGGTGGCTTCCGCCGGTTGATAGTATTGATACGTAATGTCGTTTTCTTCAGCGTACTGCTTCACGCCTTCCCAGGCGCCTTGATTGAACGACTTGTCATCGATCGTACCGATGTCGGTGACCAAAGCCAGTTCGTAGGTCGGTTCTTCTTCTTTCGGAGCACAGGCCGTCAGGCTGAGCACGACAAGAAGCGCCGACAGAATGACTAACAGCTTCTTCATTTCATTCCTCCATGGCAAAATATGCCAATTTCAGTTTAAGCGTATCCCTGCGTAAAGTCAATTGAGAGCCCAAAAAAAAGGCGACATTAATTGTCGCCTTCGTGAGGCTTAGCGTATACTTCCCGGGGTTTCGCCCCCATTTGAGGGCCAATGATGCCGCGTTTCTCCAACATGTCCATGATTCGGGCAGCACGGTTATAGCCTAAACCGAAATGACGCTGGATCGTTGAGGTCGAAGCACGACGTGTTTCAATCACGAATTGCTTGATTTCCTGATACATCGGATCTTCAGCCGAGTTTCGGTTATCAAAAGTCGCCTCATCATCTTCCAGGTTGAGGAATGCATCGTCAAAGACAGGTTTGCGTTGGATCGAGGTCGCTTGAGCCAAGCGTTTGACTTCATCATCCGACACAAAGACCCCTTGGATTCGAATCGAACTGGGTTCTCCGACCGGATAGAACAACATGTCCCCGTATCCTAATAAGCGTTCAGCCCCGACGTGATCCAAAATGGTCCGTGAGTCGATCCCGCTGGATACCGCAAACGCGATGCGCGACGGGATGTTGGCTTTGATGATGCCGGTAATGACATCCGTCGACGGCCGTTGGGTCGCAACGATCAAGTGAATACCGGCCGCACGTGCTAGTTGCGTGATGCGCTGGATGCTGGATTCAACTTCTTTTCCCGCAACGATCATCAAGTCAGCCAATTCATCGATGATCACCACGATGTTGGGCATGTATTCCAGGTGTTCCTGCGGATTTTTGATCAGCAACTCATTGTAACCTGCGATGTTGCGAACTCCGGCTTTAGAGAAGATTTCATAGCGGTTTTCCATCATCATGACCACGACTTTCAAAGCTCGGGCCGCTTCAGCAGCATCCGAAATGACCGGACAGATGAGGTGCGGAATGTTGTGATAAGCGGTAAACTCAACCTTTTTGGGATCAATCAAAAGCAGTTTGACTTCATCCGGTGATGTCCTAAGCATCAACGTCGAAATGGTCGAATTGACGCAGACGCTTTTCCCGCTGCCGGTTGCTCCTGCAATGAGCAAGTGCGGCAGTTTATCAAGTTCCGTCACAACGACTTTACCCATGAGGTCTTTGCCCAACGGCACCAAAAGCTTGCGATTACCGCGGTCGCTCACCTGAGGATCTTTCATCATTTCAATCATGCGGACCGGAATCATTTCCGCATTCGGAATTTCGATGCCGACGGCATTGCGTCCGGGAATCGGCGCTTCGATCCGCAATTCTTTAGCTTGAAGTTCCATCTTCAAGTTATCTTGGATGTTAGCGATCTTCGTGATCTTGATGTTGGAGTCCGGTTTGACTTCAAACTTTGTGACGGCAGGTCCAATGTGGGTTCCCACTAACGTAGCTGTAATGTCAAATTGTTCCAAGACTTCGATCAGGCGCTTGCCTTTCGTGTTGGCAGCAGACGTATTGGCTTGAGATTTGCTTTTTTGAATGACTTCATCCAAGAGTTCGATTGAGGGTAACGTGTAGTTTCCGATCGTATGGATGGTCGCTGCGGAGTTGGTGGTCACTTCCGGCAAGATCGGTGCTTCCTTTTTGCCTTTTCTGGAACTGATCGGTTCATCCGGTTCGATAAAGACGGATTTGCGGGTGATCGGTTCATCCTCTTCTTCAATCATCGTTCGACCGGCTTTCTCGGCCTTTTCAGCCTTGAATCTTGGCCAGAGCTGATGATAGTCGATGAGCAGCAAACCCCCAATCAAAAACGAGATGACCGCCACGATAATGGCTCCGGTCCGTTCGATCAAGGCAGAGACGGCATAGTAAAGCACCAGCGCAATGATCCCGCCTTCATCGGCTGTAGAGGTTCCTGAAAGCAAATCACCCAGCTTATCCAACCATTGACCAAAGGTCGACGGTTCAGAGGATCGCAAGACGACACTGCTTAAACTGAGTCCAACGAGAAACAACCCGATTGAAACCCATTGATTCCACGGAAAACGGGGCCATTTCCGAAAGATCAGGGCATAAAGAAACCATAATCCGATAAGTCCATACCACAACAAGTGGGTTCCTGATCCTAGAAGTACGATCATCAAGCGATCGATAAAGGCTCCGATCGGTCCCAATTGTGCAGCAGCAATAAACAACACGACCAAAGCTAAAAGCGCGTAAATGAAGATCAGCAGTTTGGTTTCTTTGGTTCTGCGACGTTTAACCATATTACTCCGGTAGGTTGAGTTCGACGATGACCGGAATGATCAACGGACGCTTCCCGGTCTCTTTCAACAGGTATTTGGACATGCGGTCTTTGGCTTCCTGTCGAACTCCCATGTTGTCATATTTCTTGGCGCTGACCGCTTCATTGATGGTGTTTTCGAAGATGAATCCCAAATCTTTAACGATGTAGTCGGCATCTTTGAGGTAAATGACGCCTCGGGACTGCACATCCGGTCCACCAATAACGGTCTTAGTGTTGAAGTTGACCACCATGCCGATTACGATCACCCCATCGGTCGATAAAAGTTCACGATCGCGCAGGATCAATCCACTGACATCCAGATGCTCATTCCCATCGATCATGACTTCATCGAGTTTGATGAGTTGGGTCATGTCTTTGAGAACGCCATCTTTGAATGTCGCGATCTGTCCATTATCCAGCACGACGATCTTGGCGGCATTGAATCCCATGTCGAGGGCGACATTGGCGTTGTTGATCAGGTGACGATATTCGCCATGAACAGGAATGTAATAGGTCGGTTTGAGTAAGTACGTGATCATTTTGATGTCTTCGATGGACGCATGCATCGAGGTGACCTTGCGTCGATCCAACGTAATGACCGAAACATCGCACTTGTAGAGTTCATTCTCCATGCTTCCGGCTTCTTTTTCAGTGCCAGGTACCATCGGAGAAAGAATCACGACCGTATCCGACGGTCGAAGTTCAATAGCCGGATCTTCGCTGGACGCGATTTTCAACATCGATTTGAACACATTGGGTCCGCTTCCGGAGACAATGATGATCAAATCTTCCCGGGTATTATCAAAGCTCTCTTTGCTGACTTCGATGCCCACCGGCATGCGGTAATAGCCCAGTTTTTCCACATGACGCAGAAGATTGCGTTGGTGTTCGTTATGGAAATAGACTTTTCGTTTATACTTCGCGGCCAGATCCAACACCTCGATCAACCGGTAGATGTTTTGTTCATAGAGTGAAACCAACACGCGATTGGGTGCTTCATCCAAAGCTTTTTCGAAATATCCGGCGATCTTATGACTGGGAGACGTGTGCCCTTGGCGGTCGGCGCCTACCGATTCGGTCAACAGCGCCAAGACACCCTGTTTACCCAGTTCCGAGAACTCCGTGATGTCGCAGGCAAAGGCTTCGTTCTTGATGTCAAAATCGATGATGAACTCCCCGGTATAAACGATGTAACCAGCGTCCGTGTGAATGGCGACCCCAAAGGCATCCATGATGGAGTGCGTGATCCCAAAGGTTTTGATCCTGCGTTGTCCAATCAGGAAACTGCCGTTGCGCTTGATGCGGTGAATCTGAGCATCCTTGACGTCATGCTCTTTGAGTAAGCTTTCCAAAATCATCGCTGTCAACGGCGTGGTATAGACGGGCACCTGGACTTCTTTGAGTAAGTACGGTAGAGCTGCCATGACGTCGTCATGGCCTTGCGTGATAAAAACGGCTTTGAGTTTGTTCTGGTGTTCAACCAGGTATTTAAAGTCGGGGATGATCATTTCAATCCCCAAATGATCCGCGTCAGGGTACTTTAATCCGGCATCGATGACAAACAGGTCCCCGTTGATCTCTACGACCGTCAGGTTCTTCCCATCCTCATCCAAGCCGCCTAACGCGAAAAGGCGTAATTCTTCCATGATCGTCCTCCTAAAAACGTTACATTCATTATAATACAAAACCAAGTCCAGGTGTTAATTAGCAACCTGCTTGCCTTGTAAGGTCCAAGTCCGGGCCGATTCGATCAAGACATGAACGATCTGGCCGGTTTGAGCCGTTGTTGGTACAAAATTGACCAGTTTATTGGTATCAGTGTATCCGCTATAGATGGCCGGGTTCTTTTTGGAAGGCCCATCTACTAAGACACTCACGGTTTGACCCACCATCGCCTTGGCCTTCTCTAAGGCATGGGCACCGATCACGGCATTCAAACGCTTCAAGCGCGCTTCTTTGACATCCTGCGGGACATTGTCCTCCATTTTGGCAGCAGGAGTTGATTCCCGAGCTGAATAAATGAACGAATAGACGTTGTCGTAACGCACCTTCTCCAAAATCCTCAACGTATCTTCAAATTGCTCTTCCGTTTCATTTGGAAAACCGACGATGATGTCGGTGGAGAGTGCCAAGTGCGGCATGCGGGTTCTGAGCCGATTCACCAGATCCAGATAAGCATCGGCCGTGTAACGTCGTCCCATGATTTTCAGGACGGCATCGTTTCCCGATTGTAGCGGCAGATGCAAGAAAGGCATGATGGTCGGTTGCGTAGCCATGACTTCAATCATTTTGTCCGTAAAATCCCAAGGATGTGAGGTCATGAAACGAACTCGCGGGATCCCGCATTGGGCGACTTGCGCCAAAAGATCCGCAAAATCGACCTTGAGATCGAGGTCTTTTCCGTAAGCGTTGACGTTTTGGCCTAAGAGCGTGACTTCCTGATATCCTTGGTAAGCCAATTCACGAACTTCACAGAGAATGTCTTCAGGTAAACGGGAACGTTCTTTGCCGCGCGTATACGGAACGATGCAGTAAGTGCAAAACTTATCACACCCGTACATGATGTTGACCCAGGCTTTACTTAAGCTGTTGCGAGAGACCGGCAGGTTCTCATACACTTCCCCTTCTTTGGAGAAGACTTCGACGACCCGTTCTTTGCTGTAATAAGCTTGAAGCATGAGTTGTGGGATACGATGCAGGTTGTGCGTACCGAAGATGACATCCACTTGCGGATGTTTAGCTAAGATGCGGTTGACCACATGCTCTTCCTGAGTCATGCATCCGCCCACCATAAAAAGCAGATCCGGATTGGTTTGTTTCAATCGTTTGATTTGACCGATCTCCCCAAACACCTTGTTTTCGGCATTTTCGCGGATTGCACACGTGTTAAGCAGGATAACATCGGCGTCTTCCATCGACTCTATGGATGTAAATGCCATGGCTTCCAAGATACCGCGGAGGGTTTCCGAGTCCCGTTCATTGGCTTGACATCCGTAGGTCCGGATGAAGTAGGTCTTGCCCTTACCGGCAGTCCGCAAGACTTCAGGGATATCAAACAGCGTCCGTTCGATGGGGGTCTCCCCTTTTTGACGTCGCTGGGCTTGTTTCAGATCAGGTAATACGTAGGGTTTAATCATAGGACTCCTTAAAAAAACCAAGCTGAGCTTGGTTTACTTTTGGCTGATGGCCGCCGTCGGGCAGACACCGATGCAGGCGAGGCAATCGATGCAGATCGATTCGTCACACTCGGCCTTTCCTTCAGCATCCAAGGACAAGGCACCCGTCGGGCAAACGCCCACGCAAGCGCCGCAACCGATACAAATATCTTTTGCTACAATAACAGGCATGTTGACTTCCTCCTTATGGGAATATTATATCATGTGCGCGCGTTGGCACAACATCAAGGTCGAATTTGTATCCGCATGATGGATCTTGCTTTTCGATTAGTTTCATCGATATCCAGAACCACCCCGCACAGTTGAGCGTCCCCTTCCCCGACTGTATAAGAACGGACATGCAGACCGTGGAACTTATCGAGCACTTCATTGACATCTCGACCGATGATCGAGTCGTAGGGCCCACTCATGCCGACATCACTGATGAAAGCGCAGGATCCGATCACCCGTTCGTCGGCAGTTTGAACATGCGTGTGGGTTCCCAAAACAGCACAGCAGTGGTTTTGATACTGATAAGCAAACGCTGTTTTCTCACTGGTGGCTTCCGCATGCAGGTCGACGATGACAATCTTGTCTTTGAACTGGCGTTGCAGGTTGGACATGGTAATAAAGGGTGACTCCGTTACCGTGTCCATAAACACCTGGCCGCACAAATTGACGACAACGACCGGGTTTCCCTTGACATTGAGTTCGATCCAGGATCGGCCTTTGTCTTTGGGCAGGATGTTGGCGGGCCGGATCAAACGATCAGCCTTATCCAAGAACGTGTAAATCTCGGCTTTGGAAAAGGCATGATTACCTAAGGTGATGACATCGATGCCCATCGCCAAGAGTTCCTTGTAGTGGGCTTCGTTGATGCCCTTGCCGTGGGTCACATTCTCCCCGTTGGCGATCGTCAGATCGATGCCGTGGGTTTGCTTTAAAGAGGGCAACAGCGCTTTGACTGTTGCCCTTCCGGATTTTCCAACGATGTCCCCGATAAAGAGGACCTTCATTATTTGGCGACTTCCTGAGCGCGAGATTCACGGATCACAGTCACTTTAATTTGACCAGGATACGTCATTTCAGCTTCAATGCGCTCCTTGATTTCACGGGCAATGCGATGGACCCCGAGATCATCCATCTTTTCGGGATGGACGATGACCCGAATCTCACGGCCGGCTTGAATGGCATAGGTCTTATCGACCCCTTCAAACGAGTTGGCGATCTTTTCAAGTTGCTCAAGCCGTTTGATGTAGTTTTCCATGCCTTCATAACGGGCACCCGGACGCGCAGCACTGAGCGTATCGGCGGATTGCACCAAGATGGAGTAGATGTTGTCGGGTTTGACTTCGCCGTGGTGCGATTCGATCGCATTGATCACGACGTGGTGTTCCCCGTGTTTCTTACAGATCTTAGCACCCAGTTCGACGTGGCTGCCTTCCATTTCAAAGTCAAGGGCTTTCCCGATGTCGTGGAGAAGTCCGGCTCGTTTGGCCAATTGCTGGTTAAGTCCCAACTCCGCTGCCATGATGCCGGTGAGCTTGGCCACTTCCATGATGTGCGACAAGGCATTCTGCCCATAACTGTATCGGAAGCGCATACGTCCGACCAGTTCGACGATTTCTTTGTCGACTCGTCCGATACCGAGTTTAAACAAGGCATCTTCCCCGGTCTTGATGATGGTTTCACGCAGTTCGTTGCGAACGCGGTTGACGACTTCTTCGATGCGGCCCGGTTGAATGCGGCCGTCCTTCAAGAGAATCTCCAGGGCTTGACGCGCCACTTCGCGGCGGATCGGGTCAAAACAGGAGATGGTGATGGTTTCCGGGGTGTCATCGATCAACAGATCGACTCCGGTAGCCTGTTCGATGGCCCGGATATTGCGGCCTTCACGGCCGATGATGCGGCCCTTCATTTCTTCGTTGGGGAGGTTGACGACACTCACGGTGCGTTCAATGGTCTCATCCTGCGCATAGCGCTGAATGGCCACCCCGATGATTTCCTTAGCCATGTCAGAGGCTTTTAAACGGGCCTCATCTTCCTGGTCACGGATGTACGCTTCGAGTTCATTGCGGGTTTTGTGTTTGACAGCTTCAAAGAGCTCGGTTTTGGCATCGGCCGCGCTTAAATTGGCGATGCGTTCAAGCTCATGGATCTGGCCGTCAAGTTTGATTTGCAGATCCTTTTCCAGCTTCTCTAGATTGGATAATTTGTCAGTAATTTGTCGGTTTTTTTCGTCGATTTGTTTTTCTTTCGAGGTCAGCGTTTCATCTCTGAAATTCAGCGTGTCTTCACGACGGCTGAGCTTCTGCTCATGGTCTTGAAGTTCACGGCGCTGTTCTTTCAGTTCTTTTTCTGCCGCAAGCTTTAAATCGTAAACTTGCGTTTTTCCATCCAACACGGCCTGGCGTACCATGCCTTCGGCTTTGATGTTGGCTTCGTCAAGAATCAGTTTCGCTTTTTGTTGATCTCTATTTAAACCCAACTTTGAGAGCACAACCATCAGGATGTATCCCAAAG
>CAINEY010000001.1 GCA_903847945.1 uncultured bacterium | reverse complement strand
TCCCCAGACGACAACGGATCGGGCTGATCCTTCACTCCGACCAGGGCAGTCAGTTCACCTCGATCGCCTATCGAAGACTCCTCAAGCGGCGCCAAGTCCGTCATAGCGTCTCTTACAAAGGTAGCTGCGCCGATAACGTCCCGATCGAGTCCTGGTTCTCACTCTTAAAGTGCGAATCGCTCAAACTTCATCGGCTGACCACCAGAAACCTCGCTAAACACCTTGTCTCCGAGTACGTTATCTTCTACAATCAGCATAGATTACAGCAACAACTGAAAGAGCTGACGCCGCTTCAATATCGGCTGTCAGCTCTCGCTTAGGTCTTTTATTTATCGTGTCCGTTTTAAGGGAATACGTTCTCGTGATGGTTCTTTTTTAGAGATTGGTCAGATTCTTACCGGATCCGAAGCGTGCTTCAAAGTCGCGTGTAAAATCAGAGACGGCTTTGGCTAAGGGAGCTGAGCTGAAGATTGCATCGAGCAGGCTTGGGTCCACCGTGACGGCCTGTACACCGGCTTCGATCGCGGCATTGATTTGAGCCAGGTTCTTAAAGCTGGCGGCAACGATCTTGGCTGAAGACTGGGCATTGGCGATGTAGGCACTGATCGAACTCAGGACATCCATCGCATCGATATCCAGATTCGCCATACGATTGACGTAAGGAGCCAAGTAATCCGCTCCGGCATTGATGGCTAAGAAGGCTTGGAGTTTACTGTAAATGGCTGTGGCGGTAATGCGGACGCCTTGCGCGTGCAAGTGTTTCATCGCCTTGAGGCCTTGCGGAGTCGTGGGGATCTTCACATAAACCGTGCTTCCTAAGTGTTGACGCAGGACGGCAGCTTCAGCCATGATGCCTTCCGCGGTGTCCGAAAGGGTCTGAACGTGCAGGGACCGATCAGGTCCCAGTTGTTTTTGGATGGCTTTCAGGTGAGCAAAGACATCAATGGCCCCTTCTTTGGCGAGAATGGATGGATTGGTCGTCACTCCGTCGATCGGGTAAAGATCCAACGCCTTTTCGATGGTTGAAAGATTGGCAGTATCAAGTATGAATTCCATAGGTCCTCCGAGAGTCACCTGTATTATACCCGAGTCGCTTAGCGATGCGTCAACGATTGCCGTCCAACCTTTGAAAAATCCCTGTGCAAAAAAAGAGACCCGAAGGTCTCTAGGTTTATTCGACGTCTTTTTTGAGTACGCCCAATAGGCCAGCGGTAATCACCGAACCTACAAGGATAGCCAGGATATACTGAAGGATATTTTCGACGGCGAAGAGCACGAAGATTCCACCGTGAGGAACGGCTAAGGTCGCACCTAACGCCATGGACAGCGCACCGGCAACAGCACCGCCCACCATAATCGATGGCAAGACACGCGCCGGATCGGCAGCGGCGAAGGGGATGGCTCCTTCGGTAATGAAGGATGCTCCCAACAAAAGACCGGCTTTACCGGCTTCACGCTGATCTTCCGTGAATTTCTTCTTGAAAATCAAGGTGGCTAAACCGATGCCCAACGGGGGAACCATACCACCAGCCATAACGGCGGCCATGACGGCCGAACCTTGTCCAGCAACCAGGGTCCCCGTCCCAAACGCATAAGCGGCTTTATTGACCGGTCCACCCATATCGAAGGCCATCATGGTTCCCAAAATCAACCCTAATAGAATCGCACTGCCTCCGGAAAGGCTGTTTAACCAATCCGTAATGGCCTTGTTGATGAGACTCATCGGAGTTCCCAAGACATAGAAGAACCCTAAACCGACAATCAATGAGCCCAACACCGGAATGATCAGAACCGGCATAATGCCAGCCAACGATTTCGGTAGCTTAATGACTTTTTTGATACCCAACACGACATAACCGGCCAAGAACCCGGCGACGATGCCGCCCAAGAAACCGGAACCGATGGAACCGGCGACCACGCCCCCGATCATCCCCGGTGCTAAACCCGGACGATCAGCAATTGAGAAGGCGATGTAACCCGCCAGAATGGGAACCATCAAACCGAATCCGCCGGATCCGCCGATGGTCATGAGGTAAGCCGGTAAAGTACCAGCGGTCTTAAAGGCGTCATAACCAAACGCGAAACTGAACGCGATGGCAATCCCCCCGGCGACGACAAACGGAATCATGAATGAGACGCCGCTCATCAAATGCTTGTAGATCGCATTACTCTTCATATTTTCTCTCCTTTTTAGGTCATTTATTCCTCATCAGGGCGACTTAAAAGTGCTGCAGCGAACTTTTCAGTGTTTCCGATGTCAGAACCAACTTTACTTCTTAAACAGATTTCCGAAGAACGATTTCTTTTCGCCCTCGGCATTCTCTTTGACGACCTTGACTTCCGGTTCCCCGGCGGAATACACCGGAGCTTCTTTGGCCTTCTCGATCAAACCTGCGGCGTTTTTGATGGCTTCACTGACGCCGGTACTCAAGACTTTCTTCCCGTGAAAGCGTTCCATGGGGACAGTTGTATCGCAGGCCAAAATAATGAATTCCGCTTCGGCGATCTCTTTATCCGTTAATCCGTTCTCAACGCCGACGGATCCGCGGGTTTCGACTTTGACATCATAACCGGCTTTCTTAGCGGCCGATTCGATGGCTTCAGCGGCCATGTAGGTATGGGCAATGCCGGTTGGACAGGCGGTGACTCCAAGAATTTTCATAGGGGCTCCTGGGCGATTAGCCGAGTGTGACTTCCGTCACGGTAATAGTAGTGGCTAAGGCGTCAATGTTGACGCGCTGGATGGCTTCGGTGGTGATGCTGGCAACGGCCAATGAACCAATGCAAGCTGCGTGTTGCAGGGCAACGCGTGGATCGTGAGTCTTCAGGTAAGCACTGAGGAATCCAGCCACCATGCTGTCTCCGGCACCTACGGTGGAAACAGGCTCGACGGGTAAGATTCCGGCTTTTAAGGCCAAATCCGAACTGATCAATAACGATCCGTTTTCACCCATGGAGATCAGAGCATACGTGATGTGGTACTCTTTCAACAGGCTTTTGACGGCTTTGACGATATCAACATCCGAGGTGAAGGTGGTTTGCAACAAGGCTTCCAGTTCGTGGATATTGGGTTTGATCAGAAACGGGGATGCTTTGAGCCCTTCGCGCAAGATCTCGCCTTCCGCATCCAACACGACTTTGGTGATGGATGACGCTAAGGATAGCAGCGTTTTAAACTCGTAAGGACTGATCCCTTTGCACACCGATCCGGAGAATACCATGACTTCGCTGCGTTTGGCATAGCGATTGATCAATAAGGTCATTTGGTCGACCTGGGTTTCATTGACCATGAATCCTTGTTCATTCACATCCGTGGTGATGTGATGGATGGGATCGATGATCTTGGTGTTGGTTCGTGTGGGAGCATCCACCAAGATGAAGTCAGTTAGTAGGTTTTCTTGTTTGATCAAGTTCTGGACGAAAGCATAATTGCGTTCGCCGATGAAGCCGATGGCGGTCGACGGTTGATGGAGGAGTGTGAGCACTTTAGCCACATTGATGCCTTTACCGCCGAGTGTTTCCACTCCGCTTAGCACACGATTGACAGCGCCGGGGGTAAAAGAGGGTACGGTAATGGTTTTATCGATAGCCGGATTGAAGGTGACGGTCGTGATCATTGGAGGATCTCCAACTCATAGGCACTGATGATGCTTTGGATAAGGTTGGGATCGGCCAGTTTATCCGTGATCAGGACGTCGACTTTGGAAAGCGGGGCAAAGGTATTCAGGTAGACTTTATGGAACTTGGAGTGATCAGCCAGGATATAACGGGTTTTGGCTCGTTCCAACATGGCGGTCTTGATCAAAGCTTCATCCAGATCACTGGTGGTGAACCCGGCATCCAAGGCGATGCCGTTGGTTCCGATAAAGGCTTTCTCGACATTGAATCGGGACAGTTGTTCAAGCGCGATGGTGCCGACGGCAGCCAACGTGTTGGGACGCACTTTACCGCCCACCATGTAGAGGTCCAGATTAGGGTTGGAAACCAATTCTTTGAAGACGATCGTGGAGTTGGTGATGATAGTCAATTTCAGGTTGGATTTGCCGATGAGTTTGGAAAGTTCCAGCGTGGTTGTTCCGCCATCCATCACCAGAGAATCGCCTTCGACCAAGGTTTCATACGCTTTGACCGCAATTTCGTGTTTCTCATCGCGGTAGAGGGTCTCTTTTTGAGCCAAAGGATCTTCACCGGATAATCGGGTATCGTTGACTAGCGCTCCGCCATGTGTACGCTCCAATTTGCCTTCAGCTTCCAACTGGGTCAGATCTCGACGGATGGTGGCTTCAGAGGCTTCAAGTACCTGACACAGTTCAGCGACCGAGATAGCCTGATTGATGCGCAAAGCATCTAGAATCTTGTGACGTCGTTCTGCTGCCAGCATTTTAGACCAACCCGTTGGCCTCAAACAGGGCCAGCAATGCGTGTTGATCCTCTGCCTGACGGATTGAGGCTCGGAAATCATCGTTCATGAGTTTGCGTGAAAGGGTTGCCAACAAGCGTAAATGCGTTTCTCCGGCATCACTGGCCGGAACACCGATTTGAAAGACGAGATCTACGGGTTGCCCGTCAAAGGCGTTCCATTCAACCTGATTGACTTTGGCGAAGAGCACGAAGGCTTCATTGACGCCTTCAGATTTTCCGTGAGGGATGGCGATGCCATACCCGACGCCGGTCGAGAATTCGCTTTCACGATGGAAGACCGAGTTTTGGTATGCGGTGCGGTCATTGACCAAGCCGATGGACTGCGCGTGGGCAGCCAAGGTGGTAATGACGTCATTCCGGGTGGTTGCGGGGCATTTCAGCATGATGCGGTCCAGTTTGAACATAAGCACCTCCATGGTTGTTTATGAGCGGAAATGAGCGTTAGTGATTAACTATGAGCCCATATTACCACATGTAGCCGCTTTGTCAATCACTTTTTGACGTGATTTGTGTGAAAGATGAGTGAATATGAGTGAATGTGATTGAGTTTAAATGTGTTGTTTGGTTTTACACAATTGTGTGATTTTCGACATATAAAACACACACTTCCCAAGTAGAGTAGTGGCGAAGGAGGCATTTGCCCATGTACTTTCTGACTCGAGCGGTTGCTTATTTGAAAAAACAGAAGTCGAAAACAATCTTACTGTCTGTCTTATTTTTCCTGATTGCCAACATTGTGTTGGCTGGCTTATCCATTCAAAAGGCGACAGAAACCGCGACGGTTCTGACTCGTCAAGAAATCGGTGCAGATGTGGTTTATACCGTTAACTCCTCCCAACTGAATACCGATTACCGCAACGGATTGATCGATGCAACTGTGGATAAAACCACACTGCCCGGGATTCCGTTGGTCTCCAATGCGAATCTGCTCCTGAACTCTGAATATGTGAGTTCCGTGGATTATGTGGCCAGTTATGAAGCCACATCGGAGACGTTGACTCCGTACACGGTCACCGTCACTGCAACGACCTCCACTTCCTCCAGCGGTGGCAGCAAAATCATCCTGGGGACCTATGAAGACAACGGGGACATCAGTTTCAGGACCTTCTCGCGTCCTGAACCCAGTGATTTTAGCGATGAATTGGCGGTTTTGGCCGAAGGTCGCTTTGCGACCCAGGATGAAATCGATCAAGGCGCACCGGTGGTGCTGATCGAACAAACCTTGGCTGATCTGAACGGATGGATCGTTGGCGACACCATGACGGTCTATCCGACCACCGACGGTTATGAGCAGGTGGCGATGACGTATGAAATCATCGGGATCTACACCACCCAAGAAGTGGTGGATGATCGGACTCTCAGTTCGACACCGAGTTCCTTGTTGGCACAAAACCGTCTGTATACTCCGTTTAACACGTTGGTCACGATGGGACTCAGTACTGAGGAGATCGATCAGATCATCTTGAGCAAAGCCGTGATCACCCTGGATGATCCGATCCACGTGACCGACTACATGGCGGCGATCGAAGGATTGATTCCGTTGACGTACGGGACCATCGACGCCAACGATGATGTCTATGAGACCTTAGCCGGACCGATCGAGACGTTAGGAGATCTCAGTTCGGTCATGGTCTGGATCGTTGTGATCGCCGGAGCGTTGATTCTTTCCCTAATTACGGCGCTGACCATCAACCAACGTAAAAATGAGATCGGAATCTTGTTGGCGATCGGCGAAAGTAAAGCCAAGATCGTGACGCAGTTCATTGTTGAAACAGTGTTGATTGCTGTGATGGCGTTTACGTTATCGGTCTTCAGCGGCATTCAGATCGGTCAAACCATCAGTACACAGACTCTGGATGTCTTCTTAACGCCGGAACCCACGGTGGAGACTGTAGTACCGCAAGGCAAGGGATCAAAAGTCACCGTGCCGACAGAGACGATCGATGCCCCGGAAGTGGACGTCAAACTCGATCCCCTCGTCTTGATTCAGTTCTTCGGTGCAGGCTTACTGGTGGCCATGATCAGCGTTGCGATTCCGGCTTTGTATGTCACCCGATTTAATCCCAAGCAGATTTTGACCAATAACGGATAGGAGCTCCCCATGACAACACTACTCAGCCTCGAAAACCTCAATTACGGTTACATTGACGGATCTAAACGTCGCGTCATTCTCGATGACCTCTCATATGATTTTAAAGCCGGAACCTTCTATACGATTCTGGGCCCTTCCGGCAGCGGAAAAACCACCCTCCTTTCGCTGATGGGGGCCCTGGAGAAAACGCAGGGAGGAACCATCCGTTTCGACGGAAAATCCCTGGATGACATCGGCTACTCGACATATCGGCGCAACCATCAGGCCATCGTCTTCCAACAGTTCAATCTGATTCCGTATCTCAATGCCCATCAGAATGTGTTGAACGTGATGCACATCACGGAAAATGACTTGCCGGAAGACAAATCCGGCACAGCGATGAAGTTGCTAGAACGCTTTGGCATCGTGGAATCGAAAGCGAAACGCCCGGTATCGACCCTCTCCGGGGGTGAACAACAACGCGTCGCCATTGCCCGTGCCTTAGCTACCAATGTGAAACTGATCCTAGCTGATGAACCCACAGGCAATCTGGATACGGCTACTCAAAAAGAAATCGTGCGTATTTTCAAATCTCTGGCGGATACCCATGGCGTCTGTGTGATCATCGTGACTCACAGCGATGAAGTCGCAAAAACCAGCGATGTTCAATTGCGATTAAAAGACGGGAAGCTGATTGAACAGTCCAAAGGAGCCACTTATGCCGGATGATTTCCTGAAATCATTAACTCCTCCGGAAGAAAAACCGGAGAGTTACCAGCCTGAATCGTTTGTGCTCGTTAAACGGAAACCTTTCAACATCAGGTGGTTTGCAATCCCCGGGATAGTGATCATCGGTGGACTGGTGTGGTTTTTGAATCAGCCTAAACTGATCGTTCCCGATATGACCGGATGGACCCTCACCGATGCCGCTACTTGGGCACAACGTTATGATGTCCAACTGGTCTTGGATGGGCAATATGCCACCGACCCGGCTGACATCGTGCTTGTACAGGCGTTGGCCAGTGGAACATCCATGTCGTTAGGGGATGTGTTGGAGTTGACCGTTTCCTTAGGCCCGGATCCGATGGAAGTCCTGGATTTGGAAGCCCTCAGAGCCCTCACGACCAAGACGGATGTCATCGCCTGGTTGGACGAGCATGCTGTTGAGAACTTTACGTTTGTGACCGTGATCGATGATGCTTGTGTGCCGGGTACCGTGGTCGACATTGCACTTGACCCGGAGGACGGTGAATGGTTGCGCAGTGATTCCGTGGTGATTACGATCTCCACTCAATCCGAACCGGTGATTCTGACTGTTTTAGATTTCAGTTCGATAAGTGCGGATGCCGCAGAAGCCTGGGGCGACGACAATGGGGTCGACGTGGTGATCCGGCGCTCGTTCAGTTACTTGGTCGCCAAAGAGAAGTTGATTAGTCAATCGCTAAGCGAAGGCAGTACGCTATCGCAGGACACCAGTCTGGTGTTGGAGTATTCGGCTGGTGCTCCGGTCAAGATTCCGGACTTCTCCTCGATGACGCCGGAAGCAGCAAAAACCTGGGCTTCAAGCGAAAACATCGCATTGACAGTTGAAAGTCGATACTCCAGTCTGCCCAGTCAGACGATGATTTCGCAGAGTCTCAAGAGCGGATCGACGGTAGAAACTCAAACTAAGCTTACAGTGGTTTATTCCCTGGGCGGTGAGGTCAACGTGGGCAACTATGTCAATCAATCGTTGCTTCAGTTAAGATCGACCATCGAGGGGCTTAATGCGCAGGGTGCGAATCTGAGTTTATCAATCACGGAACAATACTCCACTTCCGTCAGTGTCAACCGGATCATCGCCGTCAGTGTCAGTGATGCATCGGTCCCTATTGGATCGACCCTGGACGTCGTTGTCTCACTGGGATCGCTGGTCGAAGTCCCGGACTTCACCTTGTCGGTCAAATCGAATTGGGTCGAGACTTACAACGCCTTACTCAGCAGTGCCAAAGCGGCCAATGCCACGATCCGAATCTCGGTGACCGATGATCCGGATTCAGAGACAATCCAGGTGACTCAATCGCTGGATCCCGGAGTCATCACCTCCTCGGCTGTTTTGATCGATGTGACGATCACGTATTAAGACCTGCCTTAAGGCAGGTCTTTTTTACAGTATTTTAGGCAATGCGACGTTAGCGTACGCTGCACAAACCGCATCACACCAGGCGTCAAACTCCGGATCGTCCACCTGGAGTTCAGGATGATCTGAAACGTTGCGTAAGTAACGCGCTAAACCGTCACGCAAGGTGATTTGCGGTTTGAAGTCCGGGACGAAGCGTTTGAGTTTGGAAATGTCGTAGATGTTTGAAAACGTCTTATCGCCCTGGATGGTGCTGTAGAGGTCATAGCGCTGACTCTTCGCCAAGACATCGCTGGGAATAAATACCGGATGCAGTTCGACCTGCATCAGTTCTGCGAGGGTCGTGTAGACCTGAAGCCAGGTGTGCGGGGTCGGGTTGATGAGTTGAATGATTTCACCGATGGCTTGAGGATGATTGATCAGCGGGATGAAACCTCGGGCGAAATCCTCGGCGTGAGTTGTCGCCCATAGGGATTGCCCATCCCCGTGGATGATCACGGGTTTACCATCCTTGATGCGTTTGACCACCGACCAGATCGTCTTGCCTTTGACGGAAACTGGAATGTGTTCATCGTTGGTGGTTTGAGACGGACGTATGATCGTCACCGGAAAGGCAAACTCCTGATAGGCCTCCAGGAAGACCAGTTCAGCAGCAGCTTTGTTTTGACCATAGGTGCTGAAGCGATTGCCGCGTGGGGTCAACTCGTTGGTGATCGGCGAGAGTTCATGGTTAAGGCAAGCGACCGTACTGATGAAGAGGAACTGACGGGTACGGCCTTTAAAGAGAGCGATGCGGGCTGTGGCTTGTTCGGGTTTGAAGAGCACGAAGTCCGCAACCGCATCGAACTTGCGATCGCCCAGTAAAGTTTGAACGGTAACCGTGTCGTTGATGTCGGCGCAAAGCACTTCAACGTTGGCCGGTAACTTCTCCGGATGATGCCCACGATTAAGGATCGTGAGTTCCACGAGCGGATCGTTAGCCAAGGCCTGGGTGAGGGAGGTGGAGATGATGCCCGTTCCTCCGATGATCATGATCTTTTTCATGGCAGTTTAGGTAAAAGATCAATGAGGATCTTTTCTAAACGAATGGCGGCTAGATTGGCCATTTGAACGACCCGGTGATGGTCGTGTTTGACGGTTTGAATGCCCGTAGCCATGTTGGTGACGACAGCGAAGGCTAATACCGACATGCCGCAATGATTGGCTGCGATGGTTTCCGGGACGGTGCTCATCCCCACCAGATCGCCGCCCAAGATGCGGAAAGCCCGAATTTCGGCTGCGGTTTCATAATACGGCCCGCTGAACCAGCAATACACCCCTTGAGGAAGATGCTTATCGACGCTCAAAGCTAAGTCGATCAGGGATTTCTTGTAGGGTTCACTCATGTCCGGAAAGCGCGGTCCCAGTTCATCATCATTGGGTCCGATAAGGGGATTGGTGAAGGCCGTGTTGATGAAATCGTTGATGAGCACGATGTCGCCGGGTTGATAGGCGGTGTTCATCCCACCACAAGCATTGGTGACAATCAGGGTTTTGACCCCTAAAGCCTTAAGCACATACACCGGGAAAACGACTTCCTTGAGCGAGTAGCCTTCGTAATAATGGAACCGGCCTTGAAGCATAGCGACGGCTTTACCGTGTAACGTTCCAATAACCAATTGACCCTTGTGCCCGACCACGGTGGATGTGGGGAAATGGGGAAGTTCACTGTAAGGAAAGATCTGAGGATTCTCGATCTGATCGGCCAGTTGGCCCAGTCCGGTGCCTAAGATCAGTCCAATCTCAGGAGGGGTGATGATGCGGGATTTCAGGTAATCGGCACAGGCATCAATCGTTGATTTATAGTTGTCCATGGTACACCTCGTACTTCCATTATACCAACAGGCATCTGACTTGATTTGAAAACTCACTTAAGGCACAATGTCGCCATGGTGAAAAAACAGTTGAAAACTCGTTTATTAAGTCTACTTATCGTCGTATTGATCCTCTCAGGCTTGAGTGCCTGTTCGAGCCCTGAACCTCAAACCTTTACCCTCGCGGAATTGGCCCAATACGATGGCCAAAACGGAGCCAAAGCCTACATCGCCGTGGATGGCAACGTGTATGACGTGAGTCGCATCGGGGAATGGAAAGGCGGTGTTCACAATGGAATCACGGCAGGGACGGATGCAACGGCTTTTATCGACCAAGCGCCTCACGGACGCAGTGTCCTGAAGAACCTGCGCATTGTCGGAACCTTAGTCCAGGAAGATCCCGTTGGAAATCCCAGCGATGAACTCCGGACGTTTACGTTGGAAGCGTTGTCGCAATACAACGGCCAAAACGGGGCGAAGGCGTACATTGCCATAGATGGCTTGGTGTACGATGTCAGTGACATTGGCGCATGGACCGGAGGAACTCATAACGGGATCGTGGCTGGAACGGATGCCAGCAGTGCCATTCTGACGTCACCTCACGGGAAAGGCGTCTTGGACGATCTTCCGGTTGTCGGAAAACTCGGGGATTAAAAACCTGTCGATGAGACAGGTTTTATTTTTTCTTAGCTGTAACTGTTTTGAAGGCCCAAACGATGAGCACACCCACAAACCCACACAAGGCACTGACGATGAAGTACGCGTTGTAGCCGCCTTCGGGACCAAACGTGTTCCACAGGAAGGTATTCACGATGGGAATCAGCACATCCGGCAGATAACCGATGAAGGAGACCACCCCGATGGCTGTACCCAAGATGAAGGATTCCAAGGGGTAATCCCCCAACAGCGACCAATAGGTTCCGCGAATGACGTAGAAGAAGATGCCCAAGACAACCATCAACGGGAAGAACACCACTTGTCCCAAGGACGGCGGCAAGAGGGCTGCGGCGATCAGACAGGAACTGGCGATCACCAGGGCGATGATCTGAATGGTGGTGCGACCGAAGCGATCGGCCAAGAAACCGCCGATAAATCCACCCACCGGACGCATCCACAACACCACAACCATGATGGAGGCGACATTGACCGGATTGAGACCGATGTTGGATTCCAGGAATCCACCCAGATAATATACGGTCCAGAAGACCACATAGCCCATGAAGATAATGAAACCGTGGAGGTAAACGTGTTTGTTTTTGAAGAGGGTCCACACGTATTCCCATTTAAAGGCATCGGCTTTGTCGCCGGATTTGGCGATTTTTTTATCATCCTGAACAAACAGCATGACCAGAACCGCTGTGATCAAGAGCATGGCCGAATACATGTAGATAACGGCGATCAAGGCTTCACGTTTATCGGCTAAGTCCAGGCTAGTGCCTAAGATGGACGAGAAGATGAAGAGGGCCAGAGAGGCCAGAATGGCTTCGACGAGACCGCGACCACCATCCAGGATCCCAAAGAACTTGCCTTGTTCGGCATCCGTTGCTAAGAGTTTGACCACTTTCATGTGGGCACTCCAGAAGGTGAATACCGAGAAGAAGCCCCACAATCCAAAGATCAAGACGACTTGATTGTAGTCGGGGACCATGGCAAACCACAAACCACCTAAACCCGTAAACAGCAGGGAAATGGCCAACAGATTACGGGCCGAGAACCGGTCACTGAGAAATCCGCTGGGCGCATACCCGAAGACAAACACCAGACCCAACACCGAATACATCGTGTTGAGCTGCGGTAAGGTCATGTTGAAGACCTGGAGTATCGTTTCCTGATAATTCGTTTTGAGGAAGATCAACGGATAGATTGATCCCGCTGCGAGGACGACCAGGAGAAGCTGAAAATACTTTTTGAGTTTTTCCTGACTCATGTCATTTCCTTTCGTTGAAACGAGCATTGTTCGATAAGCGGAGTCAAGCTATCCAACCCTGGGGAACAAACCGGGATCCGCCATAACGGGTGACAAGTCCGTTAAAAACCCCTGGTTTGCGATCGGAGTCACTGACGCTTACATCCTAAAACAAAAATGTAAGCGTTGTCAAGATAATTTTCTATGCTTATTTGTATAAAAAGAAAAGTGTGGAAAATATTCCACACTATTGATGAGCAAGGCAAATCTGGGTTATTTAAGGGATTGTGCGGAAGTGATCAGCTTGCGGATGATCTCTTCGATGTAGATAAAGAAGACGGCCCGGGATTTCTCGTGAGGTTGAAGGGAAGCCGGTTGAGGAAACTTGGAGAGCCAGAACATTTTATCGCAGGCACTGATGAGGGCCGGATTGTATTCTTCGGCCACTACCAACACTTCGCAGCCTTTACTTTGGGCGGTCTTGTAGACACTCTCGAAGGATCGGAAGGTCCCGGTCGTGGTGAAGATCACCAAGAGGGTCGAATTGTCCACCATGGTCGTCACTGAGAGATCGTCCGGTAAAGCGATCACGAATTTGGTAGAGAAGATGCGCAGTTTGTATTCGAAATACTGGGCGACAATAAAAGAGGGACCGTATCCGAAGAGAATGATCTTGTCGTGTTGATTCATCATCGTAATGAAATCATCCACGAGTTTCGGATCGAAATCCTCGATAAATTTCGATAAACGTTCGAGTTCGCCGCTGACGGGTTGAACTTCCAGTTCCCGGCCATAAATGAAATCCAAGTATTGCTTAAAGTTCTTGAAACCCAGCTTTTTGGAAAGTTTGGAAACTTTGGAGATCGAACACCCACTGATCGTCGCAGCTTTGGTGATGTTGAGGTCAGTGTGCGTTTCAGCATAGGTAAAAATAGTACGGTAGATCGACAGCTCTAGCGGATTCAGACGGCTTAAATCGAGATTAATCATGCATTTACCACCCTGTAAGGTCAGGTTCATCTTATCACATTTTGGAGGCGTCAACGGCCTAAAGTGGAAAAAATTCGGAAAATATAGGAAAATATTCCGATAATATAAATATAAACAAAAAATAATAGAAAATTATCTTGACAGAGAAAAAATGGGTCTTTATGATGTAAGCGTATTCAACCGTAACGGGTTGATGTTCGCTTCAAATTGCAAAAAGGAGACCTGTATGAACCGCGAAACGTTGTTGGCTGAAATCAAGAAAATGCTCAGTGCCGATCAAATCAATACCAATCCGGATGATTTGTATGACGCATCCGCAGACCGGTATAAAAAATACGCCAAAGTCCGCAAAGTGCTCAATGTACCTCAACCGGTGGCCATCGTGTATCCAAAGTCCGTTCATGAGGTCAGCCGTTTATTAAAATTCTGCAACGAAAACGGCATCAATGTGATCCCGCGCGGTGGAAAGACCGCCACGGAAGGCGGCTTGGAAAACTGGAAGGAATTGACGCTGGTCATCGATGCCTTGTACTTGGATAAGATCCTCAAAGTCGACTATTACAACATGCAAGCGACGGTTCAAGCCGGTGTTCCGCTTCAGCAGCTTGAAGACGTCGTGCGAGAAATGGGCTTCACCACAGGACACTCCCCGCAATCCAAACCGGTAGCTAAGTTCGGCGGTCTCGTCTCAACCCGCAGTATCGGTCAGTTCTCGACGCTCTACGGCGGTATTGAAGATATGGTTGTCGGTCTGGAATGCGTGTTCCCCAACGGCCACATCGCTCGCATTAAGAATGTTTCCCGTCGTGCCGGCGGTCCGGATATCCGTCACATCGCCATCGGCAATGAAGGCACGCTGTGTTACATCACCGAAGTCACGGTCAAACTCTTCAAATATTTCCCGCAAAACAATGCCTTCTACGGTTACCTCATCAAAGATGTGGAAACCGGAATCTCCATCTTACGTGAAGTCATGGTCAACGGATATCGTCCGTCCGTCGCTCGCGTCTATTCCGAAGGCGATGCCGGTCAACACTTCTACCATTTCCATGACGGCAAATGCGTCCTGATCTTCATGGCGGAAGGCAATGCAGACATCGTCGCTGCGACCGGTAAAGGCATCGAAGCCGCAGTTGAGAAATTCTCCGCCGGAATCCTGAAAAAAGTCGACTCCAAACTGATCGAAGACTGGTTCAATCACCTCAATTGGTCCCAAAAGGACATCGATGATGAAATCGAAGGCATGAAAGAACAGGATTACCATGCCGGCTTTACCACCGAGATCTCCGCCGACTGGGAAACCATCCCCCTCATCTACAACAACGTGATGCGTCGCATCCGCACGGAATTCCCGCGCGCCAAAGATCTGACCCTGTTGGGCGGACATTCCTCGCACAGCTACATCAACGGCACCAACATGTACTTCGTGTACAACTACAAGATCCACTGCAACCCGGAAGATGAACTGCGCATCTATCATCACCCGCTGCAGACCATCATCGTTGAAGAAACCCTTAAACTGGGCGGCTCCATGTGCCATCACCACGGCATCGGGAAATACCGCAACGAATGGACCAAAGAAGAACACGGCAGTGCCTACTACATGCTGGAAACGCTCAAGAAAGCCTTTGATCCCAACGGCATCATGAATTTCGGAACCATCTTCCCGCAGGAAGACGGCAAGAAGTATCAGAAGTAATTTCGGTTATTGCTTCACGCTGAGCCACGCACTCGTTGGACAAGACGAACTACTGACTGGGGAAAGTCGATACCGCAACGCCACGTGAAGTGTAATACACAAGGAGGGCCTATGAGCCAAGAAAAGTTCAGAAAGTATTTTCAGTTCTTATTGGTTGTTTTAGCTGCCGGGTCGATTTATCCGCTCATTTATTTGAAGAGTAACTATCAGGAAACCATCCTGCAAGTCTTCAATATGTCGAATGCGCAACTCAATTCCATGTATACGGTGTTGGGTTGGGTCTTCGTCTTCGGATACATCCCCAGCGGTATCCTGAGTGATCGCTTCTCCGCGAAGAAACTGTTGGCGATGTCCCTGTTCTTCACGGGTTT